>JBPCPU010000061.1:0-31741 GCA_050998795.1 Pyrinomonadaceae bacterium
CGGAATAGATGATAGATAAAAGATGATAGCTGACAGATAAAACCTTGCTGAATCTATCAGCTTTTATCTATCATCTATTATCTATTCCGAATAAAAATACATTTATCTAAATTTGTCCGACTACTTATCAGTTATCAGTTATCAGTTATCACTTATCAGTTACGAAATTTTTACCGTTGACTGATAACTGTTGACTGATAACTTGATTTCCGCCGTCGTTCCCTTTCCAATCTCGCTTTCAATCCGCAAACTCGCCGTTTTTCCGTAATAAGAAATCAGTCTTTGTTCGATGTTATTTAAGCCGACACCTTTTTCACGCGCCCGCAAAAGTTCATTTTCGCCGACACCGCCGCCCGAATCAAAGACGCGCAGTTTTAGGAAAACTTTGTCGTTTTCGTTTTCCAAATTCGCGGAAATATAAATTTTGCCGCCGTTTTTCGTTTTTGAAATACCGTGTTTCACGGCGTTTTCGACCAAAGGCTGCAAAATCAGCGCGGGAAGGCGCAAGTTTTCCAAATCCTGCGCTATATTAATCTCCACTTCCAAACGCTCTTCAAACCGCGCTTTTTCGATTTCCAAATAACTTTTAATCAAATCTATTTCTTCGCCGAGCGTCGAAAATTCGCTGTTTGAGCGCAGACTTCCGCGCAAAAGCTGCGTCAATTTCATCAAAGTATCAAAGGCTTTTTCCGGCGCGGTTTGTATCAAATAACCGATTGTCGTCAGCGCATTGAACAAAAAATGCGGATTAATTTGGGCGCGAAGTGCGCGAAGTTGGGCTTCCGCCGCCAGTTTGCCGAATTCCTGCGCCTGCATTTCCTGTTCGTATCTTTCATTGGTAACGCGCAGATTATCAATCCGCCGCGCCGCCAGAAGCGCAACCGCTTCGAGCATTTCGATTTCGTCGGACAGAAGACGGCGACCGCCCGAAAATTCACCCAAACTCATTTGATAAAATGGCGATTCAACCGTCGGAACAGAAAATTCCGCGCTGTTCGGCGTAAAATTAACCGACGAGAGTTTGACGTTTGTTTCGGTTTCCGGCGTTTTCGTCCAGACTGCGTTTTTCGCCGTCAGAGCCGCTGACAGTTTAGCGCAAACTTCATTTAATACATCTTCGGATGTTTCGCGCTTTTCGATAATCTGCGCTATTTCAAGCTGAAGTTTCCTGTAATCAAACCGCCGCAGAATAATTTTATCAACCAGCAGCACGGCAAATTTGTGCAAAGCCGGATAAATCAATGCCGTTGTCATCCATAAAGTTAAAACGATGACCGCCGCCTGCACGTCGTTCCGGTCGTGCGTTTCGTGCCACGCCAGCAGCGGAACGGCAGCAAAAACATACAGCCCGAAAGCTAATGAAGCAAGCAGCATTAACGACAATGCGCGTTTGAGAAATAAATCGGCAAACGCAAAACGATAATCCTGAAGCAAAATTGCCAACGCCAGCGGCAAGGAAGATTGATGCGCGATGAGTTCGACGAGCCACGAATTTCCTTCATTTTGCGAACTCAGATGCAGTGCCGAAACCGCAAAAACCAGCAATGCCGTAATCCACACTGTTTTATTTTCGAGCGGTTGTTTGAAGTTAAAAATTAGCAATCCGGCAATCAGCGCAAGCGCACCGAAAGTGAGAATTTGCAGAGCCAAATCCGACGGCGCAGTATTAAAAAAAACCGCCGACTGCAAGTGAAACAAACTTGCCAGAATACTCAAACCGTAGGCGGCAAAAGCCAGCAGACGCGCCTGCGAATTTTCGCTTTCGGAATTTTTCCAGGCTGAATGAACCACGACCGACGGCAAAAATCCGAGTGCCGAATAAGAAATTGCCAGCAAAACCGGCGAAACCTTCCCGATGCCGAAATCCTGCCAGATAAAAACGGAAAGTTCGCCGATGTTCCAGAGAAATCCCAGAACAGCCGTTGCAAAAAGCAGTAAATCAAACGGAAATTTATCTTTTGCCTTGCGATGCCGCACAACCATTACAAACAAAAGCGCGTAGAGAGCGACTCCGACCGTGAAGCCTAAAAGATTGATTAACGATGCGATGTTTATGGAATTCATCGAAAAAATTGGAGCGCGGGCATCCTGCCCGCAATCGTGCGACAGCACGAAAGAGTTTTACATAGCTTTAATCTTGAAAGAATCGAAAACATTTTTGAACGCTTTCAGCGTTCACCAGCGGGCAGGATGCCCGCGCTCCCGGTAATTACTTTCCAATCTTCACTTTTTCGCGGTATTGATTGATGGCGACGTAGATGACTTCGGCTTCGGTTACGCGCACCGATTGACCGTGAGAGCCGAAGCGTTCGGATTCGACGACGACGCGAATCGTAATAGATGTATTGCCGACTTTGACCGTTTGCGCGTAAAAACTTACAAGGTCGCCGACAAAAACGGGTTCGTGAAAGATGACTTCCTTCATCGCCACGGTTACAAAACGGTCGTGATGCGTGTGCCGCACGGCTTCGACACCGCCCGCAATGTCAATGTAACTTAAAATAATTCCGCCGAAAACCGTGCCATGCGCGTTCGTGTCGCGCGGCATCATCGTAATGCGAATCGCGGCGTTTCGCAGTCTTTCGGCTTGTTTGTCTTGTTCTTTCTCTTCCATATTTAGCCTTTATTTCTCAAGATTTTTTAACGCAAAGACGCAAAGGCGCAAAGACGCAAAAATTTTATAAAGAAAGCATTCTGAAAGAATTTTAAAAATAATTATTTAACTTTGCGTCTTTGCGTCTTTGCGTTAAATAAAAAATTATTCAAAAATCTTCTCCAAAATCCAATCGTGAATTGCATTTTTCAACTGTTCAAGATGATTGTCGAAAAAATGTCCGCAGTTTTGAAAAACGACTAACCTTGCATCCGTATTTTCGGCGACCTGCGACACCAGCACATTCAAATTTTCGATTGAGCCGAACTTGTCTTCATCGCCGTGAACGAAAAGAATCGGTTTGCGGCAATTTTTCAAATAGGAAAAATCGTAATTATCAACCGGCGTGCCGATGCTGATGAGGCGCACGACTCTTTCGTCGTCGAGCGCAACTTCAGTTCCGACACGCGAACCGAAGGAAAATCCCGCCAGAGTTATTTCTTGATTCGGATAATTTTCCGTCAAATAATCGAGCGCGTCTTTCACATCATCTTTTTCGCCGTTGCCGTCGTCGTGTTCGCCCGTGCTTGCGCCGACACCGCGAAAATTGAAACGCAAAGTTACCAATCCGACTTCGAGCAAACCTGCCGCCGCGCGATAAACAACCTTATTGTGCATCGTGCCGCCACCCAAAGGATGCGGATGACAAACGAGCGCAACACCGCGAACTTCGCCGTCCGGTTCTTTCAAAATCGCTTCAAGTTCGCCGTGCGATGCGGGAACAAATAGATTTCCTTTTGGATACATAGTTGAATTTTCGATTTTAGATTTTCGATTTTAGATTAGCAAATGTGCTTTCCGAAAAAACTTTTGCTACCATTGCTTACTTCGTATTTCGATTAGATATTTATCTTGATTTCGTGATATTTTTTCAATGAATTTATCTTTTTACCCGCTATCGGTTTTTCAAAATAAAGGCATTTATAATGGAAGAAATTTTTAAGGAACAGTCCAACGAAACAACGGTTGAGGCAACTGTTAAAACACCTCAAACTACTGAACTGACCTGGAAGGAATGGTTTGGCACGGAAGAAGCAATTCGTTGGGTTTATTTGATTTTCGGTTTATTTGCCGTCTTTTTGCTGATGACGCTTTTGCAGTTTTCGACACAGGCGATTTGCTGCGGCGATTGGGACGGCTATTATCATATTCGCTGGAGTTCGCTGCTCTGGGAAAATTTCAAACATTTTAAATGGCTGCCCGAATTTACCTGGCTTCCCTTGACCGTTTTGAATGCGAACGATTACGCCGACCATCATTTTCTTTTTCATCTTTTGCAGATTCCTTTTTTGTGGTTTTTCGAGGCGGTAACGGCGGCAAAAGTCGCGGCGGTTTTCTACGGCAGTCTGGCAATTTTTTCGGTCTATTGGCTGATGTTTCGTTATCAGATAGATTATCTTTTGTTGTGGTTAGCCGCGCTGTTGCTGTGCGCCAATCCGTTCTTTTATCGAATGAATATGGCGAAAGCTCCGCCGCTGACGATTATTTACACGATTGTCGGAATTTATCTGCTGTTTGAGCGAAAGTATATTTGGCTTTTGCCGCTGATGTTTGTTTTTGTCTGGACTTACAGCCTTTATCCGATACTTTTCGGCGCGGCTCTGATTTGGGCTTTAATTATTGCCTGGAACGAGCGCAGATTTGAATGGAAACCGCTTGCCTACACTTTTGGCGGAATGATTTTGGGAAACATTATCAATCCTTATTTTCCCGACAATCTTAAACTTTTTTCCGAGCATTTCTTTACAAAATTTACCAGCGATTATCCGGTTGCGGTCGGCGGCGAATGGTATCCGTATGACGGCTGGCAGTTATTGACGCATTTAACGGTCGCATTTGTCGCAATGTTCGTCGGCTATATTTTGTTCACGCCGCGAGGCGGCAAACTGCCTGAAAAAGCGACGTTTTTTCTTGTTTTTGCTTCCGTTTTGTTCGTTTGGATATTTAAATCAAAACGCATTGCCGAATACTTTCCGCCGTTTGCCATTCTTTTTGCCGCGTTTAGCTGGCAAGCGTTTTTCGCGCCGCGGGTTGTTTTGCCCGAAGACTTTAAACGCGGGATTGAACCTTATCTCGACAAAGTCAATGATAAAGAGAAACAAATTCTTTTGTGGAAAAACGTCGCCGCCGGTTTTATCGGATTCGTTTTGGTCGTGATGATGTTTTTCTATTTCGTCGGCATAGATACGACAACCTGGGCGGGAGAAAATTGGCGCAATACGGTTGGTTTGCGGGCATTTTTTAACATCAAACAAGAAGGCTTGATGTCGTCCATCAGAGAAAATGAGTCGAACGCCAAATACCAACGCGCCATGATTTGGTCAAACGAAAACATTCCCGCAGGTGAAAGAATTTATAACTGCAATTGGGACAATTTTCCGAAAATGTTTTTCTACGACACGAAACATAATTATGTCTGGGGACTCGACCCTAATTATCTTTATTCGGAGAATCCCGAACTTTACAAACTTACCGACCAGATAAATTCCGGTAAAATTGACGACCCCGCGCCGATTATCCGCGAGAAATTCGGCTCGAGATTTATCTTTTCCGAAGCCAAAGATAATGTGGATTTCATCGCCAACTGTTTGAAAAGCGGTTGGTGCGAGATGGCTTATGAGGACGACGAAGCAAGAATTTTGAAAATCCGCGACCAAAAAGGCGAATCGCCCAACGACGCGGATGACGAAGGTGCGCCGCCAACACCAGATGAACTTAAACAACTCGAAGAAGAAGAAAAAGCGGCAAACTCGGCAAATCAAAAAACAAATGACGAAGATAACGCGGACGACGGAAATGATGAACCGAATAATGTGGAGCAAAAATAAATGAAGTATAAACATAAATTAACCAAACAAAGCGCATGTATCAAAAGATACTTTTTTATCTTTTTGTCTTTTTGTCTTTTTGTCTTTGTTTTTTTGAGTCTTGCCTGCGAAAGTCCGTCATTAAAGGCAAATAAAACGGCAACAAATCAAATGCTCGAAAATAAAGTGCCGGACTTTGAAAGCGATTTGGAAACGATGAGAACCGCCGGTTTCGATTATATTTTCGTTTTCCGGCGCAAAGACGGCGGTGTTTTAGACGGCGAAGATAAAAAGTATCTAAAAGCAAATTCGCCGCCCGTTACCAATCGTTTTATTTTATCCGACGGCGACAAAGCCGCTATTGCCGGTTCAAGCTACGAATTTCCGCCGGGAAATTTGGAAACCTTGCGGATGCGGTTTAACGTCGAAGATTATTCGACAATTAAACAACCAAAATGATGAAATTGTTTGTTTGACTTTAGGATTATAAAACAGTGAGGAAAATATATGTCTGACAACAAAATAACGGACACAATCAAAATGGTCGCGGGCGAAGATGAAAACGAGGTCGAAGTTTCACAGCAGGCGCAAAATATCGTTTTCGATGCGTCAACGCCGCCGGTGCGTTCGATTGTGCGCGTGGTTTTGGTAACGCTGTTGATTTTAGCCGTTGCCGGATTTTTAACAAATATCATCTCTGCGCTGACTTATCTGTTTTTTCTGATTGTTTTATCGGTCTTTTTCGCCTATTTGATAAAACCGCTGGTCGAGCTAATCAGCCGACCGTTTGGAAACACGCCTTACAGTAAATATATGCCGCGCCCGCTGGCGATTGGCACGGCTTATTTGATTGTTTTTTTGACTTTGGGCGTTACTATCGCCGTGCTGACTCCGCTCGTAGTCGAACAAGCCAGACAATTTTCAATCAGTTTGCCGGAATACGCGAGTTCGTTTCAAGCCAGATTTCGGGACCTCGGCACACGTTATAGAAGATACCAGATTCCCGAAACCGTGCAGACGCAAATCAACGAAAAAGCAGTAGCCGTCGTCGGCACAATCGGTTCGGAGATTACGAATTTTCTGGTAGCTATGCTTTATTTTATTCCGTGGCTGATTTTAATTCCTATCCTGGCATTTTTCTTTCTCAAGGATGCTAATCTTTTTCGCATTTCGGTTCTGCGGGTTTTTCCGAGCGGCGATTGGCGGACGCGGGTTGAATCCGTCATTCACGATGTCAATACGACGCTTGCCGCTTACGTTCGCGCCCAACTTATTTCGTGCGTTTTAATCGGGACGTTATGCACCATTGCGTTTTATATTCTCGGTATTAATTACGCGCTCCTGCTCGGCGTGTTGGCAGGGATTTTTGAGTTTATTCCGCTTATCGGACCGCTGACTATCGCTGTTATCGTTATTACCGTCGCCTCGCTCGAATCAGTTTCGGAAGCGATTTATGTGGCTGTTTTTTTAGGAATTCTACGGATTTTGCAGGATTATGTTTTTTACCCGCGAATTGTCCGCGAAGGCATTCATCTGCATCCGCTGGCGATTATTTTATCGGTCCTGGCAGGCGAACAAGTAGCAGGCATTCCGGGTGTTTTCCTTTCAATTCCGGTCGTCGCGCTGCTAACCGTTTTATATAAACACATTCTGGAACACAGCGGAAGTAAAGGTATCGTTGCCAATATACTCGCGCCGAAAGAGAATAGCGAGGAGGCGCAGTAAAGGATGAAGGATGAATAAGAATTACCGAATCTTCTTTTATTCATCTCTTATCGCTTGTCCGTAATTCTTCGCAAAACTATGTCATATTTAGCCTGGTTAATCGTCTTTTTTTTTATATTGTGCTTTTTGGTTCTGTTAGTCTATGTTTTAGTCGTCAAGGCATTTTACTGGGGCGATAAGAAAGAGCCGCCTAAGAAGAAAAGTGAGAAGTGAGAAGTGAGAAGTGGGAAATAAATTGTTCTCAATTCTCACTTCTCACTTCTCACTTTTTTGCCTTTTTACTTTCCGATGATTTTATCAATTAACAAAATAATCTCGTAAGACAGAGCCGCAATTATCGCTGCTGCCGGAATCGTGATAATCCACGCCCAGACGATTCTGCTTGCCACGCCCCATTTGACCGCCGAAAAGCGTTTGGCTGCGCCGACACCGACGATTGCGCCCGTAATGGTGTGCGTCGTTGAAACGGGAATTCCGCCAAATGTGCTGGCAAAAAGCGTCATCGCACCGGCAGTTTCCGCGCAAAATCCGCCGACCGGCTGAAGTTTGACGATTTTCGTTCCCATTGTTTTGACAATCCGCCAGCCGCCCGAAAGTGTTCCCAAACCGATTGCCGCGTGTGCCGCTAAAACAACCCACAGCGGAACTTCAGGCAATTTACCGCCCGGCGCGGATTGTAAAAAACCGCCTGCGACTAACACAATAGTGATAATGCCCATCGTTTTTTGCGCGTCGTTGCCGCCGTGTCCGAGCGAGAAAGCGGCGGCGGAAAAAAGTTGACCGATGCGGAAACCTTTGTCAATTTTGGCGACGTTTGTTTTGTGAAAAATCCAATAAACCGCGACCATCAAAATAAAGCCCAAACTCATTCCGATAAGCGGCGAAAGAACGATAAACGAGAGTGTTTTTATCCAACCTTCAGCGATTAAAACATTACTGACTCCGGCAATTCCGTTAATTCCGATATATGCGGAAATCGCGCCGCCTGCATAACCACCGATAAGCGCGTGTGAACTCGAAGTCGGAAGTCCGAGATACCAGGTTATTAAATTCCAGATAACCGCGCCCAAAAGTCCGGCAAGCAAAACAAAAAGTCTGGAATCTTCGGCAATCGCGCTGATATTGACCATATCGCCGCCGATGGTTTTGGCGACGGCGGTCCCAAAGACGACAAAAGCGATAAAGTTGAAAAACGCCGCCCACGCCACCGCTACGCCCGGCGATAAAACCCGCGTTGCCACAACCGTCGCAATCGAATTTGCCGCATCGTGAAAACCGTTGACATAATCAAAAACAAGCGCGATTATAACAATGAAAATGACTAATCCTAAAGTTACCGAATGAGCATCCATAAGTTTTAGTGGTGAGTGGTGAACGGTAAGTGCTGAATGATAAACAGCAAGTTAAAAAATTAACCATTTACCACTTACCGTTCACCGTTAATTTAATTGTGTTTTAAAACAATACTTTCAATGATATTGGCGACGCTTTCGCAGCGGTCGGTGGCATTTTCCAAAATCTCGTAAAGTTCCTTCCACTTAATCAAGCTAATCGGGTCGGTTTCCTTTTGAAATAATTCACCGATGGCGCGAAAATAAATGTCGTCGGCTTCGTTTTCGAGCCGATGAATTTCAACGATATGCTGATTCATTCCGTTTGGTTTTTTGAGCATCGAAACGGCTGAATTTATTTCCATCGCCAAACCTTGAATGACTTTGGCAAGCCCTTTGGCGTGGTCGCTGATTTCGTGAATGTCATACATGACGATGGCGCGTGCGCCTGCGTCAATGTAATCGCAAACGTCGTCAAGGGCAACCGAAAGCGTAAAAATATCTTCGCGGTCAAACGGCGTGATAAACGATTTATTGAGTTTGGTCGTAACCTGATGCGTCAGTTCGTCGCAGGCGTGTTCGGCATCTTTAATGCGTCGAGTATATGCTTCAAAATTTTCGCGTTTGTCTTGCAGCATTTCGACGAGAATGTTTGAAGCCTCTTGAATCTTCTCGGTAATCTGCGAAAAAAAGACAAAATAGTCGTCTTCCCGCGGCAATAAACTAAAAGCCATTTTTTTTAGAATCTCCGTTAAATTTGGAATTGAAGAAATCAAATATATCGGATTAAAAACGGCTTGTCTATTAAAGGAAAATTATTTATTTGAATGCTGAAAAATCTAAATCTTTTGGCTGTGTTTGATAAATGCGGCTTCTCTTAAATAAACATTTAGTTCGCAAATGTCCTTCACGTAATCGCCGATGCGCTCGATGTGTTTGGCGACAAAAAGCAGTTGCGCGGCACTTGCCGTATTGGTCGGACTATCTATCATTATCTCAATCAATTGATCGAAAACCAGTTTGTAACTCGCGTCAATTTTTTTGTCTTGTTTGATAATTTCGCGTGAAAGCGCGGCATCTTCCGTCGTGAAAGCATCGAGCGCAGTTCTGAGCATTTCCGCCGCATTCTCCGCCATCGCGGGCAAATCTATGTAATTTTTCAGTTGCGGTTCATCGTTAATTTTTATCGCGGCATCAGCGATATTTCCTGCGTGGTCGGCGATGCGTTCCAAAATCGGCGTAATTTTCGCCACCGAAATTACAAATCTTAAATCGTGCGCGGCAGGCTGCTGCAAAGCAAGAATCTCGATGCTCAAACGGTCAATCTCAAGTTCCATTTGATTGATGATTTTATCTTCTTCCAAAACCCGTCTGGCTAAATCGCTGTCGCGTTCCATCAAAGACTGCATAGCGCGATGGAGCGCTTTTTCAGTCGTGCCGCCAAGCAAGAGAAGTTTGTCGCGCAAAACGTCTAACTGTTGGTCTATGATTCGATGTTCCATTTTCTTTACTAATTTATCACATTTCAAATTTCAAGTCGGCTTTACCAGAAATTTTCGCTCTATAAATTTCTCACTTTTTGCAGAAGTTTGCACGATAGTCGAGGCGAAAATCACAGTTGCTTCGCGCGTGTTTCCGCATTTTTGAGAAACCTGAAACTCAAAACTCTTATCCAAACCTTCCCGTTATGTAATCTTCCGTCAATTTTTCGTCCGGGTTGGTGAACATTTTTTGCGTGGCGTTGTATTCCACCATTTTTCCTAACATAAAAAACGCCGTTTTATCGGAAACACGCGCCGCTTGCTGCATATTATGCGTTACGATGACGATTGTATATTGCTTTTTTAATACGACGATGAGTTCTTCGATTTTTTGTGTCGCTATCGGGTCAAGCGCGGAAGCCGGTTCGTCCATCAAAATGACTTCGGGTTGAACAGCTAAGGCGCGGGCAATGCACAGACGTTGCTGCTGTCCACCCGAAAGCCCGAATGCCGATGTATTTAAGCGGTCTTTTACTTCATCCCAAAGTGCCGAATCGCGCAGAGCCTTTTCAACTTTTTTTTCCAAATCAGTTTTATTTTCATACATTCGATTGATGCGAATGCCATACGCGACGTTTTCAAAAATTGATTTCGGAAACGGGTTCGATTTCTGAAAAACCATCCCGACTTTTCGCCGCAAAGCAACGACATCGGTATTCGGCGCGTAAATATCTTTGCCGTCAATCAAAATAGTTCCATCAACTTTGGCTATCGAAATCGTGTCGTTCATTCGATTGAGAGTCCGCAAAAATGTGGATTTCCCGCAACCTGACGGACCGATAAAGGCGACGACCTGGCGTTCTGGGATTTCGAGCGTGATGTCGTGTAAGGCTTGCTCTTTGCCGTAGTAGAAATTTAAATTTGAAATGCTGATTTTGCTTTGCATAATCTCAAAAACTTTTTATTAACAGGGATTTTTAAGAAGTTGGCAGTAGCAGACCGCAGGAAAAATACTTGACTGCTACTGCCACTGCCAACTTCTTAAAAATCCCTGTTAATTTATTTAAAACCGCTTCCGCGTCAAAAACCGAACCAATATGTTAATAGCCAAAATAAGCGTTATCAAAATAAGCGTTGCCGCCCACGCCATATCATGTTCGACATCAAAGGGTCCGGTCGCGTAATTATAAATCTGCACGGTCAAAGATGCCATTGGTTGGTCATAGAAATAATTGTAAAAACGGCTGTTTAATGCCGTAAAAAGTAACGGTGCGGTTTCGCCCGAAATTCGCGCAATCGCCAACATTGCGCCCGTTGCAATGCCCGTCGAAGCGGCAGGCAACACAATATTCCAAGTTACGCGCCACTGCGGTGCGCCGAGTGCAAGCGCGGCTTCGCGCATCGAATCCGGCACCAGCCGTATCATTTCTTCGGTTGTCCGCGCGACAATCGGAATCATAATTATTGCCAGCGAAAGCCCGCCCGCAAGTCCCGATTGTCTGCCCATCGGCAACACAACCAGCGTATAAATAAAAATTCCGACAATAATTGACGGCACACCGATTAAAGTATCAGCCAAAAATCGAACCGTTTTGCCGAATAAGTTTTCGCCGAATTCCGCCAGATAAACGCCCGCGCCGATGCCGATTGGCAAACCGATAACACAAGCCAGCAGCGTCATCAAAACCGAACCGACAATCGCGTTGCCGATGCCGCCGCCTTCGCCGACGGGTTTCGGCGTGTCAATCAGAAATTGCAGATTGACCGAAGTGATGCCGCGCACCGCGATATATGAAAGAATTAGCAACAAAATTGCAATCGCAAAAAACGCACACGCGGCGGTTATCGTCGTCATCAAACTGCTGACGAGTTTTCTTCGGCGATGTAATGACTCTTTATTCGACATTATGCGTATCTTTTTCCGACTCTCGAAACAAGCAATTTGGCGATAACATTAACCACGAAAGTAACCAGAAATAAAACCAAACCGATTTCGATTAACGCGCTCAGATATAATTCGTCGGTTGCTTCGGCAAAGTTTGCCGCGAGAACCGAAGCGATGGTGTAAGCCGGTTCAAACAAGGAGGCGGAAATCTGCGGTGAATTTCCAATCACCATCGTAACCGCCATTGTTTCGCCGAGTGCGCGTCCCAAACCCAACACGACTGCACCGGCAATTCCCGAAGCCGCATTGCCGAGAACGATTTGCGTCGTTTCCCATTTGGTTGCGCCGAGCGCAAGCGCGGCTTCACGCTGCTGTGTCGGGACAACTTCCAAGATGTCGCGCACCACCGCCGTAATAATCGGCGTAATCATCAGAGCCAAAATAATTCCGCCCGTCAGCATTCCGATTCCTGTCAATCGTCCTTGAAAAAGCGGCAGCCAACCAAAGTATTTTTCGAGAAATACGCCCAAATAATCGCGCACAAACGGCGCAAGCACGAAAATTCCCCACAAACCATAAACCACCGACGGAATCGCCGCCAGCAGTTCAACCATAAACGCAATCGGCGTGGCAATTTTTTTCGGTGCTTGTTCGACTAGAAAGATGGCGATGCCGAGCGAAAGCGGCACGGAAATTATCAGAGCAATAACGGAAGAAACGACTGTGCCGTAAATAAAAGGAAGTGCGCCGAACACGGTTTGGGCGGGTTTCCATTCACGCCCGATGAGGAAATCCAAACCGAATTGCTTAATGGTCGGCAGAGAATTCCACACCATCATAAAAATCATCGCCACCATAATTACTACGATAATTGCGGCAGTAATGAGTAAAATGGTGCGAAAAACTTTATCGCCGATTGTTCCTGTTTGTGCCAAGTTCGTTTTTTATTTTAGACGGTTATTTATTGACGCAGAGGCTTTCCGCCGCCGGTCATCGAATTGATTTTCGCTTCCGCTTTTTTGACGATTTCATCAGGCAATGAAGCGTAATGCAAATCCTTTGTGAACTGTTTGCCGTCGTGAATCGCCCACCATAAAAAATTTGCTAACGCTTTGCCTTTGGTTGCATCTTGTTGGTCTTTATAAACCAAAATATAGGTGTAGCTTGAAATCGGATAAGCGTCTTTGCCGTCGGCGTTGGTGATTTGAACGCGCATATCATCGGGCATTTCCGCAACCGAACCTGCCGCTGCCGCCGAAACGCCTTCTAAACTCGGCGCGACAAATTCGCCTGCTTTATTTTTAATCAAAGCCGTCGGCAGATTGTTGGCTTTCGCAAATGTTAATTCAACATAGCCGATGGAATTCGGCGTTTGTTTGACTTGTCCCATTACGCCGTCGTTGCGCGGTGCGCCCGTTCCAACGCCTGTAATCCAACTCGGCTGTTTATTCGCGCCGACTTTTTCCTTCCATTCGGGAACTGTTTTTGACAAGAAATCGGTAAATACCGCCGTCGTTCCGCTTGAATCAGCGCGATAAACCGGAGAAATGTCGGTATCGGGCAAATTTACACTTGGATTGTCCTTTTTAATTTGTTCAGCATTCCATTTTTTGATTTTGCCGAGATAAATGTCGGAAATCGTTTCGGGCGAAAGTTTGAGCGGTTCTTTGACATCGGGCAAATTGTAGGTCAAAACAACCGCGCCCAAAACGGTCGGAATATGCAAAAGTCCCGTATCTTTCAAATCTTCGTCGGACATCGGGTCATCCGAAGCACCGAAATCAGCCGTTTTTGCCAGAATCGCCTTTTGTCCCGCTCCCGAACCGGTTGATTGATAGTCAATTTTGACATTCGGATTACTTTTTCCGTATTCATTCACCCATTTTTCATAAATCGGCTTTGGAAAACTCGCGCCCGAACCTTGCAGACGAATCTCGCCGCCGGTCGAAGTTGAACCGTTACTTTGTCCAACGGGCTGACCGCTGCACGCCAAGCCTAAAGCAACCACGGAAATTAGAAATATACTAATAATTTTATTACTAAAAATAGTTTTTATAAACATTAAATTCTCCTGAGAAACTTAAACAAAATAATGCTTTTAACTCTATTTGAGCTTTGGAAATAGTTAAGTTTGAGGTTGTGTAAGAATAGATTATACCGACAAATTGCTTATTGGTTAATTTTTCAGTCCGAAAATTTAACATTTATTTAACATCGGACAATTTAACAAATTTTTATTCTTGGTCTAACATTAAATATCCGTGAAAAAATCATTTGTAATTTAATTTCGGGATAAGTGTATTTTTACCGCAAAAATTTCGACAGCGAAGGAAAACTATGGATTTAGTAAATGAACTCAGCAGCGAACTTGCATTGGCATTTTTGGTTGAAAAAAAATACGCCGAAAAGGTAAATACGAGCGATATTTTAGTTTTGATTAGCAAAATCAAAGAAGTTTTGCAACCGCTTTCGGCAAAAGAAAATTGCGGTGAAAAACTGTCAGGTATCGAAAAAACTGCACATTTTGTTATTTATTAAACCATTTGGTATAGGATTTTCTAATTAAAAATCCTGCGTCTGCCGACTCTCCTTTTCTCCAAACAGAGAAATAAGCCCAGTAAAAATTTGGACATTTTGCCTGTATTTACGGGCTTTCACTTAATATGGCGCACAAGTTTTGAGCCAACTCAAACCGGCTTATTTTCCATCTTAATATATTGTTTGGCACATTCATTGCACTCTGGTTTGCAGCAATGATTGGTTGTAAGAAGATAATACATATATTTGAGAGGAAAGAAATGAAAAAATTTAATTTGGGAAGAAATTTTGCGGTCTTGGCGTTAGTTTGGACGATGATAA
This sequence comes from Pyrinomonadaceae bacterium, assembly GCA_050998795.1. GTDB lineage: Bacteria > Acidobacteriota > Blastocatellia > Pyrinomonadales > Pyrinomonadaceae. The sequence continues at coordinate 14,742 of JBPCPU010000061.1, forward strand.
TATTGCCTTTTGCAGCAATTGGACAAACGCGCATTTCGGTACCGAAAAATAAATATTCGATTCAGGATGAAATCAAAATCGGACGGCAGGCGGCAGGTGAAGTTGAGCAGCAAATGCCGATTTTAAATGATTCGGAAGCGACACGTTTTATTCAGGATGTCGGACGACGGCTGGTTAATGCCATTCCACAGGAATTGCAGCATTCTGAATTTCAGTATCAATTTAAAATCGTCAATGCCAGCGATATAAACGCCTTTGCGCTTCCGGGCGGTTATATGTATGTTAATCGCGGGATGATCGAAGCGGCGAAAAACGAAGGTGAAATGGCGGGCGTAATGGCGCACGAATTGAGTCACGTCGCTTTGCGGCACGGAACGGCGCAGGCAACCGAACAAAGCAAACCGGGCAATCAAATTCTCGGCATCGGCGCGATTTTAGGCGGCGCGATTTTAGGCGGCGAAACCGGCGCGCAACTCGGACAAATTTTTGCACAGGGTTATTTCACGCGCTTTAGCCGCAAATACGAAACACAAGCCGACACGCTCGGCGCACAAATTATGGCGCGTGCCGGTTATGACCCGCGCGATTTGGCAAATATGTTCAGAACAATCGAACAGCAAAGCGGCGGAAATCGCGCTCCCGAATTTTTGAGCAGTCATCCGAATCCTGCGAATCGTTACGAAAACATTAATCGTGAAACGCAGATGCTTCGTGTTTCGCCGAATCCGATTCAAAATACGCGGGAATTTGAACGTGTTCAAAGCAGGCTTGCGAGAATGCCGCGTGCGCGGTCTTCGTCAGAAATCGCCCAGAATACACAAAGAAATCCGCAGGGACGCTCGGAAAATCCGATGGGAAACGGCAGATACGAAAATCGCGTCGAACTACCGTCTTCGCGGACTCGGACATATAACGGCGGAAACTTTTTGCGTGTTAATGTGCCGGACAATTGGCAAGTTCTCGAAACTCAGGACAGCGTAACCTTTGCTCCGCAGGGCGCGTATGGCAACAACGGCATCACGCATGGTGTAATGATTGGCGTAACCCAAACCCAAAATAACGATTTGGGGCGGGCGAGCGAAGATTATGTGAACGGTCTTTTGCAAGCGGAAGGTAACAATTATTTACGCCAGCAATCAAATTTTTCACGCACATCGGTTGGCGGCAGACAGGCTTATGCTACTGTTTTATCAGGACGTTCGCCGATTACAGGCAGAACCGAAATTGTGAATATTTACACGACACAAATGAGCAACGGCAGTTTGCTTTATGTAGCGGCGGTTTCACCGCAAGACGAATCGTCGAGATATAATTACGCTTTCCGTAATTTAATTGGTTCGATTCAATTAAACGATAGATAATCGGAAAACAAAGAATATCGGTGGCGAAAGGAGATTTTCAGGTTTCCTTTCGCTTTTTTATTTTATTTTCTCAAAGATACGACGAAAAACGGGCAAGCCTTTTTCTTCAACCGCCGTTTCTCTTTCGGTTTTGACGGGAAAAGGATTTTCGGAAATCTCAGTTTCACGCAGGCTTATATTTTCTCTGAAAATTGCAAACATCTCCTCCGCCAGAAAATCAATATCGGTTTGGATAAAAATTTTGCCCGCCGGTTTTAAATATTCGGCGACTGTTTCAACCAGTTTATCTTTAACCATCCGGCGTTTAGCGTGTTTATTCTTGAACCACGGGTCGGGAAATTGAATCGTTACCGTTTGCAAAATTCCGGCGGGAAGTTTTTCCAAAAACTTGTCAAGCGAATACGTCGCGTTGCAAAATTCGTAACGCAGATTAGCTAAATTTGCTTCTTTCGCAAGACGATTTGCTTCTTCAACCAAAGGCTCACGAATTTCCACGCCCAAAAAATTCCAATCTTTTTCAATCTCCGCCATTTTCAGCAAAAAACGCCCGCGCGCACAACCGATGTCTAAAAACAATGGCAAATCGGAACGGGCGAAAACCTTTTCAATCTCCAAAGGTTTTGGCGTAAAGCGATAATACGGCGCAAGCGGATTGACGTGCTGATGGACGCGGACTCTCGGCATTATTAAAAACTTGTTTCCCGCAAAGGCGCAAAGGTTATACTTTTGAAGACAGAAATTTTGCTAAAATGAGCTACTTGAAATAATTTCCTCCGAAAATCACTTATATCTCTTTGCGTTCTTTGCGCCTTTGCGGGAAATTTTTAAAAACTGATAACTCTCAAAACAAGCAAAATGCTTAAAATAGAGATAAAAATAAAAACTCCAAGTGCGGCATAACCGAGTAATTCGGTTATTGTGCCGACTTGTCGCGGATTTTTGTGCAAATCTCGCGGAATCTGAATAAATCCGTAAATCGCGCCGACGATTAAGCCGCCGAGATGTGCGAAATTGTCAACGACTTGATAAGCGACCAGCCCGAAAGCCGCGATAAATCCAATATTGACGAGCATACTTTTAAGAAAATCAGGCGAAAGCTGCCGTCTGCGCCGATAACCGTAAATCGCCAGGTAACCAATCGAACCCATAATTCCGCCTGACGCGCCGACGGACTTAGCATCGGGCATAAATACTAAACTCGCCAATCCGCCGCCGATAATTGCCAGCAGAAAAACGATTGCCAGATGTGCTAAAAGCCAATTACGAATTACGAATTACGAATTTCAAATTGCAATTTTAAATTATAATCCATTCGTAATTCGTAATTCGTAATTCGTAATTTCACATAGCGAGTCCGCCGTCAGGCTGAATTACTTGTCCGGTGATATAACGTGCCGCATTGGACAGCATAAAACACGCGATTTCCGCGACTTCCTGCACATTTCCCAACCGTTTAAGCGGAATCATTTCCAGTATTTTGGCGCGATGTTCGTCGTTCATCTCAGATACCATATCTGTTTCGATTAAGCCGAGAGCCAAAGCGTTGACCGTAATTTTTCGGCTGGCGACTTCTTTTGCCAAAGCCTTTGTCAAGCCAATCATTCCCGCTTTCGATGCCGAATAATTTGATTGTCCGGGCATTCCGACCACGCCGCTAATCGAAGAAATGTTTAAGATTGTGCCGCCGTTCTCGTTTTTCATCATAAACCGCAAAACGGCTTTCGAGAAATTCCACGCGCCTTTTAAATTCGTATCAACAACCGCGTCCCAATCGTCTTCCTTCATCCGCAAAATCAGCGTGTCGCGCGTAATTCCGGCATTGTTGATTAAAAAATCAATCGTTCCGAATTCGTCTTTTACTTTTTTGCAAAATTCGGTTGACGCTTCCGTATTCGCCACGTCGCATTGCGCGGCAAAACATTTCACGCCCAAACTTTCGATTTCCGCTTTTAACCGTTCGGCTTCATCCGCACTTTTTGAGTAATTAAATGCGACATTTGCGCTGCGTTTTGCCAATTCCAACGCAATCGCTTTGCCGATACCGCGCGTCGCGCCCGTCACGATTGCCGATTTTCCGTTAAATTGTTTTTTGCTCATTATTTCTAACTAAATTAACCACACTGCCATAGAAACTTTTCTTTAGGCAATTGCTCAATATTTTCAACTTTTACCGCTCTTTCAATTTACCATTCGACAAAACAAATTTCACCTGTTTCTTTTTCGGGGTTTTGCACAATCCCTGTGGTTCGTCATTAGGGCAAGTTTCGGTTACGCCGATTATTTCTCTATTAACGACTTTCAGCAAATCAAATATGCGAAAGAATTTCCCGCCGACTGTTTCGTCGCCTGACATCTTATAAACGCCTTTTTTATTGAGAAAAACAGCAATGCTTTGTCCCCAGGAATTGCCGCCGCCCGCGCCTTCGAGCGTGTATTGAACAACCGCGTCTTTTACGCCGTCGCCATCCACATCGCCGTAGACGATTTCCCTCGCTCTCTTATATTCGACGGCATCTTCGCCGACTTTTTTGATGTGCGCGGAAATCGCCTTTTGCAGATTTGCCTGCGCGATAACGACGCTTGATGCTGATAAAATCAGTGTTCCGACAAAGCCGGAAAGAAGTAATTTAGCGAATAAATTTTTGTTAGATTTCATAACTTTTACTCAATCAGAGCGATTTTATTTTGCTATCTCGGCGAAGGCGAAGGTGACGGACTTGGCGTTGGCGAAGGATTCGGCAGCGCGGGCATTTCTTCGCGTTTGTAGCGCGGCAAAAGCTCATCGCGCATTGCGAGCGCGTAGACCGCCGCCGCGGTGACGACGGCTGATTTTTTTACGTCGTCTTCGATGATGCGCTCGTAGGTGTCGAGATTCGTGTGCCAGGTGTGCGAAAAGTATTCAATCGGGTCTTGCAGCACGCCGATGCCGGGCAGTCCGGCTTGATTAAACGAGGTGTGGTCTGAGCCGCCGAGACCGAGACCGCGCGAATTGATTACGCCGAGAACTCCGAAATCGGCGAACGACACGACGGCTTCGCGCAGGATAGCGGCGGTTTCCGGCGTGCCGAAAACCGACATTCCGCGGGCGCGTCCCGTTCCCGAATCAATGTTGAAATAGCCGCCGAATTTTTCGTAGTTGGCGGTCGGAGATTCAAACGAGCCGAAATGTTTTTTTACATAGGCTTGCGAGCCTAGTAAGCCCTGTTCTTCGCCCGACCAGAGCGCGACGCGGATTGTCCGGCGCGGTTTGACGTTGAGCGTTTTCAAGATTCGCGCCGCTTCCATCATAATCGCGCAGCCGACGGCGTTGTCGGTCGCGCCCGTCGCCGCGTGCCACGAATCGAGATGTCCGCCGAGCATAATTACTTCATCTTTTTTATCCGAGCCTGTTATCTCGCCGATTGTGTTGTAAGAAGTTTTGCCTTCGGGAATCGTGCGGTTGCGAATATCGAATTTGAGTGAAACGGTTGTTCCGTCCGCTAAAAGTCGCGCGATGCGTCCGAAATCTTCGTTTCGCATCACGACGGTCGGCACGACCTTTTTTACATCGAAACTGCGGTTGTTGAAAGCGCGGATTTGTCCGTGTTCGCGTCCGGCGTCGTTGATGCGGACGGCGGCGCGGTTATCGAGCAGAAATTTGTCGAGCTGCTCGGCGATTTGCGGCGGAGTTAATTGTCCGGCGCGTGGTGTCGGCTGCGGTTGCGGAGTCGGAAACGGCTGCGGTGTCGCGGTCGGGTCAAGCCGTCTTCGCAAAGTTTCCTCATCAATTCGTTTCGACGGCGGCTCGAAATTTACCGGAATCACAGCGGGTTTGCCGACTAAAACCATCTTACCTTTCACTTGCGATTTTATACTGTCGAAATAAGCCGATAGCTCGTCTTGCGTCGGATTGAAGAAAACTTTAGGGTCATCTTTTGACTGTTGAGTGGGAATGATTAGTTGAAATGCTTGACCGCTGACCGCTCTTTTCGTGCCGGGTGTCCACGCCAGCACTTCAAACACGAGCGAATCCTGAACCGGCGCGGTAATAAAACCCGAAGCGCGTTCGTTGACCCAGCCCGGATGACCGAAATCCCAAGCCTCAAGCTGCGCGTTGTCGAAACCCCAGGTCAGCATCTGCTTGACCGCCCAATCAGCGGCGGCTTTATGATTCGGCGAGCCGGTCAAGCGCGGTCCGTGAACGTCGGAGAAGTAATGAATCGTCCGCATAATCTGCGAGTTTTCCATTCCTTCCTTGCGAATCTGCGCGTTGATGTCGATGGTCGGCGTTTGCGCCACAGCGAACGGCAGATTTTGCAAAAGCAAACTGTAGACAAACAATAAAAGTGCGAAAGTTTTGATAGTCGTTACTTTTTTCATTTTTTCAAAAATTCCTTGATTTAGATGAATGGTAAATTTATGTTAAGCGGCAATTTTACGCACTAACCTATGGAAAGGTTATCCTTAACCATTCAAAGCATAGCGTTGAAGCGTGAAAAGTTGGCTGACACCTTTCTCGGCGAGTTCGAGCATCTGATTCATCTGTTCGCGGTTAAATGGTGCGCGTTCCGCCGTGCCTTGAATTTCGATAAATTTTCCCGCGCCCGTGCAGACAATGTTCATATCAACTTCGGCGTTTGAATCTTCTTCGTAGCACAAATCAAGGAGCGGTGTGTTCTCGACGATGCCGACGCTGATTGCCGCGACTTCCGAGATAATCGGATTTTTCTTGAGTTTTCCCGTTTGCAGCATTTTTTTCACCGCCAAACCGAGCGCGACACACGCGCCCGTTATCGAAGCACAGCGCGTTCCACCATCGGCTTGCAGCACATCGCAGTCAATAAAAATCTGCCGTTCGCCCAAAAGTTTTGTATCAACGACGGCTCGCAGACTGCGCCCGATAAGCCGTTGGATTTCCTGCGTTCTGCCCGACGGACGCATTATTTCGCGGTTTGTGCGCGTGTGCGTCGCCCGCGGCAGCATCGCGTATTCAGCCGTTACCCAACCAACGCCTTTGTTTCGCAAAAACGGCGGAACTCTTTCTTCAACCGTCGCCGTGCAAATAACTTTTGTGTTGCCGACTTCGATTAAAGCCGAGCCTTCGGCATACGGCGCAAAGTTCGGCGTGATTTTTGTCGGTCTGATTTGGTCAAATATTCTGTTGTCTGTTCGTGTGTAATTCATAAAAAGTGAAAAAGGGTAAAAGTGAAAAAGTGAAAAAGTGAAAAAGTGAAAAAGTGAAAAGGGGAAAGGGGAAAGGGGAAAAAGTTTATTGCCGTAAAATTACGAATAATCTCTTCACTTTTACCCTTTTACCCTTTTTCACTTTTTCACTTTTTCACCTTTCAATTCGTCTTTTCCAAAAACTTCGACGGCTTCAAGTTTTGCGGGCGTTATGCCCAAAAATCTTTCGGCGACACGCGCAAATCTTTCCGCCGCGTCCGTTACGTAGAAATGGTCTAAATCATCGCACAAATGTCTTTCCGTCGCACGTTTTGGCGGATTTTCATTTGCTAAATTTTTCTCTCGCAAAAATTTCTCTACTTCTTCGGCTGTCGCCTCGCCCGAATCAATCAGCGTAACATTTTCACCGACGGTTTGCTGAATCACGTCGCGCAAAATCGGGTAATGCGTACAGCCCAAAACAAGCGCGTCAACATTTTTTTCAACAATCTTTTGCAGATACTTTTTGGCGATTGAGAAAGTTTCCGGCTCATTTGTCCAGTTTTCTTCCGCCAAAGATACAAAAAGCGGGCAAGCCGTTTGAATTATTTCAACTTTATTATTGATTTGCTTAATTGAATTGGCGTAAGCATTGCTCGAAACGGTCGCTTCGGTTGCAATCACGCCGATTTTCGGATTTTCTTGTCGGCGTGTAATAGCAACCGCTTTTCTCGCGCCCGGACCGATTACGCCGATAACTTCAACGCTGATTTTCTCTCTGATTTTCGGAAGCGCGAGCGCGGATGCCGTATTGCAGGCGACAATGAGAAGTTTGATACCGCGTGAGGCGAGAAACTGCGAATTTTCAATCGCGTAACGCTCAACCGTTGCCAGTGATTTCGTGCCGTAAGGCACACGCGCCGTGTCGCCAAGATAAATAAAATGCTCATTCGGCAAGCGATTATGCAAGGCGCGATAAACCGTCAAACCGCCAACGCCGCTGTCGAAAATTCCAATCGGTAAATTGTTTGGCAAAGTTGTTTCCACTTGCTGAAAATCTCAAAATCAGAAGATTAAATTTAAGCGCAATCAGTTGAAATTACAAATTGCAAATTGCCGGATAAGGCTGGAGCGCGGACGGCTCGTCCGCACGTTTGCCACCTGATCTTTGAAAAAATAGTTTAACAAAAAAATCAATTTAATCGCTGGGAGCGCACGCATCCCTGCGTGCTACGTCGCTGAAAGCGGCGTGAAAGCGTTACTCATTCAAGACTTTTTGGTAGCGTTATTTTTTCGCGCTTCGCGCTCAGCACGCAGGGATGCGTGCGCTCCCAGCAAAAGCCTTGACTTATTGTCAAATTATTTTTTCAAAGAACATCAGGCAAACGAAAAACCTTCATTTTCGCACGACAGGCGGACGAGCCGTCCGCGCTCCAGCTTTATATTAAATTAAGTCCAATAATTGCGGTCAAGCGAACGATAACCGATGGCTTCGCTGATATGATTTGGCTGGATATTTTCGCTTCCTTCCAAATCGGCGATGGTGCGCGAAACCTTTAAAATTCTATCGTGAGCGCGGGCGGAAAGACCCTGCCGGAGCATTGCGCGTTCAAGCAGATTTTCGCTGTCTGCGTCCAACGCACAGAATTTGCGGATTTGTGTCGGCGACATTGCCGAATTTGAAAAAACTCCGCCACAGCCGGAAAATCTTTTTAGTTGAATTTCACGCGCCTTTATCACGCGCTCTCGAACCGTTTCGGAAGTGTCGCCGACGGGAACGCCTTTGCCGCGCAGTTCTTTGAAATTAACGGCGGGAACGTCTATGTGAATATCAATTCTGTCGAGCAAAGGACCCGAAATTTTGCCGACATAACGCTGAATCTGCATCGGCGAACATCGGCATTCACGCGCCGAGCCGTAATATCCGCACGGACACGGATTCATCGAAGCAACCATCATAAAATGCGCCGGAAAAGTTAAAGACATCGCGGCGCGGCTAATCGTAACTTCTTTGTCTTCCATCGGTTGGCGCAGGACTTCCAAAACGCTTCGGTCAAATTCCGGCAGTTCGTCGAGAAATAAAACGCCCAAATGAGCCAGCGAAACTTCGCCCGGTTTCGGAATCGAACCGCCGCCGATGAGTCCGGCTTGCGAAACCGTGTGATGCGGAGATTTGAAAGGTCTGTTCGTAACTAAACCGGATTTTCCCGTTAAGCCCGCAACCGAATGGATTTTTGTAATTTCCAACGCTTCGTCAAATTCGAGCGGCGGCAAAATCGTCGGCAAACGCTTTGCCAGCATCGTTTTACCCGAACCCGGCGAACCTATCATCAATAAATTATGCGAACCGGCAGCGGCAATTTCCAATGCGCGTTTCGCACTTTGCTGTCCGCGAACTTCCGAGAAATCAACGCGGTATTTAGTTTCTTTTGCTTTGATGTCGGCAATATCGAGTTTCAGCGGTGAAATGCGCGTTTCTTTTCCATTTTGCAAACCTTGCGCGATGACGACTGCCTCACGCAAATCCTTTACCGGATAAACATCTATGTCCGTAACAACTGCGGCTTCGGTTGCGTTTTCTTCCGGTAAAATCAGATTTTTAATGCTATTTTCCCGACATCGCAGCGCAATGGAAAGCGCACCGCGCACCGGACGAATTCTTCCGTCAAGCGAAAGTTCGCCGACGCTCAAAGTGTTTTCCAAACTTTCCGTGTTTCCCAAATCGCCGTTTGCGCCAAGAATTCCGAGCGCAATCGGTAAATCAAAACTCGCGCCTTCTTTTCTGACATCGGCGGGCGCAAGATTTATCGTCGTTTTGTGAAACGGGAAAAAGAAGGAACTATTGGTAATCGCGGCGCGGATGCGTTCGCGCGATTCTCTGATTGCAGTATCAGGCAGACCGACGATTAAAACGGGCGGAGAAATATCCGTTTCGCCTTTTACGGGCTGCAAATTTACTTCAATATCAACAATGAGCGCGTCAATGCCGTAGACGGCGGCAGATTGCGTAAGGAAAAGCATAGATTTATTTCAAGCAAGTAGAATTAAAAAATCGAATGTCTGATTTTATACCAAATTTTTCGCCAAATGTCAGATGTTTGACGTGAGATTGAAATTTCGGCAATAAAAAAATCTTTGCTTTCTTTCGATAAAAACACTAAAATCAAGGCTTGATATTTCGTTTGTATTAGTTTTCAAATTAAACATTTACCTTTTTCGCATTTCATCATAAAATAAACGGACAGAAAAGCAACCAAATTTTGGAGGTGGCACATCATAGATAGCAACGATTTACTAAATTCCGAAAATATTTTAGGAGCTAATATGGACTTAACCTCGATAGCGGTAGAGCGCGACGGCGTTTTTCAGGTTGAGGAAGGCACGAGCGTTCCTGTTTTTCAGTCGGCTTTGACAGCCGAAACGGAAACCGTCAAAGCCGACGCGCCTGATTTTCAGTTGACCAAACTTTCGGCAGCGGGAAATATTGCGGCGTTTGAACTGCTTTACGAGCGTTATCATCGGCGGACTTACAGCCTTTGTCTGCGGATGACCAATAATCAAACCGAAGCCGAAGATTTGACGCAGGAAGTTTTTATTCAACTTTTCCGCAAAGCGGGCAGTTTTCGCGGCGATTCGGCTTTTTCCACGTGGCTTCACAGATTAACGGTTAATCAGGTTTTGATGCACTTTCGGCGGCGCAGCGTGAAAAACGAAAAAACTTCGCAAGACGGTGAAATGCCCGAACAGATTGTGCCGGGAACGGAAAATCAAATGCGGATGCCGGTTTTAGACCGCATTGCTTTAACACGAGCCATCGCCGAACTTCCGCCGGGTTATAAAAGCGTGTTCACGCTCCACGACATCGAAGGTTACGAACACGAAGAAGTTGCCCGCCTGCTCGGAATCTCGGTCGGAACTTCCAAATCCCAACTTCACAAAGCGCGTCTGAAACTGCGCGGTTTGCTCGTTAAACAAAACGAAGCCTGACCTCAAAAAAAATTTTATAAGGCAACTTAAAACTTTTTGCGACAATCTATTAGGTTGAAGTCAATAATTTGGCGGAAGTTTTTATATTTTTATAAAAATTATAAAAAAACAATTTCTATCTTTAAAGCAAAAGTTAAAATGAACTGCGAACGATACCAGGAATTGATTAGTGCATTTTTGGATAACGACCTTGACAAGGTTACTTTCACAAATGTTCAATCGCATCTCGCCCTTTGCGCCGATTGCGCCAAGGTTTGCGATGATTGTGCGATGATTCTTGATTTTTGTTCCGAAGATTTGTTTCAAGATTCTTTGCCGCCCAATTCAAAAGCCTTGTGGTGTCGGATAAATAACATTATTGAAACCGAAATTAAACCGGAAATCGCCCAGGAAATTGTCAAAGAACAAAATAAACGAGGCTGGCTTTCAAAGGTTTGGAATAACAGTTGGAAAATTTCGCTGTCGCAGGTTGTTCCATCAATTTTGGGTATCGCGCTGATTAGTTCTCTGCTGACAATTGTCGGTTTTAAGAATTATTCCGCACCGGATGACACGGCAAATGCTTCACCGTCGGTTTTTGAAAAGGTTCTAAGCAGAATAGGTTTAGCCGCAACACCGCAGGAAAAACGCGAAAGACACATCAGAGAAAAACAGGCAACGATTGATTATTGGAACAATCGCGTCGAAGCGCGGCGCGTTAATTGGGATAATCATCTGCGCGAAGCCTTTGACCGCAATTTGAACGAGATAAATCAAGTTGTGGTTGAATACGATAAAATCTTACAGGAAAATCCGCAGGACGAGCTTTCGGGCGAAATGCTCGATTCGGCGATGACCGAAAAGGTTCAACTTTTACGCGAATTTTCCGAGTTGTAACCAGAGTTTTAGATAATGAAGTTAAAAGAATTATTCACCTTTTTTGCCAACAAGAAAACTACGATTCTATTGTTAAGCGTAGTTTTTTTCTTTGTGTCCGCGGCGGTGCAGGAAATTTCAGCGCAGAAAAAGTTTTCCAGAAGTTATCCGGCGAGCAAAAACGTCCAGTTGCGATTAACCAATCGCACCGGCACGGTAACGGTTGAAGGCTGGGACAAAAACGAAGTCAGAATCTCGGCTGATATGGAAGCACCGGCGGCGAATATGGAGCCGCAAAACCTGAGCGGCACGATTTACATCAATCTGGTTAAAGATAATCAAGGCAGAAACGAAGTTGGAAATGTTAATTTTACGATAAATGTTCCTTACGATTCATCGGTTAACATTGAAACCGTAATGGGAAATTTAAATGTCAGCAATGTTCGCGGCGCATTTGTCCGCGCCCATATTTCATCGGAAGGCGACATAACTTTAACAAATGTTTTTGCACCCGCGGTGTCCGCTGAAAATGTCATCGGCGATATATTTTTCGACGGTGAAATTCAATCGAACGGAACTTACCGATTTACTTCGACACGCGGCAACATTAATCTTCGCATTCCGTTTAATTCTTCCTTTAGCCTGGTTGCCACCGCGCCTTCAACGCGCAACATCTCGCTCGGTTCATTTTCAAACGGCGGCTTGAACTTCGGTGACGGACGGCGCATTTACGGCAAAGTCGGCGACGGCAGCGCAAGTTTAACCGTTACCAACCAACGCGGAAGTATTGCGTTTATCCGGCGATAGTAAAAAGTAAAAAGTGAAAAGTGAAAAGTAAAGAAAGTAAAAAATGATTCAACTTTCCCTTTTGCCAAACAGATTCTTTGTCATTCGTTTTCACTTTTCACTTTTCACTTTTTACTTCTTTCCCATTTTCTCCCGATATTTTAACAAATGAAAAATCAAAAACTATTTAACCTGTCGGTTTTCGCGCTCGTTTTTCTGAGTTTGACGGTTGTTTGCTTTGCACAGACAAAACAACTCGTCAAACGCACGACATATAAAACCGAAAGTCTTGATTTTGGCGTCGGCGGAACGGTTTCGATTGTTGGTGCGCCAAACGGCGCAATCACGGTTGAAGGCTGGCAGAAAAACGAGGTTGAAATTACGGCGGAAATTGAAGTTCAAGCCGAAAACGAAAGCGATTTAGCCCAACTTGCCCAAGTCAGCACTTATATTTTAGATGAAAGTTTCGGGCATCTTCGCATTTCCAGCGTCGGCGTTTATGACAAACAATATCTTAAAAGCGTCGCCAAGAAATTTCCGAAAAACCTGTTGGGAATGCCGTTGAAAATTGATTATCATATCAAAGTTCCGACCTATTGCGATTTGGAAATTGACGGCGGAGTCGGCGATTTAACTTTGTCGAATGTCGAAGGCGCGCTGCGGATAAAGGTTTTGGAATCGAACGCCAAACTGAATTTAATCGGCGGAACAATTCTCGCCACATTCGGCAAGGGAAACGTGGATATTGTCATCCCAAACCGCAGTTGGCGCGGACGCAACGCCGATATTCAGCTTGCCACCGGTATAATGACCGTCCAATTTCCGCCGAATCTCAGTGCCTACGTTGACGCGCAGGTTTTGCGAACCGGACAAATCGAAAATTCCTACGACATCTTAAAACCGCGCGACCGCAAAAAATTTACCGACAAATTAATCAATGCAAAAGCCGGAAACGGAGGAGCGCAACTTTCTTTTACTGTCGGCGATGGAACGCTGAAGATTCAAGATTCAAGATTCAAAATTCAAAATTAGGAATCTTGAATCTCGAATCTTGAATCTTAAATCTCGAATCTTGAATCTTAAATCTTAAATCTTAAATCTTAAATCTTGAATCTTAAATCTTGAATTTTCACCCGGGAAAGTGATAAGTTATGTTTTCTTATTGCTTTCCTTTTTTCATTTGCCGGTAAAAATTTTATGAGTATCAAATCAGATTTGTGGATTCGCCGAATGGCATCCGAGCAGGAAATGATTACGCCTTTTCTGCCCGAACTCGTCAAGGAAATGAACGGCAATCGCATAATTTCCGCCGGTGCTTCGAGTTACGGTTACGATATGCGTCTTGCGGACGACGGTTTTCGTATATTTTCATCAGTCTACGGACTTGAAATTGACCCAAAGCATTTTGATGAAAACTCTTTAATTGAACCAACGATTCGCACGGCTGACGACGGTTCGCTTTATTATCTGTTGCCGCCGCATCATTATGGACTCGGCGTAACGGTTGAAACATTCAAAATGCCGCGCAATGTAACCGGAATCGCACTTGGAAAATCGACCTATGCCCGCGCCGGACTGCTCGTCAACACCACGCCGCTCGAAGCCGGTTGGACGGGCAGACTCGTGGTGGAAATCGGAAATTTGGCAAACTTACCGCTCCGCGTTTATGTTAATGAAGGCATCGGTCAAATTCTATTTTTTGAATCCGACGAAGATTGCGCCGTTTCATATCAAGACCGCGGCGGCAAATATCAGGGACAAACAGGATTAACTTACGCAAAAGTTTAACTTCTTGATTTATTTTTAATTGAAAGCATCCTTTGTCCGCGTTGGATATCGGGTGTTTTTTTGTTTTGATTAAACAGCAATGATTTTTAATTATAAATTTCAAATAATCAATCATCTGTTTTTATCTGTATTTTTATGTGGCTTAATTTCTCTGATTTCGGCAAAAGCGCAGAATAATTCACTCAGAGAAAATTTACCGGAAGATGATTTGCCGTCCGCGCAAAATTTTCACCAATGGGGCGCAGTCAGTCTTTTTCACGGTTTGCCGTCGGACAAAGTTCGCGCCGTCGCGCAGGACACGGGCGGCGTAATGTGGTTCGGAACTGATAACGGTTTGGCAAAATATGACGGGCGGCGTGTGCAGGCGGTTAATTTACAAGGATTGAATGCCGAAAAGATTTTCGCGCTCAAAGCCGACGAAAAAGGAACGCTTTGGATTGGCACGGACGCAGGCGCAGCACGATTTTTTGGCGGACAATTTTATCCGATTGAAGAAACCTTTGGAAAATCCATCGTTTCCATCATCATAACCGGCAAAGAAAAAACTATTCTGGCAAGTGATGAAGGTCAGCTTTTTGAATGCGCTCAAACGGCTGAAAATTCGCTCGTCGTGCGAACGATTTTGCCGCAGCCGTTGTTTAATCAAAGCAGCGAAACAGCTTCAAAATTAACGGGCGTTGCGGCAAACGGCGAAAATTTTATTCTCGGTACGCTCGGACACAGTTTAATTGTTGTCGAAAATGGCGAAGCGCACGAGATTTTCAGCCGTCCGCGCCCGTATTTTATTAACGCTTTGCAAAAAGACAAAAATGGCGATTGGTGGTTCGGAGCGCAGGTTAAAAGAAGCGACGGCGGGCTTTATTATGCAAAGGACATTTCGCGCCCGCAAAAAATCGGCGATGAAACCGGCACGGTTTCTGCGCTTAGTTTCAATTCAGACAGTGATTTGTGGGTCGGCACAACCAAACGCGGCGCGTTTCGTTTTCGCGGTTCAAATAAACTCGAACATTTTACCTTTGAAAATACGGCAGGCGGTTTGCGCTCAAACAACATTTACACGATTTTTGTTGACCGCGAAAACGTCGTTTGGTTCGGCACAGACAAAGGCGTTTGCCGTTTCGATGCGTCAAGTCCTTTTAATCAGGCGATTTCCGACGACTCAAACAGCAATTTTGTCCGCACGCTTTATCAAGCCAAAGACGGCAGACTTTTCGCCGGAACAAATCGCGGACTTTTTACTTTTGCAAACGGAAATTGGGAAACAGTTGCGAGTTTTGAGCGCAAACCGATTTATGCAATCGCCGAAGATGTCGCGGGAAACTTACTAATCGGCACTTCGAGCGGACTTTTTACTTCCGACAACAAACAATTGACAACCGAAGATGTTCGCGCTATCAAAAACTTTCAGGGCAAAACATACATCGCGCTTTTCGGGCGCGGAATCGAGCAAATCGAAGGCGAAAAGCGCACATTGATTTTTTCAAATAACTTACCAACCAGTCTTTTTACCGACAACGAAAAATTGTGGATTGGAACGGCAAAAGACGGTGTTTTCGTGTTTGACGGAAAGCAAGTCGCGGCGGAAAAATCGTTGGAAAAATTGCGCGGCGTTGCCGTTTGGGATATTGAAGGCGACAGCGAAAACGGTTTATGGTTTGCTGCTGAACGCGGACTTTTTGTGCTAAAAAATGGTGAACTAAACACAGTTGCAAATAATGTCGTGGTGCGCGATGTTTATGTGAACAAAAACAGCGATATTTGGACCGCAACGATAGATAACGGACTTTTTCACGTCAGATTTGACGACCGATTCGGCTGGCTGACTTCCAATTTGAGCGTCGAACAAGGTTTGCCTTCGCAGAGCATTTTTGCGCTTCTTCCCATTGATGATGAAAATTTTCTCATCGGCACAAATCGCGGCGTTGTGCGTTACGCGCCGAGCCAAAATCCGCCTCTGCTCATTCCGACGCGCATTTTGAGCCAACGCCTGCACAACGCCGACGAACTGCCGACAGGCATTAAACTTGATTATCCGCAAAACACTTTGACGGTTGAAGTTACCGCACTCAGCAGCCGCACATTTCCCGAACAATTTCAATATGCTTTTCTGCTCAAAAATGGCAAAGGCGAAATCATCAACAAAAAACTTTCGCACGATTCGCAGTTTTTGATGGACAATCTGCCGCCTGATAATTACAACGTCGAAATTCGCGCATTTGACAAGGATTTGCTTTCTTCCGCACCGCTCACTTTTCAATTTTCAGTCGCCGAAGCACCTTTCCCGTTGACTTCAACCGCGCTTGCCGTTCTGCTCGCAATCGCTTTAATCGCATTGGTTTGGGCGATTATCGAACGTCGGCGAATCACGAAAAAGAATCGTGAACTCGCCGCCGCAAGGTTCGATTTAGCCAATGAAGCCGAGCGCGAACGCCGACGGATTGCCCGCGATTTGCACGACCAGACGCTTGCTGATTTGCGAAATCTGATGATGATGTCCGACCAACTTCCGGGTGTCGAAACCGAAGAAAAACCGCCGGATTTTCGCGCCGAAATTGAAGCGGTTTCCAATGAAATCCGCCGTATCTGCGAAGATTTAAGCCCGTCGGTTTTGGAAAATGTCGGGCTGACCGCCGCGCTCGAATTTCTTTTAAGCCATACATTTACGCAAACCGATAAAAAATTCGCGTATAAATTTGTTTGTGAAGAAGGCTTGGAAGAACGGCTAAATTTGCCGCCAAATGTGCAGATGCAGATTTATCGCATCGCGCAGGAAGTTTTGAGCAACATTTCGCGGCATTCGGAAACCGAATTGGTGGCGATGAAAATTGCCGATTCCGTTGAAGACGGCTTTATTTTGAAAATCGAAAACGACGGGCGCGATTTCGACGCAAACAAAGCGAAAAAAGGACGCGGACTATCAAACATCAAAGCGCGGGCAAATTTAATTGAAGCCGAAGTTTCGTGGCAAAAACTTGACGGCAAAACCGTTTTCTCCCTTTTCAAATCTAAATAGGGCAAATTTCAGTTTAATGCGATACGCGCCGGAATAGGTGATAAGTGATAGGTGATAGGTGATAACTG
>JBPCPU010000070.1:0-12007 GCA_050998795.1 Pyrinomonadaceae bacterium
TCAAAGCCAAAGAATTATCCCAAACAGTTTATCAAGTGAGAAATGATTTGTTTGAAAATTATTTGAAAGAACAGTTGCAGAATCCATTTATTCCAGCTTTGGAAGTTTATTAAGCGAAAGTCCTATCATATTAAGGTTTTTCATCAGAAATCCGTAAATATCGGCTTGTTCTTCGATGACTTTTGCCGTCGGTTTGCCTGCGCCGTGTCCGGCTTTCGTTTCAATGCGGATTAAAACCGGCGCGTCGCCGCCTTGCGCTTCCTGCAAAGTCGCCGCGTATTTAAAGCTGTGGGCGGGAACAACGCGGTCGTCGTGGTCGGCGGTCGTTACCATTACGGCAGGGTATTTCGTGCCTTTTTTGATGTTGTGCAAAGGTGAGTATTTGTAAATCGCCGCAAATTCACCGGCGTTATCGCTTGAACCGTAATCGGAAGTCCAGGCGCGTCCGATGGTGAATTTTTGAAAACGAAGCATATCCATCACGCCGACGGCGGGAAGTGCCGCGCCGAAAAGTTCGGGACGCTGATTGAGCGTTGCGCCAACCAATAATCCGCCGTTTGAACCACCGGAAATCGCCAGTTTGCCCGGCTGTGTGTATTTATTGGAAATCAGATATTCAGCCGCGCCGATAAAATCGTCAAAGACGTTTTGCTTGTTTAATTTTGTTCCGGCTTTATGCCATTCTTCGCCGTATTCACCGCCGCCGCGCAGATTCGGCACGGCGTAGACTCCGCCGTTTTCCATCCAAACAACGCGCGAAACGGAAAATCCGGGCGTGAGCGAAATGTTGAAACCGCCATAAGCGTAAAGCAGCGTCGGATTATTGCCGTCGAGTTTTAAGCCTTTTTTGTGGACGATGAACATCGGAATCATCGTACCGTCTTTGCTTGCGTATTTTACTTGTTTGACTTCGTAATCGGACGGATTAAATTTTACGTCGGATTTGCGGAAGATTTCCGATTTGCCGGTTTTCATATCGTAACGATAGATTGTCGGCGGCGCGTTGAAACTCGAATATGTGTAAAAAGTTTCGGTGTCGTAGCGTTTGCCGCCGAAACCGCCAGCCGTGCCGATGCCGGGAAGTTCGACGCTGCGGACGAGTTTGCCGTTCAAATCGTAAATGCGAAACTGCGTGTAAGCATCTTTCAGATAATCGCCGACGAATTGATTGTTGATAAAATTTGCGCCTTGCAGCGTTTCTGCGGCTTGCGGCACAACTTCCTTCCATTTCAAATCTTTGTCAAGAATGTCAACCATCACGATGCGACCACGCGGCGCGTCTTTATCCGTGCGGAAATAAAACTTCGAGCCGTCGTTGCCGATAAAACTGTAATCGGCTTCGAGTTTGTCAACGACCGGCATCATCGGCGCACGTTCCATTGTCAAATTTTTGACGAAAATCATATTCATCGGCGCAGTGCCTTTCGTAACATAAACTACCAGCCAATTGCCGTCTTCGGTTACGCCGCCGCCAACGCCCATTTCCTTATCGTCGGGACGCTCATAAACAAGTACGTCTTCCGATTGCGGCGTGCCGAGTTTGTGGTAATAAAGTTTCTGAAAATAATTGACGGTTGTTAATTTAGCTTTCTCGTCGGTTCGCGGAAAACGCGAGTAAAATATGCCTTTGCCGTCTTTTGTCCAGGATGCGCCGGAAAATTTGATGTCCTGCAAAACATCGGGCAAATCCTTTCCCGTTTCGACGTCGCGGAAATGCCATTCCTGCCAATCCGAACCGGCGGCAGCCAAACCGTAAGCCATCAATTTTCCGTCGTCGGAAATCGCCCGACCGGAAAGCGCAACCGTGCCGTCGGTGGAAAGTTTGTTCGGGTCGAGCAAAACGCGACCTTTATCGCTGACGGAATCGGCGACATACAAAACCGATTGATTTTGCAAGCCGTCGTTTTTGTAATAAAAATACTTGTCGCCTTCCTTAAACGGCGCGGAATATTTCTCGTAATTCCACAGTTCGGTCAAACGCGCTTTAAGTTTGGCGCGTTCGGGAATCTGGTTTAAATAGTTGAATGTAACTTTATTTTCGGCTTCGACCCAAGCCTTTGTTTCAGCGGAATTGTCGTCTTCCAGCCAACGATACGGGTCGGAAACTTTTGTCCCGTGATAATCATCCGTCTGGTCAACCTTTTTGGTTTTCGGATACTCGATTTTTGTTTGAGTAAAAACATTGACGGAAAAAAACATAGAAATCAAAAGAACAAAGCATAGCTTAAACATCATTTCGCGCATAATCACCTCATTAGAAATTTTTAGTAAGTTTAGTAAGTATAGTGCGCGTTCGATGTCAAACAAAGCGCGGAAGGAAATGAAAATATATGAATTTTAATAAATAAGGCGGAAACTCACTTAATTTTGACGATTTCTTTCCATTGACCGTCAACCAGCAACAAAATTACTGCCGCTTTGTCGTAGCTGTCTACTTGAACCAAGTCAATTGTGCCGTCGCCGTCTAAATCCGTCCAATTATTATCGAATAAATTAAGATGACCGGCAGGCTTACTCAAATTATCATTGTCGGCATTTGCCGACTTCTTCAACTATGGCTTATTCATTTAACGAAAGCAACATTTTTTGTGTTAAAGAAAGCAACATTTTGTGCGTGTCTAAAATTACACATCCGCACAAAAATTTCTGCATTGTCCGATTGCAGAAACTTAAAATTAAAGACGGAGCTTTAAAGGTTGTAAGTTTTATTTCGGGCAGTAGATTTGCCGGCGGGTTTGCGAATTCAGATAATAAATTTGGATTAAAATAAGTGCAGATTTTCTTGTTTCGATGTGTGGTCGGCGGATTGTTCTTCACCCGTTTCCACAAACGGCAGCCAGTTCGTTTTTTGATATAGCAGTTTTTCCAAAACGTCTTTCGGCAAAGGTTTCGACATCAAATAGCCTTGTCCGTAATCGCAGCCCAAGTTTTGCAAAAGCGTAAGTTGCGCTTCGGTTTCGATGCCTTCGGCGATAACACGCATTTTAAGATTTTTAGCAAGCGAAATGATGGTTTGTAAAATCTCGGAATTTTCGCCGTTGTCACCGACGCTATAGACAAATGAACGGTCAATTTTGAGCGTGTCAAACGGCAGACGGTGCAGATAACTGAGCGATGAATAACCCGTGCCGAAATCGTCCATACTGAGTTGAACCCCTGTTTCCTTCAGCTTTTTGAGAACTTTTATCGTATGTTCGGCGTTTGTCATCGCGGTGCTTTCGGTGATTTCAAGTTTGAGCGAAGAAGGTGTGAGATTTGAAATTTTCAAGGCTGTTTTCACATCTTTAATCAAACCTTCATCTTCAAGATGTTTGCCTGAAATGTTCACGCTGATAATGAGGTTTTCGTAAGAGCGCGAGAGTTTTTGCCATTCGACAATCTGGCGGCAGGTTTCGCTCAAAATCCATTGTGTAATCGGCACTATCAAACCGGAATCTTCGGCAATCGGAATAAACCTGTCGGGCGGGACGAAACCGCGTGTCTGGTTGTGCCAGCGCAGAAGTGCTTCAAATCCGATGAGTTCACCGTCCTTTAATGAAATCAGCGGTTGGTAGTGCATCGAAAATTCGCGGCGTTCAAGCGCAAATCGCAAATCGGCTTCCAAATTTACACGGTCGAGAAAACGGGCGCGAATTTCTTTAGTAAAAACGGCAACACCAATTTCTTTTTCTTTGGCGTAGTGCATTGCAATATCGGCATCGCGCAAAACTTCTTCGGGTTTGGTGTGTTCAATATCAAAAGGTGCAATGCCGATATGCAGATTGGTGTAAATTTTGTTGCCTTGAATTAAAAAAGGTCGCGTCAATTTTTCGTAAATTTGTTCGGCGATTATTTTTCCTTCTTCAATCGAAGACAAATTGTTGAGAATTATAGCAAATTCATCGCCGCCGAGTCTGGCAACCGTATCGTCTTTGCGTAATATCCGCAAAAGCCGTTTGGCAACAAGCCGTAAAACCCGGTCGCCAACCGTATGTCCGAGGCTGTCGTTGATGTTTTTGAAGCGTTTCAAATCCAGAAACAAAACAAAATACTTGTGGGAAATATCTATGCCGAGTTCAATTAAAAGTCCCAAACGCTCGATAAAATACGAGCGATTAGGCAAAGCAGTTAAAAAATCATAAGCCGCCGCGTGTTCCAAAGCATCTTTGCTTTGCCGCAGTTCTTCATTAGCTTCCTCTTCCTTTTCAAGCAGTATTTTCAATTCGGCGGCGTGTTGTTCCGCTTGTTCCGCTTTTAATACGGCTATCTCGGCTTTTTCACGTTCCGCTTCTTCGGCTTGCTCGATTGTTTCGTTTATTTCCTTAACCGTCTGCCGGTAATTCACATATCCGATACCGAATGCCAAAAGCGCGATGGCAGTCGTAAAAAAATCCGCGTAATGAATGAGTTTATAAACCACACCGGCTAAACTTGCTCCTGCAATCTGCGTTAGTGAAACCGAAAAACAATCCCTTTTCCAAATCTGCCAAGGTGATTTATTATTTATTGTAGAATAAAGAAATGCAACTAAAACTGAGTTGGTAAAGAATTGTGTTAATGCTAAAACTCCAAGCGAAGGAATTAAACTGGTCGTCGCTGCAGACTGATAATCAATATTCGATAATTTAAGGAAACCTAACCAAATGAAATATGTAACAGAGGTTGAAAGCGTTGTAGCTGCAACATTCAGCAGAATAATCCCCTTTCCAAACTTTACTCCACGCTTTTTTAAATAAATACAATTTACTAATGTTTCAGTAAAAGCTATCAGAATCGCTGTTTCACCACCGTAAAGAATAAATGAAAGAAAAACTATTGAATCGGAAAAACTCAAAGTAAATTTTCCGCGCGGAAGTTGAATGCTCATTCGTGGTGTAATAAGCAGCGTAAAAGCTAGAAAGAAAACAAAACCCCAATTAAAAATTTCTTTTGGCAGATTAAAAACTGCAAAAAGCAAAGAAAAGCCGCCAATTATGATGACAGCAAGTTTGTAAAATGTGGAAAGTTCAGGTCGGTTCATAAAGGCGGGAATAATTGGATTTACGTATAAATTTTAATGAAAGCGAAATTTGAAGAGTGATTTTTTAAAGGTATGAAGCAAAGTAGGTAAAAACCCTACAAACATAATATATCATTATGAATATGTAAAAATCTACATATTTCTTAATGTGAGTTAGGAACTGAAATTGACATTGAAAATTTAGTGTTTTTCTTCGCGCCCTTTGCGGAACTTCGCGTTACTTAATTCTTGGAACGCAAAGAACGCAAAGGCTGACGCAAAGTTTCGCAAAGGTCTATAATCTCCAACTCCCGGCTGGCATTTTATATTAAAGTAAATCTATCCAACCGCTTATATCCTGAAAATTGAAAACTTCCGACGGAAGTTAGTTTCCAGCAATAGTGTTTATCTAATTTACAATGCAATAATTGGTTTAATTACAACAATTTAGTTTCACTTTTAATAACAGTGGGAATTAAGTATCCAGCCGTTTCATAAAAAGCCCCAAAATTTACAGTTCTCTTTTACTTGACTGTAAGCCAAAGCAATTAAACGATTTATAGTTTTAAAAAAGACAAATCCAACTTTGGCACGACAGTTGTAATAGTAAGGGCAGAACGAAGCAAACGCTTCAAAAAATAAAAAAAATAAACAGGAGAAAATAAAATGAAAAACTTAAAAAATATCGTCGCAACATTAACATTAACCGCAACCTTGGCAATCGGAGCAACAGTCGCAAACGCCGGAATTATCTTTCACGACAGTGCCGAATCGGACAACCAATGCACAGCAACTAAAACATTCAAAGGTTTTGTGAAAGAATTTACCGGAGTTATCGTGTTAGGAATGCCGGAACTTAACGGAATACTTATCAGCGACGGCTTGATTATGAGCGACAAACCGTGCCAAACCGAAGGAATTCTTATCAGCGACTAATAAAAATTCAAAATGTGTCTATCATCGGAGAAATCAACAGTTCAATAAAAACAACTTCGCTGCGAAATCAGCGAAGTTGTTTTTATATGTTTTGAGTTAATGAAAAATATGAAAACTCAAATACCGAAAGAGCAATCGGCTTACCCGATTATCGAAACTGAGCGGCTTTTGTTAAGAATGTTTAAAACCGAAGATTTGGACGTGGTTTATCAACTTTTCAGCGATGCCGATGTTCAAAAATATCTCTCTGCCGAAAACAGGCGAACTCGTGAACAATTGAAAGTTACTTTGAAAAATCTCGTCAGGCGTTGGGATGAAAGAGGCTTTGGCATCTGGTGTGTAACGGAAAAGAATACTACTGAAATAGTCGGTTATTGCGGGTTTCAATATTTTGACAATATGATGGAAATCGAAATACTCTTCGCTTTTTTGCAGGATTTCTGGGGAAGCGGATTTGCGACCGAAGCGGCAAAAGCCTGTTTGAGATTTTGGTTTGAAGAATTAACCGTTGACAAAATACTTGCCGCGACTTACCCGAAAAACATTGCTTCGCGGCGCGTTTTAGAGAAAATCGGAATGCGTTTTGTCGAACAATCTACTCGTTACAATATGGAAGCAGTGACCTATTTAATTTCCCGAAATGAGTATCAAGCCGATGACTGCTTCTACAAGTTGACTTTTGGCTCGACTTTAGCCAAATTTGAAATCTCAAACTCACAAAGCTAAACTAATTTTTCTTCATCCGAACCTTCAAAATCCGCCGCTTATCAACTCTTTCAACTTTGAAACTATGACCATTGAAACTCACGCTTTCGCCTTCGTTTAAAATTTGTCCCGCTTCCGACATCAGGAAACCTGCAACCGTCGTATAACTTTCGGAAACAGGCAGATTCAAATGCAGCCGCCGATTCAAATCTTTGATGGCAAGCCCGCCGTCAAGAATAAAAGTTCCGTCCGGTTCTTTACAAATTTGTTCGTTGACTTCTTCGTCGTGTTCGTCGGAAATATCGCCGACAATTTCTTCCAAAAGGTCTTCGAGCGTGATAATTCCTTCGATGCCGCCGTGTTCGTCCACAACAAAACCAAAGTGAAACTTTTCTTTTTGCATTTGGCGCAAAACGTCTTCGAGCCGTGCCGTATCAACGACATAAAAAGTTTTTTTCAAAACACGCTCTAATTTGAACATCCGCGGCTTGACGAGCAGATATTGCATAATGTCTTTGCCGTGCAAAACGCCGCGCATATCGTCGAGCGAATCGCCAAAAACCGGCAGACGCGAATAACCGTGTTCACGAAACGCTCTGGCAATTTCTTCGAGCGTCGAACTCGCGGGAATAGCGACAATCTCCGTGCGCGGAATCATCGCTTCGCGGACGGTTGTTTCACTAAACTCGAAAACTTTGTTGATTAGTTTGCGTTCTTCTTCGTTTAAATGTCCGCTTTCCTGCGAAATTTTTATCAGTTGACGAATTTCTTCTTGCGTGTAAATCGAAGCATGTTCGCTGGTCGCTTCCAAACCGAAAAGATTGACGGTTTTCGCGCTCGCCCAATCCAAAGCGTGAATCAAGGGTTTGAAAATCTTGTAAAAAATCTGCATCGGCAAGGCTGTCGCCATCGCTACTCGTTCCGCCATCGCCAAACCGAAAAGTTTCGGTGCTTGTTCGCCCAAAACAATATGCAAGGATGTAATAATCGCAAAAGCGATGCCGTAAGAGATAAGATGCCGCCACCATTCGGACAGATAAATGCTCAGCCAATCGCCGAGAATCGCTTCGACGACCGGTTCACCGAGCGCACCTAAACCGAGCGAAGCCAGCGTAATGCCGAGTTGTGAAGCGGAGAGATACGCGCTGATATTATTTAAAATTTCCAAAAGGCGTTTCGCCGAAGTTTTGCCTTCGGCGGCAAGCGTTTCGATGCGCGATTTTCTGACGGCGACAATCGCAAATTCCGCCGCGACGAAAAATCCGTTGATAAAAACCAGCACTAAAACCGAAAAGATTTTAAGCAAAATTATCGTGAGTGAACTTTCGGTCGGAGCAGTTTGAAAAAGAAATAGGAGAAAATTACCAGCAGGGTCGTCCATTGTTTAATTTTAAGTTTTAATTTGCGATTTAAGATTTTTTCTAAAATTATTTTCCAATTGTAACACAATTTTTAGTAGAAATTTAAGCCACTTTTTTTGACGGACGGCGGCTTTTGCCGTTAGCTTCGTCCGCGATTTGCGCCATCCAACGCTTGTTGCCAAACATTCCGCGCAACAGCGTTTTGACTTCGTGCTGAACATCCAAATCCGTCCAATCGAGCGCGAAACCAAAAGGCATAATCCGAATATTTGAAAGTTGTTCGCGGGTTGCGTCGCGCAAACCTTGCACCAGGCGCGGCGGCACGATAAATGTGCAATCGTTCAAGAGTTCGATAACCACGCGGTCTTTTTTCGCGTCGTAAAAAGCCTTTTTCGCCCGCGGCTCGGTGCGTAATGCTTCTTCGCCGCGCCGCGTCGCTTCCTGGTATTCTCGTTCAAATTCTTCGTCAAACTCTTCAGCCATTTATTTCTCTCCATTTCTGCATCAGAAAAACCTCATTTTCCCGT
This sequence comes from Pyrinomonadaceae bacterium, assembly GCA_050998795.1. Lineage (GTDB taxonomy): Bacteria > Acidobacteriota > Blastocatellia > Pyrinomonadales > Pyrinomonadaceae. Next base: position 8,508 of record JBPCPU010000070.1, read on the forward strand.
GTTAATTTCTTTGCGCTTTTGATTTCCTGTCTTTTCAAATTATTCTGTGCCAATGTCAAGGTCGTGCCGATTACAATTTTTGCCATACCGCCACCCTTAAAAACGTGGACGTGCGGCGGCTCGTGGTCTTTTAGATAGATATAAAAATCAAATCCGTTTTGGCTAAAAACCTTCGGCATTATCAGATTTTAACCGAAATTTGTGATTTCATCAATAATTTCCTGAATCAAAAACTGACACGAACCGCAGCCGCCGCCCGCGTTGCACGCTTTTGTAACTTCTTCGACGGTTGTGAGCGCGTTTGCTTTTATTACATTCTCAATCGTTTCTTCCGAAACGCCGAAACAAGTGCAAATCAAAGCCTTTTCGCCCGTAAATTCTTCAATCTGAACAGCGCGAAAATCCGCCAACGCCGCTTGCAGTGCTTCTAAACACAATTCCAAACAATGTGTGCGAGGCGCGGGAAATTTTTCAAGTTCGCCTTCGATTTGCGCCTGCAAAATCCCTTTATCCAAGCCGTGAAGTTCAATCAATTTCTTCCCGAAAATCTTTTCCGTCAAAATATCCGCCGCCGCAATTGCAAATCCGCAGCCGTTTGATTTGAATTTTGCATCAATAATTTCTTTTGTTTCGATTTCAATATTTAAAGTCAAACGGACAAACGCGCCGCACACGAAAGTCGCGCTTGTTCCGACGGCGTTTGCGCCTTCCGCTTTGCCGACATTTCGCGGATGCTGAAATTTTTCGCTGATTTTCGGCGGATAATAATTCACTCTTTAATTTTCACCATAAAACAGATTTCCCGCAAAGGCGCAAAGCACGCAAAGTTTTGGGAAAGTTGGTTTCAGTTACCCATAGTTTCTTTTTCTTTGCGTGCTTTGCGCCTTTGCGGGAAAATTTGTATAAAATAAATCGAATGAGATTTTTTGCCTTTTTACTTTTGCCTTTTGCCTTTTGCCTAACGGCTTGCAAACCTGCCGCCGCGCCGGTTTCTGTTTCCGACAAACCTGTTTCGATAAATAATATCCCAAACACAAATTTGCCGATGCCGCCGTCGAAACCGCTCGGCGAAATGAGTTGGACTGGTTTTGACGGCAAAGAGCAAAAACTTAAAGATTTGCGGGGAAAAGTCGTCGTTTTGGATTTTTGGGCGACATACTGTCCGCCGTGTTTGGAAGAAATTCCGCATTTGAACCAACTGCAAACAAAATACGGCGCGGAAAATCTGCAAGTCGTCGGACTTCACGTCGGCGATGAAGAAGACCGTTTAAGAGTTCCTGATTTTATCAAGAAATTAAACGTGAAATATCCGATTGCTGCGCCTGAAGATGCGTTGACGAGTTTCATTTTCGCCGCTCAAAACGATATTCCGCAAACTGCTGTTTTTGACCGCAGCGGAAATTTGGTGCAAAAATTTATCGGATTTGATTTGACGGTTAAGAATCGTTTAGACAAAGCAGTTATGCAAGCAGTAAATACACAATAAATTCTTAAAAAGTCAGGCAAAAGCATTTTGAATTTGCGATTGTATGAAAATCTTTTTCGCCGCCCGAATCGTGTTGCAGTGAATTTCCACCGTGTCATTTATATCTAAAGCGTAACCGCCCGACATAACCGTAACAATCGGAACTTCGCATTGTTTGGCAAACTCTAAAACCATTTCATCACGCGCACGCAAACCTTCCATCGTTAAACCAAGCCGTCCGAGTTTGTCTTTTTCAAACGGGTCTGCACCGCCGAGATAAAAAATAATATCGGGATTATGCAGAAAAACACGCGGTAAGGCTTCATTTAAAATTTCGAGATATTCGGTATCGGAAGTTCTGTCCGGTAGTTCGATGTCGAGATTAGACTTTTCCTTGAAAAGCGGATAATTTTTTGCTCCGTGCATCGAAAATGTGAAAATTTCTTCTTCGTTTTGGAAAATAAAAGCCGTGCCGTTGCCCTGATGAACGTCGCAGTCCACGATTAAAAACCTTTGCGCTACCTTTTCCCTTTGCAAAACTCTGACGGCAACCGCCACGTCATTTAAAACACAAAAACCTTCGCCCCGGTCGGGAAAAGCGTGATGCGTTCCGCCCGCGAGATTTGATGCAATGCCCGATTCCAAAGCCTGAAATGAAGCGTTAATCGTTCCGCTAACCGCTAAAAATGTTCGTCTGACAAGCGATTTTGACCAGGGCAGACCGAGTTTGCGAACTTCTTTCACCGTTAAAGTTCCGTCAACCAGCCGCGTGATGTAATCTTCCGTGTGAACAAGTAATAAATCTTCGGTCTTTGCAGGTTGCGGCTCAATAATTTCTTCATTTTGCAAAGTTCCTTCACCGAGAAGTTTATCGCGCACGAGTTCAAACTTTTTAATCGGAAAAACGTGACCTTCGCCAATGTCGGCGTAATAATAAGGTGAATAAAAAATACGATAATTGCTCATTATTGTTAAAATAACGCAGTTCGGAATAAGCCATCGAAGATGGCGGCGTATTTGTAGTCCACAGCGCAAGCTGTGGGAACGCGATGATTGAAAATATAAGCTGTCGAAGACAGCGACATAAATTTATGCCGCCGTTTTCAACGGCTTGACTCGAATATCAAATTCCGACCCACAGCTTGCGCTGTGGGCTACAAATATGCGCGTCGGTTTCACCGACTTAAAACCAATTTCTTATCTCGAACTGACGTTAAAATAAATGGTAGTGAGCTAAAAGTAATGCTGAATAAAAATCTCACCGCCAGGCATAGAGATTTCTTCTCAGTCCTCCTCTGCATCTCGGCGGTAAAAGCATTACTTTTAGTTCACTACCTTGGTTTTTAATACTTCGGCACGTTTGAATCAACTTCGTCCGACCAAGCCGTGATGCCGCCTTTCAAATTAATTAAACGTCCTGAAAAGCCTGCATTTTGCAACGCTTCAATCGCTTTTGCGCTTCTCACGCCGCCTTTGCAGTGAAGAATTGCCGTTCGTGACGAATCAATTTCCTTTGCGCGATTGACGACTTCGCCGAGCGGAATAAGTTTCGTATTCGGAATTTTGGCAATTTCGTATTCGTGCGGTTCACGCACGTCAATTATCTGCACTTCGCTGTTATTTTTGATTAAATCGTTTAATTCGGCTGCCGTAATTTCTTCCAAAGTCGGCGTTTCCGCAACCGGCTGATTTAATCCGCAAAATTCTTCGTAATCAATCAATTCTTTGATTGTCGGATTCGTTCCGCATAACGGACAATCGGGATTTTTGCGAAGTTTGAGTTCGCGGAATTTCATCTTCCAAGCGTCGAAAAGCAAAAGCCGATTTAGCAAAATTCCTTCCGCGCCCAAAATCACTTTGATAACTTCATTCGCCTGAATCGTGCCGACAATACCGGGCAAAACGCCCAAAACTCCGCCTTCGGCACACGACGGAACGAGTCCGGGCGGCGGCGGTTCGGGATAAAGACAGCGATAACACGCACCTTTTTCCGCCCAGAAAACGCTTGCTTGTCCTTCAAAGCGAAATATCGAGC
>JBPCPU010000079.1:0-107036 GCA_050998795.1 Pyrinomonadaceae bacterium
CGGAATAGATGATAGATAAAAGATGATAGCTGACAGATAAAACCTTGCTGAATCTATCAGCTTTTATCTATCATCTATTATCTATTCCGAATAAAAATACATTTATCTAAATTTGTCCGACTACTTAAATGGAAATAAATTATAAAAAAGTGTTCGCTGTCAGTATTATTTTAATTGTTTCCGGTTTGCTGTGTCTGGCTTATGCTTATTTTATCGAGCCAAATCGTCTTGTCGTAAATAAACAGGAGATACAAATAAAAGATTGGAATCCGGCATTTAACGGTTTGAAAATTGCGATGATTTCCGATATTCACGGCGGCTCAAACAACGTAACTGAAGAAAAAATCCGCGAAGTTGTCAAAGTAACAAACGAGCAAAACCCGGATATTGTTGTTCTGTTGGGTGATTATGTTTCACAGGTCAAAAACAATCGTTCACAACTAAAAATGCCATTGGCTGTGATTTGCGACAATCTTCAGGGCTTCAAGGCAAACTATGGTGTTTTTGTCGTATTGGGTAATCACGACGGCGAGTATGGCGATATACTGGTCGCCGCCGGGTTTCGTCGGATTGGTTACAGAGTTTTGCAAAATGAAGTTGCCGTGATTGAAAAAAATAATCAGAAAATTCGCATTCTCGGTTATGCCGACCATATGACATTTAAGAGTTGGGATGATGTAACAAATAAATCACATATTGCCTTGAATGCAGCCGAACAAGTCGGAGATTTGATTGCTCTTGAACACAGTTCCGATATTTTACCCGTAATAACAGGTGATTTATCAATATCAAAGGATTTGAAAATAATTTTAGCGGCACACACGCACGGCGGACAAGTTTGGCTGCCAATTGTCGGAACGCCGTTTGTGCCGTCGAGTTACGGGCAAAAATACTGTTACGGACATATCAGGGAAAATAATGTTGATATGTTTGTCACCAGCGGCGTCGGCACGAGCCTTCTGCCTTTCCGCTTTCTCGTGCCGCCGGAAATTATGATACTGACTATCTTCAACGACGAATGATAAAAACAAAGAATCTATTGAATGCCAATTGCGTAATTCATAATCAACTGCCGAATATAAAATTTTGTAAAATCGTTTCTACGGTTTCAAACGATTAAGCATCCGCGGAAACGGAATTGTTTCGCGCACATGCTCGATGCCGCACATCCACGCCGTCGCGCGTTCAACGCCCATTCCAAAACCGGCGTGCGGAACGCTTCCGAATCTTCTTAAATCGAGATACCATTCAAACGATTCCTTCGGCAAATTGTGTTCGGCAATCTGTTTTTCCAAAAACTCTAAATTTGTCGCGCGTTCGCCGCCGCCGATAATTTCGCCGTAGCCTTCGGGCGCAAGTAAATCCGCGCCTAAAGCCAATTCCGGTCGGTCTTTATCGCGCTCAAAGTAAAACGCTTTTATCACGGCAGGGAAATGATGAACAAAAACGGGCGCGTCGAAACGGCTGGAAATATAAGTTTCGTCAGGTGCGCCGAAATCGCCGCCCCATTCAAAATTATTTTCGAGTTCGCCTTTCGCAAAGCCTTCCTGCAAGATTTTGACGGCTTCATCGTAATGAATGCGCGGAAATTTGGTGTTGATGGCTTCGAGTTTGGAAATGTCACGTTCAAGCGAATTCAGTTCGTCTTGTCTGTCATTCAAAACGCGCTCGACGATAAACTTTATCAAATCTTCGCCGAGATTCATCACGTCTTCGAGATGGGCGTAAGCCATTTCCGGTTCGACCATCCAAAATTCCGTTAAATGCCGCCGCGTTTTTGATTTCTCGGCGCGGAAAACAGGTCCGAAACAATAACTTCTGCCAAGACTTGCCGCCGTCGCTTCGTTATAAAGCTGTCCGCTTTGGGTCAAATACGCTTTGTCGTCTTCAAAATAATCAACCTCGAAAAGCGTCGTCGTCCCTTCGCAAGCCGCAGGCGTGAAAATCGGCGTGTCGGCAAGAATAAAACCATTATTATCAAAAAAATCGCGCGTCGCTTTGACGACCGTATGCCGCACTTTCAGAACGGCATTTTGTTTTTTCGAGCGAATCCACAAATGGCGGTTGTCCATCAAAAATTCCGTGCCGTGTTCCTTCGGCGTTATCGGATATTCCGACGCATTTTGCAGAACTTCCAAGCCTGTTACGTCAAGTTCCACGCCGATTGACGAGCGCGTGTCTTCTTTAACATTTCCCGTAACAATTATTGAAGATTCCTGTCCGAGCGATTTTGCGTTCTCGAAAAGTTCCTCGTCATTCGGTTTAAAAACGACGCACTGCACAATGCCTGTGCCGTCGCGCAGTTGCAGAAACACTAATTTTCCGCTTGAACGAGTGTTGTAAAGCCAGCCTTTTAACGTAACTTCCTTGCCAATGTGATTTTTTAATTCGTTGATGTATGTCTGATTCATAATTTCTATAATAGATTTTGCCGGATTTCTCTCCAGATTTTCAGATGTTCGCTTTTTATCGCGCTTGCCCGATTATATTCGGCTTCCAAATGTTTCGTATAAATTTCGATAAACTTTTTTGGTTCGCTGACCAGACGTAAATAATACTTCAAAGACGGTAAAACTCCGTTGACGATTATCTGACAAGAATGAAGTTTTTTCATCTCGAAAAGTTTCACGCTGACTTCCGTCTGGTTTTCGACGTTTGGCTCGTTCGTTGTGAGAATGTAATAGCGATTTATCGGTTTGTCTTTAATTTTTCGATAAACGATTCCAATCGTTCCCGTCGTGATTGGTTTCAGATGTTTTATTTCAATTGCTTCAAAGCAAGTTGTATTATCGTCTAAAACTTCGATGTCACCCAAAGATTGTGAACGCGAATCGGGCGCAGTGTGCGTTTCCAAAGGCGCAAGTTTTTTGCCGTCATATCTTTTGACATCTTGTATTAAAAGTTCATAAACCGCGTAAATCGCCAAAACCGGCAAACGCGCCGCGCCGCTTACTTTGTATTTATAACGAAAATGTTGATTGACGGCTTCGACGATTTTGCTTATCGTCAAATCGCCTGAAAAATCTTCAGTAGAAAGAAAAGAATCGGCTTCGATTGATTTTTCAATCATCAACGCCAATAAGCCAGCCAGCATTTTCGGCGCAATATGTTTTTCGATTTGCAAGCGATTGAGCAAACTCAGGAATGCGGATTTTACTATTTTAAGACGAATTTTGCCTTGATATGCAAGCGTGTAGGGATGCGGCTGTTCGAGCGAGCGCGTCAGCCAGGCACTTTCCGCCATCGCAAAATGCGGAAATTTACCCTGCAAAAACGGCGTAACAAATTTCGTGTCGAAGGTTCTGCCTGAATAACCGTTCGGCATATTTTCTTGATGAAACCGAATGTCTTGTTCGGGTTTGTAAATTTTATAAACAATTGAAGTTAAAGTTACGCCAAGCACAGCTTTCAAAGATTCGGCATTTTCGACCACGATTTTTAATTCGGTAATGCAATCTTCTGAAAGCGCAGGAAAAATTTCCGTCAATGGTTTTTCTTTCGCTTCCGTCAATGCGTTTTGCAGAATTTCTTTCGGATTTTTAGACATTTAAAAAAATCAAAAAAGTTTTTGTTGAAGCGCGGCTTGCTCGATTCTTTCCCGCGCGTATTCGCAATATTCGGCGTTTATGTCGAAGCCGATAAAGTTTCTGTTTTTATTTATCGCGGCGACGGCGGTTGAACCTGAACCGACGAACGGGTCAAGCACAATGTCGTTTTCTTCGGTTAATAAATTCAAAAATTCTTCGACAATCGAAACCGGATAAATCGCCGGATGCGGAGCGTTTTTCAAAGACTCGACCGGACTGATTATCACATCTTTTTTAAGCGGATTGCCGTGTATCCGAATCAGCGTAAAGCCGTTTTTATCAAGTTGGATTTTACGTCCGCCGTCTTGTCCGCCGAAAGGCTCGGAATGAATACCGCGAATTTTCATCCGAAAGCCTTGAATTTTTCCGCCGCGCACTTCTTGGATGATTTCCGTCAAATGAAGTCGTGCCAGTTCTTTTTGCTCAATTGTCAGTTCTGATTTTTCAATCAAGTCAAAATATGTTCTGCCAACATTTGTGCCGGCGTTTCCGTTAGTTTTAGCGGTTTCTTCACGTTTTAAGAATTCGTCAACGAAATAGCGGTAATTTTCCGATTTAACAAAATGAAAAAACGGCTCGGTGCTGCTGACCAGACGACGCTTGAACTGTCGCGGAGTCGGATTTGATTTTACCCAAGTTATTGCATTGACAAGTTTGACGTTAAAATTTTCCGTCGCTTGAATCGCAAAGCGATACGGCACAAGTAATAAACTGCTTTCTTCGTATTTGTCGCCGAGATTAAAAATTATGCCTCCCGTCGGTTTGGTAACGCGAACGCATTCTTGAAAAGTTTGTAAAAGGTTTTCAATGTATTCTTGACAAGTTTCTTCATTGCCAAAACCCGCGCCGTAATCGCGTTGATTGAAATAAGGCGGTGAAGTGATAACCAAATCAATACTTTCATCGGGAATCTGCGCCAAGAGTTGGAGATTATTACCACAAGTAATTTTATTCAAAAACTTAAAACTACTTAAATGTCCTTTGAAGACATTATTTTTTAGAGCAACTTCAAGCATAGATATTCACCTTGCCGCTCGAACGCGCATTGTAAAGCCAGCCTTTGAGCGTAACTTCTTCGCCGATGTGATTTTTTAATTCGTTGATGTATGTCTGATTCATAAATGCTGTAAAATTTTTCTTTTTATAATTCTTTGCAAGTTAGGAAATCTCTCAGAAGTTTCCGCCGCCTGCAAGACAATCTGAAACATCGGTTCAATATATTGTATAAAATATGTTTTACCACGATTAACTGATTGAAAGGAAAACGTGCCGATGGCTTTCAGGCATCGTTGAATCGTCTGCAAGCGGAATTCTTCTTCAAATTCGCCCGACTCAATCGTTTCCAATCCTAATTTCTCGCGTTCTGACAAAAAGAAACGCTTTTTTTCTTCGAGCCAAATATATTCGGGAATCTCTAAAACTCTGTCAAGCAAAAGCGAAACCAAATCGTAACTCGCCGTACCGATTCGCGCGTCTTGCTGGTCAATAATTCGCAAACGGTTTTCTTTGTCAATCATTAAATTCGCCGCGTGAAAATCCCGATGACATAAAACTTTGGCTTTGGCGGAAAGTTCCCGGACAAGTTCGGCAAATTCTTCGGTTAAAGCGTTATCGTCTGTTGGGGAAAGTTTCGTTTTACGGAAGGTTTCAAAATAATGCGTTTTGAAAAAATTCAATTCCCAACCGAGTTTTTCCTCGTCAAATTTTAAGCGTGATGCAATTGAATTCAACTCAAAAGCCTTTGAAGTGGCAGCTTGTATTTGTGCAATTATGGAAATTGCCTCATTAAGTAATTCTTCCCGCTTTTCTTTATCCGAGTTTAATAATACATCGCGCAAAATCGTATCGCCGAAATCTTCCTGAATAATTACGCCGAGATTTTCGTTAAAATCATAAATTCCGGCGACCGGCAAACTGCTGACGAGAAAAAGATTTGTAACATCGAGATAATTTTGTTCTTTCTCAATAAATGCTTCGGGATAAACGCAGGCGATGGCAGTCGAATCATTCCAATCCACGCGGAAATATTCTCTAATGGAAGCGTCCGGCGTTAAAGTTACAATTTCGGAATTTTCATTATTTAATTCTAAGAATTTTTGCAGCCTTTCGATTGCGCTTTCAGAAAATATTGAACTCATACCTGTGAAAAAATTTTATCATTGATTAAGCGGAACGACGTAATTTTCGCCGTCCGTAAAACCTTTTAAAGCCTTTTCGGGAATTTCGCGGCTGTGATTTAACATATCGGCGCGGACAATCGCGGCGTTTTCGTGTTTTTTATTTGCTTTTATTTTTACGCCGTCGGCGATTATCGCATTTGAAATTTGTGCGCCGTCTTCGATTGTTACATCATCCCAAATTACCGAATCCTTGACGTTTGCGCTTGACGAAATCGAACAATTCGCGCCTTTGAAAACATTTGCGCCGTTCATCATTGCCAGACTGATTTCGAGATAGCGCGGAATTGTCGAAAGTTCAAACCAGCTTCCTTCGGTAATATGCGCGACAATTTTTTCCCCGTTTCTGATTGCCGGATTGTAAAACGTCGGCACAATGTCCGAATAAACGCCGCGTGGAATATAGTCAAAAATTCGCGGTTCAAGAATATGAATGCCGGTGAACATCAACGGATTGCGGATTTTGGATTTAAGATTTCGGATTTCGGATTGCGGATTTTTTTCTGAATCTTGAATCTTGAATCTTGAATCTTGAATCTTGAATCTTGAATCTTGAATCTTGAATCTTGAATCATTTTCAGGAAATTCACCAAAACCTGTTACCAAATTATCTTTTGTTTCAACTATTGTAAATCTTTCGCGCTTTGAGTTCGGTTTTAGAACCATTGTGGCAAGCGCACCGCTTTTTTTATGAGTTTCGAGCGCGGCGGAAATATCAATATCGGTAATGATTTTGCCGTTGACGATGAGAAAGGTTTCATCTTCGAGCAGATGCCGCGCGTTGTCTAATGCGCCGGCAGTTCCCAAAATCTTCGGCTCTTCAATCGTATAATGAATTTTTACGCCGAAATTTTCGCCGCCTCCAAGTGCTTTTTTGACAGATTCGGGTTGATGATGAAGATTAACCACGACATCCGTAAAACCGTATTTGGCAATATATTCGGCAACATAACCGACCAGCGGTTTGCCCAAAAATGGAATTGCCGGTTTGGTGCGGTCAATTGTTAAAGGAAAAAGCCGTGTGCCGAAACCGGCGGCTAAAATCATTGCTTTCATATCTGATTAGCGTTTGTGAAAGGCGGTCTGCGATTAAGTTTTCAAAATCGCTGTAAAGATAAAACTTACTTTTTTTAAGTTTCAATTGCAAACTTGCCAAAACGGGTTTTGCCGTTAGAATCTGTTGATAGATGCCAAATTCAGCCGACGAAAAAACTTATGGACTTTTTGATACGCCGCTCAATAAAAAACTTGTCGTTGAATTTGAAAAAAACGCCGCAAATTTTTTTCTGTTTCCGCCGATTGAAACTGAGAAAATTATTTTAGATGAAGAAAAAAAGGAGCTTTTGAAAGATTTAACGGCTTTTGATTGGATAATTTTTACTGATGTTTTAACGGTTGAATACTTTTTGCAGACATTAGGAGAAAATGAGATTGATTTTTTTGAATTGGACGCGGTGCGCGTCTTCGCAGCAGGAGAAGCCGTCGCTGACAGATTGCGTTTCGCGCAGATTCACGCCGATTTAATTCCGAACAGCGTTGAAACGAACATTATTTTTTCAGCAATTACCGAATATATTGGCGAAGAAAATTTGGATGGTTTGAGTTTTCTTTTGGTTGAAGAAAATTCGTTTGATTTAGAAATTGATAAATTATTAGCAGCAAAAAACGCGGAAATAATCGAATTGCCGGTCTACCGGACAAAGATTTCCAACAAACAAGAAATCACAAGGTTAAAAACATTACTTAAAGGCGGCGCAATTGACGAGTTTATTTTCTCGTCGCCGGAAGATTTGATTGCACTCGAGCATTATTTTCCTGACGAATCAATTTCAGAAGTTTTTCCCGAAATAAAAGTTCTGGCGGTTGACGAAAACATCTTTCAAACCTTGAAGGAAAATAATTTCAAGCCGCATTATTTCTTTTTGAAATGAAGAAATTTAATTTGAAAACTGATAATCTCATATTTTGGACTTTCTCAAAATAGATAGTTTGTTGAGTTCTTAGAGTTTATTGAGTTTATTGAGTTTATTAAGTTGGTTGAGAAATATAACTCAACAAACTCAATAAACTCAATAAACTCAATCAATAAACTCAATGAACTCAATAAACTCAACAAACTCTTATGAATTTAAAGAAGAACGACCGCCGCGAGATTTTCGGCTGGCTGGTTTATGATTGGTCAAATTCAGTTTTTTTTACAACTGTTGTCGGTGTTTTAATTGGACAATATATTACGACGCTTGCCCAACAAGCGGTTGGTGAAAACGGTGTTGTTCTGAGTTTCGGCGGCTATAACTTAGTTACCGCTAAATCGCTTTTTCCTTATTCGGTCGGGCTTTCCGTGTTTCTGCAAATTTTCTTTCTGCCCGTGATGGGCGCAATTGCCGATTACACGCATTTGAAAAAGACCTTTATGGCTTTTTTCTGCTATCTCGGTGCATTTGCGTGTTGTCTTTTATTCTTTGTGCAGGGAAATTTATATGTTCTCGGCTCGGTCTTTTTCATCGTTGCGAATTTGAGCGCAGGTGCTTCAATCGTCTTTTACAACTCATATCTTTCCGACATTACGACCGAAGATAAACGCGACAAAGTTTCAAGTTGGGGCTTTGCGGCAGGTTATATCAGCGGCGCGTTAGTTTTATTCGCTAATTTAATTTTTTTGAAATACGCCGAATCTTACGGCATTTCAACCGGAATGGCAGTCAGAATTTGTATTTTGACGGCGGGAATCTGGTGGGGCGGTTTCGCGCTCATCACTTTTTCATTATTAAAACGACGAAAACCGGCAAGGGAAGTTCCCGCAGGAAAAAATTATGTTGCGGCAGGCTTCGGAGAATTGATCGAAACATTCCGCGAACTGTTTAAACTCAAACATACTTTAGCTTTTTTGATTGCTTACCTGCTTTACAACGATGGAATTCAAACCGTTATTACGAGTTCTTCGATTTTCATTTCTCAGGAACTTTTTATCGCCAGAGGATTGGAAGTTGATAACTCGGTGTTGATAATTGCCTTTTTAATTGCCCAAATCGTTGCTTTTATCGGCGCGTTGGTCTTTGAAAGAATCGCATATTTTACCAGTTCAAAAACTGCAATAATTATTTCGCTCGTAATTTGGTCGGCGATTGTGATTTATGCCTACGGATTTTTAAACACTCTTTCTCAGGCTTATATTATGAGCGGTTTGATTGGCTTTGTTTTAGGTGGTTCGCAGGCACTTTCGCGTTCGCTGTTTTCCAAGATGATTCCGCACGGGCGCGAATCGGCTTTTTTTGGAATTTATGAAATTTCCGAGCGCGGAACTTCCTGGATAGGTCCGGTTGTTTTCGGCTTCGTCGCGCAAATGACAAATTCCTATCGTCCGGCAATTCTCGCGTTGATTGTGTTTTTTGTCGTCGGCAGTTTGATTTTGCTTTTTACGAATACGGACAAAGCAATTCACGAAGCGGGAAATCTGACGCCGACAGAAGAGGCGGACGAAGCGTGATGATTTTGTTTTAATCAATCGGATGAATATAATGATTGAAAAGTATACAAAAACGGAAGTGAAAAAGTGATTGACACAGAAAAAGATAAAATCGTAACAATTTTCGGCGGTTCACGGTGCGGCGAAAATTCGGCTGAATACCGGCAGGCAAAAGAACTCGGCGGACGACTTGCCGAAGCCGGATTTACAATTTGCACGGGCGGTTATCTGGGTGTGATGGAAGCGGCTTCGCGCGGCGCAAGGGAAAAAGGCGGGCGCGTTTTCGGTATTGTGATGAACCAATTTAAATCCGAACCGAATCGTTATCTGACCGATAAAGTCGCCACCAATCATTTTTACGGACGGTTGCAGAATTTGATTGAACGCTCGGTCGGATTTGTCGCCATTCGCGGCGGAATGGGAACGGTTACGGAAATCTCACTCGTTTGGAACAAATTGCAAACCGGCGTGATTGAAAAACGCCCGCTCGTTCTTTTGGGAGATTGTTGGAAACAAGTTGTTGAATGTTGGGAAAATAATCTGGTTGTCAGCAAAAATGACCTGGCTTTTCTTGACTTTGCCGACAATGCCGAAGAAGCCTGTAATATAATTATTGAAAAATCAAAAGGAGTGGTAATTAGTTGATAGTTGATAAATGAAAGTGTAAGAAAAATTTAACTATCAGTTATCAGTTATCAACTATCAATTGAACTTATGAATTGTCCGAAATGTAATGCGCCGCTTTTGCCAAACGCTCAATTTTGCGGCTCGTGCGGATTGCAGATGGAAACGCAATCGCCACCGCCGAATTATCAACCGCAATCAAATTACGGCAGCCAACAATCTGCGGGTCGCGGAGCATTTAATTTAGACGCGGACGGACGCGGGCAAGGTCGGGGTTACACCTGGGAAATTCAACATCCCGGTTCATTTGCCTTAGCAATTGTCAACTTGCAAGCCGAACAATCAATATCGGCGGAAGCGGGCGCGATGGTTTCGATGTCGTCAAATGTAGATTTGCATTCGGAAATGAAGGGCGGCGTTTTCGGCGCGTTAAAACGTGCCGTCGGCGGCGAATCGGCGTTTGTTTCGACCTTTACGGCACGAGGCGGCGCGGGCGAAGTTACGCTTGCGCCCGGCGCGCCCGGCGATGTTGTCGGAATTGAAATGAACAATCAAACTTTTATGGTGCAGTCGAGTTCATATTTGGCGGGCGACATCAGTCTGCAAGTTGAAACGAAATTCGGCGGCGCGAAATCCTGGATTGGCGGCGAAGGTTTATTTCTTCTGCAAGTTACCGGAACGGGTCTTTTGCTTGTTTCATCTTTTGGCGCGATTCATCGCAAATCTCTGCGGGCGGGCGAACAATATGTTGTTGACACCGGACATCTGGTTGCCTGGGAAGGTCAGATGCAGTATAACACGCGAAAAGCTGCTAAAAGCGGGTTTTTTAGAAGTTTTTTAAGCGGAGAAGGTTTGGTTGCGGAGTTTTCCGGTCCCGGCGAAATTTTAATTCAAACCCGTAATTTGAGAGCATTTGCCGGACTCTTAAAACCTTTTTTTCCATCACAAAGCAGCAGCGGCGGTTTTGATTTTGGAATTAAGTAACTGAGTTCACTTAGCTACGCTTGTTTTTTTAAACAGGAAATAAATGATTGTTTTTAGTGAAGCAATTGAAACCTCACGGTCAAAGAATAAAAGTGTTGAAATAAGGCTCAACGGACGGGCGGTTTCCAGAGGCGTTGCCATTGGAAAGGTCGTCTGCCTGCACGGTCGCAAACGACAATTTTATCGAATAAATCTGGAAATTTCGCAAATTGAGCGCGAAATTCGTCGTTTCCGTGCCGCCGTCCGGCTGGCTAAACGTCAATTAAAAAAAATTATTGTCAATAAATCTGAAACAAAAGCCAGCATTTTCGATACCCATTTTTTAATTTTTGAAGATAAATCCTTACTTTCCAAAATCGAAGAACATATCAAAACCCGGAAGGTTAATGCGGAATGGGCGGTTAAAATTATCACCGACGGTTATATTATCAGCTATAAAAACATTTCCGACGAGCATTTGAGAGAGCGTTATATTGATTTGGAAGATGTTGCCGAACGACTGCAAACGGCTTTGGGCGGCGGTGGAAAACCAGCTATCCGATTGGAAAAAAATTCAATAATTGTTGCAAAAGAAGTAAAACCTTCAACGCTGATTGAACTGGTCGAAAGCCATCCGCAAGCAATAATCACCGAAAACGGCGGTTGGACATCGCACACTTTTATCCTGGCGAGAGAGTTGAATTTGCCTTCGATTACGGGCGTTAAAAGAATTTTGCGGCGTGTTCAAACCGGTGACGAGGTGGTTGTTGATGCTTTTAGCGGGCAGATAATCTTAAACCCGAATGAAATTACTCGTGCAAAGTATAAAGTTGCGACAATCGAGTTTGAGCAAAAAAGTTTTGAGAAAGCCGAAGTCGTTAAAGGCAAAACAAAAACGCTCGACGGAAAAATGATAAAAGTTCGTGCCAATCTTGATTTGCCGAAAGGCTATTCGGAGGCAAAAAGGTTGGGAGTTGACGGCATCGGGCTTTATCGTTCCGAATTTTTGTTTAATCAATATAAAGGATTTCCGACGGAAAATAAACAAATTGAAGCCTATCGAAAAATCGCTAAATTGGTCGGCGACGAAGGCGTGAGAATTCGCACTTTCGATTTGAGCGTGGAACAATTGTTGGACGAAACAGAGGAAAAGGAAAAAAACCCCGCCCTCGGATTGCGGGCAATCCGCCTGAGTTTGACTCATTTGCGACAATTTCGCATCCAACTTCGCGCTCTTCTGCAAGCTGCCGCCGAAAATAATATCAGCGTCGTCTTGCCGATGATTTCCGATGTTGCCGAAATTTTGCGGACAAAAAAAATTTTGGAACGCGAAAAACAAAGACTGCGAAAAAAGAAAATCGAGTTTGGAGATTTACGACTCGGCGCGATGATAGAAGTTCCTTCGGCGATTTTGACGATTGACGAAATCGCCGCCGAAAGTGATTTTTTATGTTTGGGAACAAACGACCTGGTGCAGTATTTATTGGCAGTTGACCGCGATAACGAAACGGTTGCCGATTGGTTCCGCACCCTTCATCCGTCGGTTTTGCGCTCAATAAAAATAGTTGTCAAAGCGGCTGAAAATGCGGAAATTCCGGTTATCGTTTGCGGCGAAATGGCTGGTTCACCGCTTTATGTGCCGATTTTAATCGGACTTGGCGTAACCGAATTGAGTATGAACATTAATTCAATCCCGCGTGTTAAAAAAATTATCTCCCACATCGCCTTTGAAGAAGCGCACGAAATTGTAAAAAAATTAGAAGATTGTAAGACTCACGATGAAACTGAAAATCTGGTTTATAAGTTATTTTCAGAAAAATGGTCGCATTTATTTCCCGCTTCCATCGTGCCTCCAAAAATAAAACAGGGCAAAATATAATAAAAACTAAAAAAAACAATCCTTTGCGCTTTTATAAAAGCACAGGCGTTAATGCCTTTGCTTAAAAAGAACTTGCTCAAAAGTGATTTGTGGTTTATCTTATTTACGAATACACCTAACTTAAAATCCGAGCAAAGCAATTTTCAAAATAATTGTTCTGAAATTTTTGTGAGTTATGAATAAAACTTTGCTAAAAAACATTGTCTTTACCTGTCTGTTGGTTAGTTTTGCAGCAGTCGGTGATAATTTTGCCCAAACTCAATCAGAACCTGTCAAACAGGTAAATTTTCGATATTCTCAAAATCCGAAAACGAAATCTAAAACTGAAAATCAAAAATCTACTGCTAATGCGCCAAAAATTAATTCTACATTAAAAAGTGTTGAAGAAAATTTAGCTGATAATGAAACAAAACAAAACACTGATTTTGAAAGTCGTTCAGTCGCCGCTAAAACCCTTGAAGTTGCCAAACGCGCCAACACGGTTGCGGTTTCGCCCACCGAAGTTTATAAAATCGGAATCGGTGATGTTTTGTTAATCAGTTTGCAAAACGCGCCGGGCAAAGCCGCAAACTATTTTACGGTTTTAACCGACGGGACAATTGATTATCCATTGGCGGGCGAAATGGTTTCGATTCAAGGTTTAACCGCCGAAGAAGCCGAAGATTTATTAAAGGAAAAGATAAAACTTTATGAAAACCCGCAAGTTGTCGTAAAAGTGCGCGAATTCGCCAGTCACACTTTTACCGTTCTCGGATTGGTAGAAAAAGCGGGTGAAAAATTTTTGCAGCGCGAAGCAATGCCGTTGTATGTTATACGCGCCGAAGCAATTGTTCAGCCGCGAGCAACCGCCGCATTTATCAAACGCGCCAATGCGGAAACCGAAAAAATTAATCTCAATGACCCGAAATCAGATGATATATTGATTTTTCCGGGTGATATTGTCGAATTTAAATCTATTGAAACCGATACCGTCAACGGTCAAACTCCGCAATTCTACTACATCGGCGGCAATGTCAATTCAGGCGGTAAAAAAGACTTTCATCAGGGAATTACGTTGACGCAGGCGATTTTGGCTTGCGGCGGTTTGCGAAGATCTAATGTAAAAAAGGTCGTTTTGCGGCGCAAAAATCAAGAAGGTTTGCTTTCGCCTTTGGAATTTGATTTGAATGCTATTAAAAACGGCAACCAACCTGACCCGATTTTGCAGGCGGGCGATACGATTGAGATTGGGAATTAGTTTATTGAGTTTGTTGAGTTTATTGAGTTTGTTGAGTTTATTACATCAAGAAAAAAGAAAAGAATATGACAACTTTCAAAAAATTTGAAGGTATTCAAGCGTGGCAAAAGGCTCGACAAGCGACAAAAAAGATCTATGAAATTACGAAAAACAAAAATTTTGCGAGAGATTTTGGTTTGTCCGACCAAATTCGACGTGCTTCAGTTTCGGTTATGTCAAACATAGCGGAGGGAAACGGAAGAAAAACAAACAAAGACTTTGCAAATTTCCTGGTTATTTCACACGGTTCGGCGGCTGAGGTACAGTGCCAATTATATGTAGCTCTTGATTTAGATTATGTCAGTAGACAAGAATTTTCTGAGATTTATCAATTATTTGACGAGGTTTCACGGATGACAATGGCTCTTTGCCAACATCTTCTTAAAACTTCTTAATCTCAAAAAACTCAAAAAACTCAAAAAACTCTACAAACCTAAATTGTAAATGTTGAACATTTTTTGTTAAGATATTTAAGCCTTGCAGAGGAACAAGTTGGGCAGTCGCTTTTACATCAAAAATAAAAGAGGAAAGTCCGAACACCGAAGGGCAGCGAGCCGGATAACATCCGGGCGTTTGATTTAAATATCGGACGACGACAAGTGCAACAGAGAACAGACCAGCCGAAAGGTGATGGGTGAAACGGTGCGGTTCAGAAATGAACTTAAAGTAAGAGCGCACCAGCGCGTTTGGTAACAAGCGCGGCTAGGCAAACTCCTCGCGGTGCAAGACCAAATAGGAAAACGCTTTTTAATTGAATTGCCCGTTCAAAAGTTCGGAGAAATCCGAACGGCGTTTTCGGGTAGGTCGCTCGAGCTGTTTGGCAACAAACAGCCTAGATGAATGATTGCCGTCTGTTTTTACAGATACAAAACTCGGCTTACAGACTTGTTCCAAATGCCTGGCTTTTTATAAATTTTTATTTGAATCGAAGGAGTAGACAAATTTTTTATGGCAAACCGTAAAGGTGTATTTATCGGGGCGTATGTTCCGAATGAGTTAAAAGAATCTCTGCGTCGAAGGGCGGCAGCGGAGCATCGGACGCTTTCGCAGGAAATTACGCGAATTTTGGTCGAAGCCGTTCACGGTAAAGGTTTACCGGCGGGAAGCGTTGACCGCCGAACGACAAACGCGATTCCGCGCCGCCGTGCGACCGACCCGCCAACCCGTCGCCGCGCCGAAGATTTACCGTTTATTGCACACAATGAAGAGGAAAAATAATTTATTCGGTTTGAGGATTATAAAAAGCGTTGTCGAAATCTAAACGGCGACGCTTTTCGCTTTTTCTTGGTAGTTTTGTTAAAATTTTTGTGAATGAACACAAGGATTTTTTGGCTTTCCATTATTGCCGTAATCAGCAGTTTTATCGGCGGTTTTTTGCTGGCAAACGCTCTTAATAGAGGCGAAATAAATACGCTTAAAACCGAAAACGGGCGTTTGAAAAATGGTCAAAGTTCGGCAAATCGAGCGGATGCGGAATTATCTTTGTCGAGTGAGGAAATTCGCCAAAAAATTGCTGAAGCCGATCAAAATCCGAATAATTTTGCTTTTCAAAAAAATCTAGGAATCGCGCTTTATAATTATGCTTCGATGAAGCAGGATGCTGAATTGTTTGGCGAAATTTCAAGAATCTTAAATCGGGTTTTTGAAAATAATCCAAAAGATACGGATGTCGTGGTGACGCTCGGCAACATCAATTTTGATATTGGGTATTTGAAGAAAAATAACGAAAAGTTTCAAAAGGCGCGGGAATTTTATCAAAAAGCGTTGGAGCAGAAACCGAATGACGCAAATATCAGAACGGATTTGGGTTTGACTTATTTTTTAACAAATCCGCCGGAAACCGACAAAGCAATTGCCGAGTTTCAAAAATCATTGAGTATTGATTCAAAACACGAAAAGACTTTGCAGGTTTTGACGCAGGCATTATTGAGCCAAAACAAAGATGCGGAAGCCGAAAAATATCTTGCCCGATTGAAAGAAGTTAATCCGAATAATCAAATCTTGCCCGAATTGACGGCGCAGCTTAATCAGAAGAATAACTTATAAAATGACAAAATTGTTAATTTTACTTATTTTGCTTTTGGTCGTGGCTTCGATGATTGCTTTGCGTTATCGCCGCCAAATCCAAACCGCGCTGTATGTTTGGCGAATGTTTAGAAAAATGCGTCAAATGGATAAACCTCAGGAAAAACAAATCGAGAAAAAAGAAAATGCAAAAGATGTCCAACTTATCAGATGTGCGAAATGCGGAACTTGGATTCCGCAAAAAAACGCTCTGAATTTGCGTTCAAAAGCGTTTTATTGTTCGACAAATTGTATGGAAAATGCGGTTGCGAGATAATTCAAGATTTAAGATTCCAAATCCATTCCTCAATCTTAAATCTTAAATCTTGAATCTTAAATCTTGAATCATCCCGGTAAAAATGTTTCGATATACCACGAAACCATTTGTTCGCCGAATAATAACGCGACAATCGAACCGATGCCGAGGAAAATTCCAAATGGAATTTGCGCTTGAAAATCCTTTTCCTTTTGACGGGAAATGACCAGCATTCCAACTACCGCGCCGGTAAATGCGCCGATAAAAATTGTCAAAAGCGTCAAACGCCAGCCGAGAAGCGCACCGACGGCGAACATCATTTTGACATCGCCCAAACCCATTGCTTCTACGCCGCGCAGACGTTTCCAAATTTCACCGACCAGCCACAAAGAACCACCGCCGACAAGTCCGCCCAAAACTGCGCCAAATAACGAAACCAGCCAAATCGGGTAATCTTCCATTTGATTTAACGGAGATACTTTGAGGTCTGAAAAATATGAAGCAGACAGGAAAAGCGGAAAAATTAAGCGAACAAGCAATGCAAAAACAAGTAACGGATAAGTAATGACATTCGGCAAAATCATATTTTCCGCGTCAATAAAAATCAACGCAATCATCGCAGCGGCAAATATCAATCCAACGGGCAGAAAAGGATTAAAGCCGATTTGCCAAAAGACAAGCACAAAAAGTAACGCGGTCAGAAGTTCGACGGCAGGATAACGCGGTGAAATCGGATTTTTACAACTGCGGCATTTTCCGCTCAATATCAGCCAGCTTAAGAGTGGAATGTTGTCGTAAGGTTTAATTGACTGTTTGCAGTTCGGGCAAGTCGAATTCGGGAAAACGATTGATTCTTCACGCGGAACGCGGTGAATAACGACATTCAAAAAACTACCGACTAACGCGCCGAACACAAAAATAAAAAAATAACCAAAAATTTCAGGCAAACCTGTAATCATTGAAAAAGAAGATAAAAGAATGTGCATTAAGACCTCGATAAAAGATAGGAATTTGCCGAGAAAAGTCGGAGGGACAAAGAGATGTTTCAAACATCTCTTTTTTATCATAACTTTTTAAGGCGGAAAGTAAAGGAAAAAATTATTCTCAAATTTATCTGGTCGGACTGACGGTTGAATTATTGTTATTACCGCCGGATAAACTCAATGCAGCAACGACGGCAACTGCACCGATCACTCCGAGAGTAATTAAAATTATATTACTTGAACCGGAGCCGCCGGCATTATCGTCTTTTTTGGCAGTTGAATTAGTATTTCCGATTACATTCGGATATGTCTGTCCGGCGGCGAGCAAAATTCCATTAAATAAAACTTCGCCGGTTAAGGTTTTTACTTGAGTTTTATTGTTCACCAGATTTACGACGAAAACATTTTCTTGTGTAAGGTTGGAAGCAGTAATGGCTCCGTCGGCAGTTAAAATGTTGAATTTAGTAAAAGGTAAGGCATCAACGGTTAAATTACCTTGCAGAAAATCACCTGAAATGCTTGCATTATCAAAATATAAACTCATTTTGGAATTCGGTGCAATTTTGATAATACCGGTTTTGGCAAGCGAAATTTTAGCGGTTGTTTGCGCGGGAGTTTCAATTTCAGCCGGGGACATTATTGACCGACCGCTAATGACACGCTCGCCATTAATAGTTACAAATTGTTCGCCGCTCGCCGAAGCACTGCTTTCAATAGTTAAATCACCGAGCAGCTTTTCTTGAGCAAGCACAAATTGTGGTAAAGCGAAAAAAATCAAACCTAAAAAGACGATAGTAAATATTTTGTGAATTGAAGGTTTCATAAATTAATTTTTTAACCGTTAATTATATTTTCAAAAAATTGTCCAAATTAATACTAAAATGCAATTGAATAAAATTTAGAAAACGAATATGGCAACTTATTTTTATAAATAATTACCGGAAATGGTATGTTAAATGAGATTATACAAGCATTTTTTTACAATAACAATAGATTAAAGATGCTTTTCAGATAACTTTGCCAATCTCCAAAAATCATTTTGCCGATACTTACAATAAAAAATTTGCAACGCTTTCATTAATCGTCTGCGTCTATGTAGTTACCAACGATGCGCTTGGGTTTAGAAATTTTATTGAATTTGGTTGTGCAATAGATTACTTAAATTTTATGTAAATTATTGTCGGGTGATTAATATGAAAATTTGTTCCGTTTGTCAGCGTTGTTACGAAGATACGACAGTCGTCTGCACACAGGAAAACCATGATTCTCCGGTTGCAGCGCGTTCGGGTTCTTGTGAAATTGCCAATTACCGTTTAGATCGTTTGCTAGGGCGCGATGTAACCGGCGAAACATATCTGGCGACGCAGCTTGATTCAGACGAACCTTTTACCGTTAGATTTATCGCTGCCGATTTGGTTGGCGAGTCGCAGTCGGCGCGTGAAAGCCTTTTGGACGAAATGAGAGCCGCCGCGCGTATCAACCATCCGAATATAGAGCGGATTATTGAATCGGGCGTGTTGGAGAACGGCGAATTTTATTTGGTGACGGAATCAAACGACGGACAAACCTTGCGCGAGTATCTGAGAAACGTCGGTTCGCTCCCCGAATCAATTGCCGTCAACATCGCGCAGCAAGCGGCGGAAGGACTTGAGGCGGCGCATCAGGTCGGCATTGTCCATCGCGGTATCAGTCCGGCAAACATAATTCTCATTGATGACGGGCAAAATCCTCCGTCGGTTAAATTACAAAACTTTGATTTCGGCGGTGTCAAACAGCAAATCGTTACCTCAAATTTAAATGATAGCGAACCGTCTATTGATATATTAAGGTATTTGTCGCCGGAACAGTGTGCCGGTCAAACGACGGATGCGCGCACGGATATTTACAGTATCGGCGTAGTGCTTTACGAAATGCTTATCGGTCGGTCGCCGTTTGACAAACCGACTTTCGAGGCAATCATTCATAAACGAATTAACGAGCAACCGCTCGAACGATTGCCGTTTGACACCAGAGCGTTGATAAAACACGCTTTGCAGAGAGCGCTGCAAAAAAAACCGTCCGCGCGAACGCCGACGGCACTAAATTTTGCGCGACATCTGCGTCATATCGCACAAATTGCGACGCATTCCTCGGTCAGTAGAGCTATGACCGCTGCGGCGATTGATTCCAACGACGCGCCTGCGCCGGTACTTGATGATTCATTCATCGAAAAACCTCGACCGCAAATTCCTGTTTTGGCGGGCGAAGAAGTAACGACGGGAACGGGAACAAATTCGTTTGTTCCGCTATCGGTTGAAAATAATGTTGAAGAAGATGCGGAGATTGAAACCACT
This sequence comes from Pyrinomonadaceae bacterium, assembly GCA_050998795.1. GTDB lineage: Bacteria > Acidobacteriota > Blastocatellia > Pyrinomonadales > Pyrinomonadaceae. The sequence continues at coordinate 19,609 of JBPCPU010000079.1, forward strand.
CCGATTTTTCAGACGGAACAGATTTTAGTCAAAAAGAAGCAAGTTGATGAAACTCAGTTTGATTCAGAGCCAATTTTGGTTAAAAGAAGGGATACTGAAACAAACTCATTCGCATCAGAACCGATACGTATTAAAAAAATTAAAAAAAGAGCAGCGGTTGCTGCCCAGTCCGCTTCAGAGCCGATTTTTTCGCCTGCCCAAAGCGTTCCAAAAACGCCAATGCAAACGGCAATTCCAAATTCGATAAACTCTTTCGACGCCAGCCACGCTTCACGGCGAATTGCACCGACGCGACAATTTCTATTTGTCGGCATCGGTCTTGCCGTTTTACTGGCTTTTGCAGCATTGGGCGCATTAGTTTATAATCGGCAGTTTCCGCAATCTGCCGCGTCGCAACCGATTACCGCTGCGCCTTCTTCGACATCACAACCCGAAAATGCAGTTGCCGACACAAGGGAAACAGCGGCGATAACTGATTCCGATGTGTCGGAAAGCGATGAATCCGCGCTCGTTACAACCGAAGACTCCGGTTTGCCGGTATCAAAACGTAACGACAAAATCCAACCGCGCGAAGAATTACCGGCAAGAGAAATGTCGGCGAAGCAAAATGCGCCGCTGGAAAAAATACCTGCGCCTGAAAAGCCAGTGCCGTTGATTGCCGAACTTGATAATCAAAACCAGGCGGGCGAAGTAACGCCGGAAGGTAGTCCGCAGGCGGAATTAAACACAACACTCGACAAATGGATTACTGCCACCAATGCCCGCGATGTTGACGGACAAATGAGTTACTACGCGCCGAGAGTTGATGCTTATTACCGAACGCGAAATACTTCGCAAAATGCAGTACGAACGGATAAGATACGTGCTTTTGAACGCGCGACCTCTGTTGACATAAAGACCGATAAGCCGGAAATTACCGTTAGTCCCAACGGTCGCAGTGCAAAGATGCGCTTCCGAAAAAAATACGTTATTAAAGAAGGACAAAGAAGTCGCAACGGTGAGGTAATTCAAGAATTACAATGGGTTAAATCCGATTCCGGTTGGAGAATTGTCAGTGAGCGCGACATCAAAGTCGTCAATCGCTGAGAAGTTCTCCGCGAGGTTTCCAAGTCTTAATACGCAATAAATTGCACGGAGTTTAAGCGGAGAATTTAGATTCAAAACTCAAGGAAGCGGTAAAGTTTTAACAAATCTCACCACAAAGGCTATTTTGTTATTTCTAAGAAATGAATTGAAGTGTCTATAAGAATTGGAGGCGGCGATCGGAATCGAACCGATGAATAAAGCTTTTGCAGAGCTCTGCCTTACCACTTGGCTACGCCGCCTTTTTCAAAGGCGAAAGGATAAAGGCGAAAGGATAAATGAGAAAACGAATGACTTTCTCCTTCCTCCTTTCGCCTTTATCCTTTAAAAATTTGGAGCGGGAAACGAGACTTGAACTCGCGACTTCGACCTTGGCAAGGTCGCGCTCTACCACTGAGCTATTCCCGCACGTCCGTAAATGATAATTCTACAAACTGAGCAAATTTTGTCAAGTTCGATAAAAATAATTATCTAACTTCAACAGTAATATTTCTGATAAAACTCCAATCGCCGCTTGCGCCAACCTGGATATTTCCAATGCGTTTGTTGGCAATAACCATATTTGCCGGATACCAAAGCGGAAACAGCGGAACATCATTACTGACTATTTCCTGCGCTTTGAAATAAAGTTCTTTAGCTTTTTCGCGGTCGGTCGCATTGATGGCTGCTTCAATAATTTTGTCAAATTCGGGGTTGCTGTAACGGCTGCGGTTACAGCATTTTACTTTGTCGCCGGGAATTGAGCCGGTGGCAAATAAATCTTTCAGAAAAATCGGGTCTTGATTGCCTCCAATCCATCTTCCCGTATTCATTTGAAATTGTCCGAGAGCAAGCTGCTGTCGCAAAACATTGCTTTCTAATGTTTCAATTTCGACGTTTAATCCAATACCTTTGAGCGAATCCTGAATAACCAGAGAATATTGTTGAACGGCGGCAATTCCTGCTCCAAACTTAAATTTTATCGGTTCGTTTTTGTAACCTGCTTCCTGCAAAAGTTGTTTTGCTCGTTCCGGGTTAAAACTATATTTCGTTCCCGCATTGTATGCCCAGGATTCCTCCGGCAAAATTGAATGCGCGATGACGGCTTGTCCGAAAAGCAGCTCCTTAATGATTTTTTCACGGTCAATGCCGTAAGCGATTGCCTGTCGAATTTTAACTTTATCAACCGGCGATGATTGAGTATTTAATCCCAGATAATCAATGTTTGAGCCTTTAAATGGCTCGACTTTTAAGTTCGGATTTTGTCCTAAAGATTTTAATGTATCAGGCGATAAATTGGTTGGAAGCGGCGCAATATCAACGCCGCCGCTTTGCAGTTCGGCTTGCAGAGAGTTGGCGTCGGGAACGGTTTTGACACGAAGTTTGTTCACTTTCGGTGCGCCTTCCCAATAATCCGTATGTGCCGCAAGTTCCACGATATTCTGCGATTGATCGAAGCTGACAAACTTAAACGGACCTGAACCGACCGGCGACGTGCTTTGCTGTGCCACTGTTCCTTCGGGAATTATCGGAATTGCGACAAAATTTGATAGAAGTTGGTTTTGTAGAGAAGCGCGGTTTAATGTTACGACAACAGTTTTTGGGTCAGGCGTTTCGAGCGATACGATATGCGGAACTTTTTGCCCGTCAACCGTGTCGGAAAACGCGCCCGATTTATAGCTGTTACTTTTAAATAATTCGTCAAATGTGTATTTAATATCGGCAGAAGTAAAGTCTTTGCCGTTATGGAACTTCACGCCGTCGCGCAAAATAAATGTAATAATTTTGCCGTCTTCGGAAGGCTTTATTTCTTGTGCCAATTCTCCGACATATTCAAATTTCTCATTTTTTCTAACCAGAGAATTAAACATCAGCGAGCGAACCCGTTCCGCTGCCGCATCCGATGCCGTTGTTGTCAGCGTATCTAGGGTTGAAAATTTTTCGGAAAGTGCAACCGTGACAAATTCATTGTTTCGTGTCCGACAGGAAAATGAAAGAATAAGACCGATAGTTAAAAATAAACCTAAAAATAATTGACGCAAACTTTTTATCCTCCGTAACTGTAATTTAATTGAGCATTCAATTCCGCAATTCTCCCGGAGAGAACTTGCAAACGCGCTGCTTCAAACGGCAAAGGCGGATGCATTAAATATTTTAGATGCGCGATTTTTACTAAAGATTGGTTGATTCTTGTTTCCGTGATTTCTTCTTTTAAGACGGCATCCAAAACCGCGTGAAAACCTGTTCGAACCGATTCGGCATTGGCACAAATCGCCAACATATCTTCACCGGCATTGATCGCCATTTTACACGCTTCACCGATTCCGTAATTTTTTAAAATCGCGCCCATCTCCAAATCATCCGTAATAGCTAAACCTTTGAATCCTAAATCTTCGCGCAATAGTTTGGTAACGAAGTTGTAGCTCAATGAAGACGGTAGAAGTTTGCCATCTGAATCGGTTTCCTGCAAGTCAAACATCGGAAAACCCGCGTGGGCAACCATCACGGCGTGAACTTGTCCGGTTTTGAATAGTTCTCGATAAGGCAATAAATCATTTTCAAATAAATCCTGGCGCGTTAAAAAAACCTTCGGCAATTCTTCGTGTGAATCAACCTCACTCGCGCCAAGACCGGGAAAATGTTTGATGCAGCCGAGACATCCGTTTGTCTGCAAAGTGTTTAAATATTCTCCGGCTAATCCGATAACGTCTTCTTTTGAATTTCCGAATGAACGCGAATAAAGACCGTTGGAAAATTTTTTGCGCGATTCATCGGCGACATCAACCACAGGCGCGAAATTCATATTAAATCCCAAAATTTGCAAAATTTCTGCGGTTGCTTCAGCAAGAATTTTTGCCTGCCCGGTTGTTTTAATTGAACTTGCCGAAGGCAGCGGCGTAAAAATCCGGCGCAAACGGTCAACCACTCCGCCTTCTTCATCAAGACTTAAAATCGGTTCAATCGGTAAAACATTGCGGATGTCGGAAAGAAGTTGACGAACTTGAGCCGCAGCTTTAATGTTTCGTGCAAAAAGGCAAATTCCGCCCGGCGAAATTTCCCGTAAAAGTGCAAACGTATTTTCGTCAATTTCCACACTCGAAATTCCGATAAAAAATAATTGTCCGATTTTTTGTTCTAAGGGAAGAGAAAGAATTTTTTCTAACATAATGAACTTAAGCAGATTGTAATAATGTTAAAGTAATTTATAAAGCGTCAGTATGCCGACGGTTAATGTATAAGTTGAAAAAAATTATAATAAAATGTTCAAACCAGGCGTTTTTGAATGCTATGCAAGAATCTTTTTACTTCGTCGTCCGACATTTTATCAATGTTAATATCACGCAATTCGTCAATCACATCTTCGTTGGAAATAGCAAAAAGTGAAAATTGTGAAGCCAGCATACTTTTTCCGGCACGACCGACAGCCGTTTCCAATGCTTCAGAGTTTGGCTTTGCGCCCGAAAAAACGGCTAATTCGTATTGTTCGAGTTTTTCCAAAACATCCTGCGCCCGCAAAATTGTTTTTTGCGGCAATCCGGCGAGTTTTGCAACCGCAATGCCGTAGGATTTTGAAGCCTTGCCTTTTTCAAGTTTGTGCAAAAATACGATTTCGCCATCTTTTTCGGTTGCCGTAACCCGATAATTTTTCGCGCCCGGAAGTTTTTCGGCAAGTTCGGTCAATTCGTGATAATGCGTGGCAAACAAAGTTTTAGCAGAATGTTCCGGCGAATTGTGAAGATATTCGGCAACCGCCCAGGCTATCGAAAGACCGTCAAAAGTGGAAGTTCCGCGCCCGATTTCATCAAGTAGAATCAAAGAGCGCGGTGTCGCATTATGCAAAATCGTCGCGGTTTCGGTCATTTCAACCATAAACGTCGAACGTCCGCTTGCCAAATCGTCCGACGCGCCGACGCGAGTCCAAATTCTATCTAAAATCGGGAGCTTGGCGGAAGTTGCGGGAACGAAAGAACCGATTTGAGCGAGAACTTGAATCAGCGCGATTTGTCTTAAGATGGTACTTTTCCCGCCCATATTCGCGCCCGTTACAATCAACAATCGGTCAGTCGAATTGTTCATCTTTAAATCGTTTGGAATAAAAGTTTCCACGCTGAAGGCTTCGACGATGGCGTGTCTGCCGGCTTTGATTTCGATTTCGTCGCCGTCGTGCAGAACGGGCGCAACGTAATTTCGGCGCGTGGCGGTTTCCGCTAAACTTTCCAGTGCATCCAACGTCGCCAGAGCGCGGGCGGTTGATTGCAAACTTTGTGTTTCGCGGGTAACTTCGGCGCGAATCTTTTGGAAAAGTTCGGCTTCGAGTTCCTTTATTTGGTCTTCCGCGCCCAAAACTTTTTGTTCCCATTCTTTGAGTTGCGGCGTGGTGTATCTTTCGGCGTTCGTCAAAGTCTGGCGGCGTTCATAATCATCGGGAACACGCGAAACATTGCCTTTGGAAACTTCAATAAAATAGCCAAAAATGTTATTGAATTTAACTTTTAAGTTTGAGATTCCGGTACGTTTTTTTTCCTGCGTTTCAAAAATTGCAATTGTTTGTTTGGCGGAACTCGAAATGCTCCGAAGTTCGTCGAGTTCGGCATTAAAACCTTGACGAATTACGCCGCCATCGGTGATGTTTAGCGGCGGTTCAGGAGATATTGATTTTTCAATTAAGTTTCGGATGTCGGGAAGTTCAAAGATATTTTCGCTCAAAACTTGAAGCAAAAGACTGTTTACATCCGATAACGCCAGATTTAGGTTTGGAGTTTGTGAAAGAGAACGATTGAGTGCGATTAAATCCCGCGGCGACGCCGTTCCGAGATTTAAACGTCCGACCAATCTTTCCAAATCGGCAACTTCCTTTAACAGGAAACGAATTTTATCGCGCAAAATCGAATCGGTTAATTCGGCAACGGCGGAAAGCCGCGTTTGTATTTCACTGCGTTTGACTGAAGGGCGAAGAAGCCACGAGCGTAAAAGTCTGGCGCCCATTCCGGTTACTGTTTCGTCAATCACGCTTAAAAGTGTTCGCTTTCCGGTTTCACCGCGCGATTCGACGATTTCGAGATTTTTGAGCGTTACCGCGTCCAAAATCATAAAATCGGCGGCTTCAAAATAGCTGACGTCGGAAATATGCTCGGCGGAAGCGCGTTGCGTTTCCTGTGCATAACGCAAACACGCTCCGGCGGCGCGAATCGCTTCCGCTTTTCCATCAAATCCAAAACCGGACATTCCTTTGACATTTAATTGATTTTTAAGAAGAGTTTCGCAATCTTCGTAATGAAACAACCAATCGTCAAGTGAAGTCAATGTTGCCGAAAATTTATTTGAATGAGGCGGAGAAATAGAAATAATATTTTGCTTATTTTCAGTGTTTCTACTTAAAGTATTTCCAAAAGTATTTTCTACTAATTTTTGCAATGATTCAGGAAAGAGAATCTCACGCGGAGCAAAACTTTCGATGTCGGTGCAGATATTCGTCCAGGCGTTTGCGCCGGAAATTTGGGTGGCAAAAAATTCGCCGGTGGAAAGTTCGAGAAAAGCCGTGGCAAAAGTTTCGCCCGCGCCGCACACCGCAGCCAGATAAACGGTTTCCTTTGATTCGAGAAGCTGCGGGTCAATCGCCGTTCCGGGCGTGATGACGCGGACAACTTCGCGCCTTACGAGTTTGTTTCCTTGCCCGGTTTCTTCGGTTTGTTCGCAAATCGCCACGCGATAACCCTTTTTGACCAGCCGCGAAATATAACCGGCGGCGGCGTGATGCGGAACGCCGCACATCGGAATCGGATTTTTCGAGTCTTTATGTCGGGCTGTTAAAGTAATTTCCAGTTCGCGCGAGCCGGTAACCGCGTCTTCATTGAACAATTCGTAGAAATCTCCTAAACGGAAAAACAGCAGAGTTCCGGGATATTGTTTTTTTATTTCGAGATATTGCCGAAGCATCGGCGTAGCATTTTGCATAACTTCCTGATATGAAAAACTCGGGTAACAAAGTTTATCCTAAAACGGCAAAATAAATAAATGAAGCCTGTGCAAATTAGAAAATCACTTCGGAATAGATGATAACTGATAGATAATAGCTGATAGATGAGGAGTCAAAAATCTCTCAGCTCTCATCTATTATCTATCAGCTATTCCGAAGGTTAAATGTTGAAAATCAAATAACTTTAATTTGCACAGGCTTCAAATAAATTGATAAATTTGAAATTTTTCAACTATAACTTATTATATCTATTTGTTAATATGTTTCTTTTCAAATTATTTTGTTACAATACAGTTTGCAAAATTAGCAACAAACTTTTCCGAATGAAAACGAATCAATTGATTATAAATCCTTCCTACGTATAGAAAAGCAATTTTGGAGATTGAATTATGAAAGCAGTAAAAATCGTATCCGCATTGTGTTTTGTCATTTTTTTGAATGGTTTTTTGAATTATGAAGTTTCTGGTCAAGACAAAGAAATTCCAAACCAGACGCAAAAGTCCGTCAACCGGGAACAAACAAATCAAAACGATAAATCTGATAAAGATAATGGCTCAAATAACACGACTTCTAACAAAAACCAATTAAACGAACGATACCGCATCGGTTTTCAAGACACGGTGGAAATCACAGTCTTTCGTCATCCCGAACTTTCTCAGGTAGTCAACATCAGTCCCGACGGCACAATTGTCATGCCGCGCATTGACCAACCGATTGTCGCCGTCTGTAAAACTGAAAGAGAATTGAAACAGACAATCGAAAATCTTTATAAAACTTATTTGCGAACCCCTTTTGTCAATGTGCGGGCAGTTGACCAAAAGTCACAGTCTTTTGCCGTTATCGGCGCGGTTGAAAAACCGGGCAGCTTTTTCTTAAATCGAAGAGTTCAGCTTTTAGAACTGCTTGCTTTTGCCGGTGGACCAAAGGTTGAAAAAGCCGGTTCCAAAATCCAAATTGCCAGAGTCGGAAATTTGTCGGCTTGTGAAGAAAATGTTGATTCCAGAGATGAAGAAGGTAAGGTTCAGTTTCTCAGTTACAAATTAAACGATGTGATAGACGGAAAACAAAACCCGTGGATGCAGCCGGGCGATATTGTTTCGGTTCTGGAGGCGGAGGAAGCCTACGTCGTCGGCAATGTTTTTAAGCCTACCAAAGTTTCTTTGAAAGAATCCGTAACTTTGACGCAGGCGATTGCCATCGCCGGCGGACTTGACGCAACTGCTAAAACCAATAAAATCTTCATTCAAAGACAAGAATCGGGAAATCCGGTTAAAACGGAATTGGTATTTGATTTAAAAGACATTCGTGCTAAAAAAATTCCCGACCCGCAATTGCAGGCAAATGATATTGTCGAGGTGACGAATGACAACATTAAATCAATCCGTAACGGTTTGATAAAAGTCATTACCGGAGGCTTACCCAATGTCTTTTTAAGAGTTCCTACCCCGTAAATAATTAAGTATGAGAGATAGTCGAGAAATAATTCAAAAAACTGTTGAAACGGTTGAGGTCGAGCGTCCGTTTGAATCGCAGATGCCTATTGCCAACGGCGGATACGGCGCATATCGGGACGTTAATGTTCAAGACGGTTTTCAACTGGCAACCTACTGGCGAATCATCCGCAAAAGGTTTTGGCTGGTCATCGGAATTGCGGTTTTGCTGACGACTTTGACCTCGATTTATATGGCGCGGAAGCCGGATATCTATCAGGCAATGGCGAAAGTTCAAGTTGATTCGGAACAAGCCAACCCGGATTTGGTGACAAACGACCGTCGCGCGCCGCTCACTAATCAGGATTCGTCGTATTTCAATACCCAACTACAGCTTTTAACCAGCGGAAGTCTTTTGCGTCGAGTAGTAAAAGAACTTAGCCTGGACACCAATAAGGATTTTCTAAAAACCAAGAACGAAGATTCGGTTTCAGCCTGGCGTTCAATGTTAAGAGCCGTCGGGCTTGCCAGCAGTCCGCCTAAAAAGAACGGAAGCGGGATTGACGAGGTTGCGGTTTCACCCAGCACTTCGTTGGCTTCTTCCGAAGAAATAACCGAAGCAATTCGATTAGCTCCATATGTGGATGTTATTAGAAAAAATTTAGGTGTCGATCCAATTAGAGAATCCCGCACGACCTCAAAAGACACGCGATTGATTGAGATTACTTTCAGGCATACCGACCCTGATCTCGCCGCTTTGATTGTCAACGGCGTTTGCGAGGTTTTTGCCAAAGTCAATCAGGAAAAACGTACCGGTACAAGCAGCAAGACAAACGACTTTTTGCAGGAACGCATTGCCACTCTCCAATCGGAAATCAAAAGCGGCGAAATAAAACTGGTGGATTTGACCAGAAAATTCGGTATTCTCAAAACCGATAACGATCAAACGATTGTCTTGAATCGTCTTTCGGGATTAAATAAACAAAAGCTTGATTCCGAGAACGATAGAAAAAACGCCGAGGCTGAATATTTTTCGGTGAAGGATTCGCCCGATAGACTAAAGTCGCTGGCTGAAGGCGAAATATTGCGTTATACCAGCGAAAGAGAAAATGCTATTCAGTCATTAGTAAATAGAACGCAGGAAAAAATTGCCGATTTAAATGCTCAACGGGCTAGACTTTTGGAAGAGTATTTACCAACCGCACCGGAAATAAAAGAAGCAGATACCCAAATAGAATCATTGAAAAATGATATAAAGAAGGTAACGCAAAACAATCAGGAAGACCTGGAAGGCTTTCGCAAACGGACAACTCAAGATATATTAAACAACTTAAAAACCAAATATATTAAAGCGAAGACTCAGGAAGACAGCATTCGAGCGGCTTATGATGAACAGTATAATGAAGCTCAAGGTCAAAATCAGTCGGATGTTTCTTTGCGGCTTTTACAGCAGGAAATAGAAACGAAAAAAGGTTTTCTGAAAAATCTAACTGACAAACAGCGTGAAAACGACGTTATCGCGGTCGGAACGGACAACAACATCAGCGTGGCGGAGATTGCCATTCCGCCGGAAATTCCGGTTGCACCGAGAAGATTAACTACCGTTTTGGCGGCGCTGTTTTTGTCTACACTTTTCGGAATGGGTTTAGCGTTATTTCTTGAATATCTTGACGACACCATCCGCACGACTGAAGAAGTTGAAAATTATCTGCAGCTACCGGCGCTGGCGGCAATTCCGCGGATTGATTCAATGCCGAAACGCCGACTTTTACTGGTCGGAGGGAATGACGGCGGGGAAGCATCCCTGACTTCCGAACTGCTAATTCACAACGATTCACGCTCTTCATTAGCGGAGGCTTACCGCCAACTCAGAACGTCAATTCTACTTTCAACCGCCGGACGCGCTCCGAAATCGCTTTTGATTACATCGAGTTTGCCCGCCGAAGGTAAAACGACAACGGCTATCAATACGGCAATCAGTCTGGCGCAGACGGGCGCGAAAGTCTTGATTATTGATGCCGATATGCGCCGTCCGCGGCTTCATTCCATTTTCAATATCAGCAATGCCGGAGGATTAAGCACACTTCTTTCAACCGAGTTGGCTGATGAAAATTTGATTGATGTAATATCCTACGACGAAGAATCTAAACTTAATCTGTTGCCGTCAGGACCTGTGCCGCCGAATCCGGCGGAACTTATCGGTTCGGAACAAATGTCAAATTTGCTCAAAAAATTGCAAACACATTTTACGCACATTGTTATTGATTCGCCGCCGATTGCCTCTTTTACCGACGGAGTTTTGATTGCTTCAATGGTTGACGGCGTGATTCTGGTCGTTCATTCGGGCAAGAGTTCGCGGCAGATTGTGCGCCGCTCAAAACAGCTATTGCAGGACATCGGCGTTAAAATTTTCGGCGTTGTCTTAAATAACGTCAATCTTAATTCTCAAGACAATAGTTATTATTATCAAAGTTATTATCATCGGGACAATTACCGGCAGGATAATGAATAGTGGTGAGTGGCGAGTGATGAGTGGTAAATAAATCAAAATTTGAATAATTTGCGTGGTTTAATTATTTACAAGAATAATCTTTAGGATTTACCACTCATCACTCGCCACTTATCACTCACCACTAAATAAGAATTATGGAACAACGAACAAAGGTTTTAGTTACGGGTGCGGGCGGTTTTATCGGCAGTCATTTGGTCGGATATTTGAAAGATAAAGGTTTTTGGGTGCGCGGAGTTGATTTAAAATATCCCGAATTTAGTGAAACGGACGCGGATGAATTTGAAATTTTGGATTTGCGGCGTTGGGACAATTGTTTGCAGGCGACGCGAAATGTCGAAGAAGTCTACGCGCTTGCCGCCGATATGGGCGGAATGGGTTTTATTTCCGCCAACCACGCGAAAATCCTGTATAACAACTCACTGATAAATCTGCACACGCTCGAAGCCGCGAAAACAAACGGCATCAAACGATACTTATATACCAGCTCGGCTTGCATTTATCCCGAATACTTACAGGAAGAAACGAATGTTCAGCCGTTAAAAGAAGAAGATGCATATCCGGCGCAGCCGCAGGACGCTTACGGTTGGGAAAAACTTGTTTCGGAAATTCTCTGTATGCACTACCGAAACGATTACGGCATCGAAACGCGAACGGTTCGTTTTCACAATATTTTTGGTGAAAAAGGAAGTTGGGAAGGCGGACGCGAAAAAGCGCCGGCGGCGGTGTGCCGCAAAATCGCCGAAGCAAAATTAAACGGAAAAACCGAAATCGAAATTTGGGGCGACGGCGAACAAACGCGCTCATTTTGTTATATTGACGATTGCGTTGAAGGAATTCATCGCCTGATGCGTTCGGATTTTCACGAACCGCTCAATCTCGGACAAGACCGAATGGTAACAATCAACGGGCTTGCCGACATTATCGCGGAAGTTGCCGGAGTTAAAATCAACAAAAAACATATTGACGGACCGCAAGGTGTGCGCGGCAGAAATTCCGACAACACAAAACTGCGCGAAGTTCTCGGCTGGGAGCCGGAAATCTCGTTGGAAGAAGGTTTGGCGGTAACTTATAAATGGATTGAAGAACAAGTTCGACAGAAACTCGCAGCCGACAAAGAAGGAAGTTTAGTTGCTCAAGTCTGATTTGATAATGTTTGTTTTGACTCATAAAGATTTACAAAATAAAGATTATGTCGCCTGGGCAAAGTTTCTGCGCGAATCCGACGGTTGGAGTTTGGAGCAAATCAAAGAATACGAATTATCAGAAATCAAGCGGGTCAGCAAACACGCTTACGAAAATACGAAAGGTTATCGGGAGTTATTTGGAAAAGTCGGCGCACAGCCCGCAGATATTGATTCGATTGAAACATTTCGCAAAATTCCGTTTTTAACAAAAGAAATGATTCGGGATAATCTGGAAAATTTTTCCTGTGATTATCCGAACCGCGAATATATAACGACCGGCGGAAGCACCGGAATACCGACGGGAATGTATCGGGACCCGATTTCTTTTGCTAAAGAGTTGGCTTCAAAAGCGCATCAATATCACCGTATCGGCTGGCGCGAAGGCGACCGGCAAATGGTTTTTCGCGGTTTGCAGATAGAGAGTTCCGATGGTATGCAGTTTGAACCGAAATTTAATGAACTTCGCTGCTCGACATACCAATTTATTCCGTCGCAAATGGAGATTTATCGCCGGAAAGCATTTGATTATAAACCTGAATGGATACGCTGTTATCCTTCTTCGGGATATGTTTTCGCCGATTATTTAAAAGATTCGGGAAAGTCTTTTCCGAAAATAAAAGGCTTGCTTTGTTCGTCGGAAAATCTTTACGATTTCCAAAAACAGCTTTTTCGGGAAGTCTTCGGCGACGAGGCGCGGATTTTTGTCCATTACGGACATTATGAAATGTCCGCTTTGGCAGGTTTTTGCGAATATACGGACGATTATCACGTCTTACCGCAATACGGTTTTGTCGAATTGTTGGATAAAAACGGTAATCAAGTTACAAAAGAAGGAGAAATCGGTGAGATTGTCGCAACTTCATTTATAATGACGGCGACACCTTTTATTCGTTTTAAGACGGAAGATTTAGCCGTTTTCAAAAGTTGGGGTTGTGCGGAATGCGGCAGACCTTATCAAATTTGGGAACGTATCGAAGGCAGACTGCAAGAATTGATTCAAACCGAAACAGGACGTTTAATTTCGACTTCGATGCTCAATATGCACGACGATTCTTACGATTTTTTGAAACAATTTCAGTTTCACCAAAAGGAAAGCGGCAAAGTTACATTTCGATTTATACCGAAAGAAAATTGCGCGGAAAATTTTCTGGAAAGCATTAAAGCTAAAATTCAATACAAATTAGGCAGCGATATAAAACTTGAAATTGAATCGGTTAAGGAAATTCCGCTGACAAAACGCGGAAAACACCGGTTGTTAATTCAAGAATTAAACTTAAAACAAAATCATCCGGCTTTGGAAAAACCCCTGAGTTTATGACTGTAAAAGTGGCAGTTGCCCAAACAGAAACCGTTTATTCGGAAAACGCGCCATATCATCCGTCGGAAAAATATCCCGAATATCCGTTTGGTGAAAACTTGTCTTCCGTTTCAAATCCGGTTTATGGCGCGGTTCGTCAACTTTTTGTCGAACTCGAATACGACATTGAAAATTTTGGAACACCAAATTGGAATCCGTTAAAAAATCTGATTTCCGGCGGAATGACGGTTGTTTTGAAACCGAATTTTGTCAGAAGCTGGCATTCCGAACGAAAAAATCCATATTCAATGATTACGCATCCGTCGGTTTTGCGTGTCATCGCCGATTATTGTTTAATCGCGCTGGAAGGAAAAGGGAAGATAATTATCGCCGATGCTCCGCAATATGACGGAAACTGGGCGGAATTGCTCGAGTTGACAAAACTCGATGAGGTTGCTGATTTTTTCAAATTAAATTCCGACGTGGATTTTGATATACGGGATTTGCGTCATTACTGGTCGCGCAAAAGACATTTTCCCTCAATGATTGAGCCTTTAAAAGGCGATATGCAGGGAAATTTGACAATAAATTTGGGAAAGGAAAGCGCGTTAAGTTCAATTTCAAATCCCGAAAAACTTTACGGAGCTGTTTATCACCGGCAGGAAACTGTTGAAAATCATACGAACGAACGACAAGTTTATGAACTTTCGCGGACGGTGTTGGAAGCCGATGTAGTAATTTCCGTTCCGAAATTGAAAACTCATAAAAAGGTCGGAGTAACAATGAACATTAAAGGTTTGGTTGGAATTTGCACCAATAAAAATTTGATTGTTCATTATATGCTCGGATTGCCGGGCGAAGGCGGCGACCAATTTCCGCCAAATCATTTTACGCCGATGGAAGAGGGTTTGATAAGAACCGAACGCTGGATGTATGACACATTTTTAGCCAAACAAAGTGTTCCACTCGAATACGTTCATCGTTCGATTTACTGGCTTCACGGGAAATTCTTAAAACCTTTGGGTTTGGGTGTTGATAAAAAGAAAAGATTATTAGATGTCGGAAATTGGTATGGAAACGATTCGGCGTGGCGAATGTCGGTTGACTTGTTAAAGTTATTTCTTTTTTCGGATAAAGCAGGAAAACTTCACAAAACACAACAAAGGCGCGTGTTTTCAATTATTGACGGAATAATCGGCGGCGAAAATAAAGGTCCGCTCGAACCTGATCCGGTGGAGTCGAAAATTTTAGTGGCTAGCGAAAATTTTTTAGCGGCTGATATTGTCGGAACACGCTTGATGGGATTCGACCCGTTAAAAGTTAAAATTTTTACATATTTAATGAATGAAGACGGTTGGGATTTTGGTGTAAAAAGTTTTTCGGATATTTATGTTGAAACATCCAATCCCGATTGGAAAAATTGTTTGGAAAATAAGACGAATAAATTTTTAGAATATAAGCCATATCCGGGTTGGGTCGGGCATTTAGAGATATAAAAAGTGATGAATGAGAAAGTATCGGTTGTCGGGTTAGGAAAACTCGGCTTGGGATTGGCTTTGTGTTTGGCTGACAGCGGCTTTGAAACATTGGGCGTTGATGTGAACGAAAATGTTGTTAACGGCATAAATTCGGGAAAGACACCAATTATCGAACCGCACTATCAGGAATTAATCAAAAAACTCGGCGAAAGATTTCGAGCAACGACAAGCCACGCGGAAGCGATTGAAAAAACAGATATTACATTTATTCTAGTTGCCACGCCAAGCATCGGCGACGGAAGATTTTCCAACCGTTTTGTTAAATCGGCATTGAAATCTCTGGCGGAAGCATTTGGGAAAAGTGCCAAAAAGAATCATTTGTTTGTTATTAGCAGCACGGTTGTGCCGGGTTCGACCGATAAAACTTTTATTCCTTTAATCGAACAATTTTCCGGTAAAAAATACAAAAAAGATTTCGATGTTTGTTTTGACCCCGATTTTGTCGCACTCGGTTCGGTTGTCAGAGATTTTAAAAATCCCGATTTAGTGATAATCGGCGAAAGTTCACCGGAAGCAGGAGCGAGAATTGAAGAACTGCATCGTCAGATGTGTGAAAACGAGCCGAAGATTGCGCGGATGTCAATCATCAGCGGAGAAGTTGCCAAGGTTAGCCTGAATGCTTATATCACAATGAAAATCAGCTTTGCCAATACCATTGCAAATCTCTGTGAACGAATCGAAGGCACGGATGTGGATGCAATTACAAATGCCATCGGACAGGATAAACGCATTTCTCCATATTATTTTCGCGGCGGTTTGGCATTTGGCGGAACTTGTTTTCCGCGTGATACAAAAGCCTTTATGACAATTTCGCGGCAGTATGACTTGGACCCGATTTTGCTTTCCGCCGTTGAGGATGTCAATGTCGAGCAAAATAAGCATTTAGCCGACCTGGTTGGCAAGCATCTTGGAACTGAAAACAAAGTTTCGGTTCTGGGTGTTGCTTTTAAAGATAAAACGCCGGTAACGGAGGCTTCGCCCGCCATAAATTTGATTCAGGAATTGGTTGTCGAAGACGTTTTTGTGACGGTCTTTGACCCTTTGGCGATGGAAGATACGCAGGTTTTATTCGGTGATGAGATAAATTATGCTAATTCTATCGAAGAATGTTTGGAAAGTTCTCCGGTTTGTGTGGTTACTTTAATGTCCAAAGAGTATAAAAATGCGGTTGAAAATTATCAATCCATCAAGCCTTTGACAATTATTGACTGTTGGCGGCAAATTGATGTGGATAAAGTTTCACAAAATATAAAGGTAATTGCAATTGGACGGGCTGAAATAGAAATTGTTAATAATCAAAAATCGCTTGGCAGTAATGTCTAAATGTATTGACAAATTAGGTTAGATTGTTTGAAACAAACGACAGCGCGTCGGCAAACTGTTCGCTACTTATCAAAGAATTATTCTGACTATCAGTGAACAATTAATAGCGCACAACGAACAGTTTCATAATCTCGCGCCGACCTCACCTAACTTGTTAATACATCTGAAACCTAAGAAAAGTGTCTGAAAAAAAAAGAATTAAAGTAGGAATAGTTACAACTGTCCATAATCGTCGAGAGTTGACTCTTTTATGTTTGCGAAGTCTTGCCCGCCTGGATACAAATTGGTTGAATGTTCATATCGTAATTGTTGATGACGGTTCGACCGACGATACAGCGGAGGCTGTTACGCGGGAATTTCCCGACGTTGAAATTATACGCGGCGACGGCAATTTGTGGTTCACCGAAGGCATCAATGTTGGTGTTCGTGCTGCCTTAAAACATAATCCCGAATACATTTTGATGATTAACGACGACCAGATTTTTGATTCAAAGTCTTTACAGTTTATGGTCGAAACGGCGAAAAAATATCCGCGTTCGATAATCGGTTCGCTGCTTTTATTGTGGGACGTTCCTCACAAACTTTTTCAAGTGTCGCCGAAATGGGAAACCTGGCAGGGCGGTTGGCAGTTTTGGGATGAACAGACGATTTGGACAATTCCGAAAAAGCCTTGGAATGTAGATATAATTGTCGGAAATTGTGTCTTAGTTCCGGTTCAAGCGATTCGTGAAGAAGGTTTGATGAACTCGAAAAGGTATCCGAATTTTGGCGATGCCGAATATACGCCGCGTCTGAAAAAAAAAGGCTGGCAACTCTTGATAGAGCCGCGAGCGCGGGTTTTTTGCCAACCGAATACTATTCCGCCGAGAGTTACTAAAATGCCGCTGAGAAATAAACTTGACGCGCTGGTTTTTAACCTCGGACACAATCACAATTTAAGACGGAAATTTTATGCTCACCTGGAAGGCGCACCCACAAAATTGCAGGGTTTTATATCCTTTTGGGTTTTCTTTGCGCGGGTCGCGTGGAAGAAAATATCAAAAAAATCTCCGCCAAAAAATGAAAAGGAAATTGCCAAAATGTTTTCCGGTGCTATTGTAAAAGATTAGGTATTCTTTTTAAAACACTGTAAATAAAAAGAAAAATACTTTGTTGATAAATCACTTTAACAGTCTGCAACCTGACTCTTAACTTAAAACTTGAACAAATTAACCCTGAAAACATCGAATAAAAATACTCCGAATAAGTTTTATTATGTTTGGAATTATCTGGAATGGGGCGGCGCACAAGTTTTATTTTTCGGTTTGATGAAAGAAGCGAAAAAGTTCGGAGAAGTTTTGGCAATAATGCCTTCCGGTTCAAACGAACAATTACTCAAGTTTCTGGACAATCTTAAAGTTAAATATGAATTTGTTAATGCTCATACCGACGGGAAGTCCGCTTTCACGCTCGGAAGAAAGCTGGCAAGACATTGGAATAAACTTCGCAGCGAGTATATTTTTATTCGTTTTCTGAGTAAGTTAGATTTGAAAAGCGGAATAGTCCACACAGAATTTGCGCCCTGGCAATCGTTTCTTGTGTTATGGCTGCTTTCAAAAAAAACACAGGTTTTTTTTACGATGCACAATTCGCTGCCGTCTGTTCCGGGATGGCGTTATCTTCAATGGCAAATTAAATTTCGGTTGTTGGCGCGTCTGAAAAACTTTCATATTTTTACCGCCAACAAAAACACAAAAGAGAGTTTAAGAAGACTCGTTCCGCCGGACGCTTTTGACAAAATTAAAGTGATTTATGCCAATATTGATCCGGAAGAAATTGATGAAGCCTTAGCTGCGGAGATAAATCGCGCGGAACTTTGCCGAAAATACAATTTGCCGGAAGATAAATTTTTAGTTCTTTGCGTCGGGCAGTTTATCGACCGGAAAGGACGCTGGATTTTTTTGGAAGCGGCGCAGAAATTACTCGAAGATAATAAAGATATAGCATTTGTTTGGATTTCAAATTCAAAACCGAATGCGGAAGAATTGGAAAGAACGGAAAGTTATGGTTTGGGCAAAAATTTTACGCTGATAACTTCCGACCAGGTTGGCACGGAGCATATTGATTTGTTTAAACTGATGCGTTTGGCTGATGTTTTTGCTCTGCCGAGTTACGTGGAAGGTTTGCCGATTTCGATAATTGAAGCGATGGCGCTCGGCATACCGACAATTTCCACCAATATCAATGCCATTCCCGAAGCCGTCAAACATCTTGAAACAGGCTGGCTGATCGAACCCGGAAACAGCGAAGCATTAGTCAACGCCGTCCAAACATTAAAAGACGACCAAAATTTGAGAAGCGAACTTTCAAAAAAAGGGCGCGAATATGTTTTAGAAAATTTTAACGAGAAAGTTGTCGCAAAAATCGCCGTCGAAAGCTATCTTGAAGCATTTCGCACAAAATGATGGAAAACGTCAGACAAGCCGAAACAAGTAAAAGCATTTTCCGAAACATTGTCTACGGTTTTTCAACCTGGATAATACCGCTAATTTTAAGTTTTTTTGCTACCCGCATCATCGTCAAAACATTAGGCGATAAAGATTACGGAATTTACGCGCTTGTTTTGGGCTTTATCGGATACTCTTTTAATTTTAGTTTCGGGCGGGCGATTACCAAATATATTGCCGAATATCGCGTCAGCGGCGAAAACGAAAAAATTAAGGACGTTGTTTCAGCGACATTTTTTATAAATTTGGCAGTAGGAATTTTCGGTGTTTCGATTATTATTTTTATTTCAAAATGGCTGGTTGTCAGTGTTTATCAGATTGAAGAAGCAAATCAGGAGAAAACGATTTTAGCTTTACATCTTGCCGCCGCAATTGTTTTTTTCTTAATGATGAGCCAGATTTTTAACGCGGTTTTGCAGGGAATTCATCGGTTTGACGTCTATTCAAATATTTTTAATCTCAATACGATCGTGATGCTGGCGGGAAATATCTATCTGGCGTTAAACGGTTACGGGTTTTTAGGTTTGTTAGTTTGGAATTTAGTCATTTCAGCTTTGACTTGTGTCATTGTCGCCGTTATTTCAAAACGTCTTTTGCCGGAATTCGGTATAAATTTAAGACTTAAACCCGAAGTAGTTAAACTGGTTTTAGTCTACAGTGCGGGAATAATCGGTTATCAAATTCTCGCCAATCTGTTGATGCTTTTTGAGAGAGGCTGGATAACGCGACAATTAGGCGCGGAAAATCTGACTTATTATGTTGTTCCGATGCTGCTTTCGTTTTATATTCACGCATTTGTCAGCAGTATTGTTTTGGTGGTTTTTCCGCTCGCCAGCGAATTGAAAAACAATCGTGAAAAACTTTTGCGACTTTATACCAAATCAACAAAAATCGTCTGTTTTTTTGTGTTTTTTATGGCAACGACTTTAATGATTGAAAGTAAGCTGTTTTTAACGCTGTGGCTGGGCGCGGAATTTGCCGATAAAACGTATTTGCTTTTGATTATTCATACCGTTACATTTAGTTTAGTGGCAATTCAGACGGTTTCCTGGCAGATGACGGAAGGTTTGGGTTATCCCGGCTATAACCTGATAATTTTTGTAATATGTTTGATAATAAATGTTTTATTGGTGGTTGGATTAACTCCGGGTTACGGAAATATCGGTGTTGCCTTTGGTAGATTAGCCGGTTTCGGGACGATGTTTTTTTCCATCTATTATGTCGAAAAATGGTTTTTTCAGCGAGTCCAAACAATATTTTGGTTAAAGCTAATCGGCGCGTTGGCTGTTTCAGCCGTTTTTTCGGCAATTGTTGAAAAGTCTATCATCAGTTATTTTCAAATCTCCTGGCTGACTTTTGTTTCGGCGACCATTTGCGGCGGCATTATTTATTGTTTGATATTGTGGGTTTTGGGATTTATCACCGACGAGGAAAAACTTCTGGTCAGACGTATTCTTAACCGTTAAGACATAAAATGAGTAAAAAATTTGAACTCGTTCAAAGAGTTGAATTCATCAAAAAAGCCTGCATCGGTAAAAAAGTGCTTCATCTCGGCTGCACGGATTATCCTTTTACCAAACAGGCGATTGAAAATAATATGCTTCTTCATTTTGAGATTGAAAAAGCTGCAAGGGAACTTTACGGTTTTGATTTCGACCAAGAGGGAATTGATGTTTTAACGGAAGCAGGCGGTAAAAACTTATTCCGCGCCGATTTGGAAAAACTGGAAGATGTTCCGCTCGACGAAACCTTTGATATTATAGTTGCCGGTGAAATGATTGAACACCTTTCTAATCCCGGACTTTTTCTGAGAGGCATCAAGCGTTTTATGACGGACAAAACAAAGTTAATTATCACAACTATAAATGCTTATAGCGGAATGCGATTTTTTATTTACGGTTTGCGCGGCAAAGGCGGCGCGTGCGAACCTGTTCATCCCGACCACGTTGCCTATTATTCTTATAAAACTTTGAGTTTGGTTTTGCAGAGAGAAAAACTGTCGGTAGAAGAATTTGTATTCTATGATTTGGGACCCGAACATCGGCAGTTTAATAAATGGTATTATAATTTTACAAATGATTTGTGCGTTAAAATGTCGCCGCAATTAAGCGACGGTGTTGTTGCCGTTTGCCGGTTAAACAACGGTTTCGATAATTCGGAGGCGGTTGACAGTCAAATAATTTTAGCCGGATAAATTTTAGCAAAACCTAATCCGGCTCATTTTTTTCCCATATTTCTATCTCATACTCAACCTTATTATTGACGTCACTAAAATTATTCAACTTTTCAACCCGATGGTAATTTGTATGAACAAAGTCAGCCAACGGTGGTAAATGGAAGTCCGGCGATTGATTTGAATTATATGTTTCCCAAATCCCGTTCCAAATGATATAACGCGGAGGATTTTGTTTAAGACCTTTAATAACGTCATCTACCTGCTCAACCGAGGTGTAATTATTAGGACGAATTAACGGCAGAGGCGTCGGATTTTTTAATTGAAAAATCATATATAAACTCGGATGATGAGCTTCATAAAGATAATCATTCGGCTGAGTATGGTCGGCGACCCATTTGTATCGGGATAAACTCTCCGCTGAAAGAGAAACGGCTGAACCGGAAGGAGTATCTAAGGAATAGACCGGAATCGTTTGTCGTTGAACGATATAAGATAAACCAAGCAGACCTGAAATAATCAAAAAAGACAGTATAATTTTAGGCAAATGAAAAAGATATTGAATAATCCAAACTAACGAAATTAAACCCGGCAGAGAAATTTGGTAAAAACGTGCAGAAGACGGCGACGAAAAAACACCGATGGCTAAAAACAGACCTGCCAAATTTATAAAAATTAACTGTAATTTTTTTTCATCGGAAATTGTTTGACGCTTAAACCATAAAACAACGAAAAAAAGTAAATAAACCCAGGGAATCAAAAAATAGTTGAATAATACAGGCACGGCTTGTCTCAAATAAAGCGATAAAGGTGTTTCCCGGAAGCCCGGAACATCTCTTAAAAAAGCGCGGGGGTTGTTCCAAACATCGGCGGGATAATGTTTGACCGGAAAAACAAACGTCGCAAAATAGAAGGTTTCAAATCCGGCTGTGATTATGAAATAAATCGAGATAAAACCGATTATCAAAGCAAAAGGTAAAACGACCCAAATAATTGAACGGATAAATGCCGATAAATTTTGCTTTGTATAAAATTTTTCAACTGCCAGAAAAAAAATTATTGCCGTCATCCCGACCAGCCCGCGCGGTTGCGTAAAGCAGGAAGCGAGTCCGCAAAATGTGCCTGCCAGAAAAAGTCTCGACGAAGTTCTTTGAGAAAATAAAACTGCAACGGCAAGCAAAACGGCGAGAACGCTAAAAAAGCGATGACTTCCATCAATCCCTAAAGGTCTGAAGCCGATTATTATAAAAATGGAAACCGGTAAATAAACCGCCCATCCGCTCAGGAGTTGGCGGGAGAAAAATAAGCCGACGGCTGATAAACTGAGAAGCAGACAAAAAATAGCCGCGTTCAATATCCATAATTTGACACCGAATAATTTGAAGAAAACGAGATAAAAAAATTCCGTTCCCGGAAACGTGAAAAGGAAGAAATCCCGGAATGCAACTTCGCCTTGAAACAATCGCCAGGCGTTTGACAGATGAACTGCGTGGTCACCTTCAAATAAAATCGGAGTGGCGGGAAATCGGAAAAGCTGGAGATATAAAAAAAAAGCTGTCAACGATAAAAATAATATCGTTGAACGATAAGGTGAATTGAACATATTTTTAAAGACAATATAGCAATTATTAAGCTAAAGTTAAAATATCGGGTTGGTTTTATTTATCAACCTGACTTTCTCAAAAATGCAGAAGCCCGCACGAGAGGCGAGGCGCACAGCCCACTGGACTCTCGGGCATGTTTCCGCATTTTTGAGAAAGTCCTATAATAACTGTTTTCTTCTAAAAAGTTTTCATTTATGAGATACTAAACAAACAATTTTGAAAGTTTTATGATGAGGTTAGAAACAAAAATTCCAAAATTTCAGAGCGATAGTAATAAAGCATTGTTAATTCCTATTTTAGCCATTGCTTTGTTTATTTTCATTGGCGGATTTTTGATGCTGGTGCTGCTCGACGACCAATCAAATCCGTTTAAGGACGCATATTTATTACCCTGGATTATTATGTTGGGGATTGTTATCGCCGTCCCGAACTTTTATTTAATTTACAAAGGTCGTTTTCATTTATTCAATCCGATAGTTTTTGCCGCGTGGTCATATTTTGTTCCGGCATTTTTCTTCGGCGGACTGATTTTAGCAAGCGGTCTTTCGCAGCCGTTCTTTTTGATTTATGTTGAAGACGAAAGATATAATCTGCCGTTAACGCTGGTTTATGTGGCACTCGGGTATGGCGGTTTAGCACTCGGTTTTCTGCTTCCTTACGGAAAAAAAATCGGGGATAAAATCAATGATCGGTTACCGGACTGGCATTGGAAACCGGAAAATGTATTTCTGCCCGGCATTTTATTACTGGCAATCGGCGTCGGCAACAGCATTGTTGCTTTCGGCGCCGGCATTTTGGGTTATCAAAAGGTAGCCGAAGTCGGCGCATACGACGGTTTGATTTTTTTATTAACGCTCTTTTGGTTGGAAGCCGGTTTTTTGTTGTGGTTGAGTATTTTTAAGGTTAAGAAGTTAAATTTTAATCATATTTTAATAATCGGTCTTTTGTTGACGACGTCTTTGACAAAATCCGTCTTTCAGGGCAATCGGGGAAGTTTGTTTGGACTTTTTATTATGGTGGCTTGCGCGTTTGTGTTTTCCGGCAGGCAAATACAAGTAAAACATCAGATATATGGAGCTTTCCTATTAGTTTTGGCGCTAGCGGCGGGAATGATTTACGGAACGACCTTCCGCAACGTCAAACAAACCGAAGAGCGGGTAAGTTTTGAAGAATACAGCGAAGTTATCGGCAATACATTCGATAAACTGGGTGACCAGGATTTAGTTGATAATTTGGGGCAGGGCGTTTCGGCTTTGACCGAACGGATTGAAGGCGTCAGTTCGCTGGCAGTGGTAGTTTCCAATTACGAAAAATTAGAACCATATGAAGAAAGCTATGGGATAAAAGATAATATTATCAACGACAGTTTTTACTTTTTTATTCCGAGACCGCTGTGGCAAAATAAACCGGTTGGTTCCGAACCGCGAAAATATGCCGATTTATATTTTAATTTCAGTGAAAATTCGTTTGCCGTCACGCCGATGGGTGACCTTTTACGAAATTTCGGACCGGTTGGCATACCGCTCGGAATGATTTTACTGGGATTTATTTTACGCATTATTTACGCTTCACTGGTTGAAAACAAAGATTGTTCAATCTGGCGTGTAACGCTGTTTTATATGCTGTTAACGAGTGTTTCATACGAAGGATTCTACGGAACGATTATTCCGTATTTAATCAAATACGGCTTGATTGCGGTTATCGGAATTATATTTATCTGGTTTTTTCAGATTAGAATTAATCAACCGCGATTGAAAGGTTAGAGTAAAAAAACTTTAACTGATTTTAGATAAACAGGATTTTCTCAAAAATGCGGAAACACGCACGAAATAAGTGTGATGTTCGTCCCGACTCTCGGGCGGGCTTCTGCAAAAAACGGGAAAGTTTTAACAAATAAATTTTAAATGGAAAAGGTAGTTTTTACCAACGGATGTTTTGACCTGATTCATCCCGGACACATTGATTTGCTCAGGCAAGCCCGCGATTTAGGCACAAAGTTGATTGTCGGTATTAACAGTGATTCTTCCGTGCGAAAAATCAAAGGCAATTCAAAACCTTTTCAATCACAAGAAGACCGGGCGGCAATTTTAAGCGGCTTGCGGTTTGTTGACGAAGTGAGAATTTTTGACGAATTAACTCCCGAAAAACTTATTGAAGAAATAAAGCCGGACATACTGGTGAAGGGCGGCGATTGGGATATAAGAGAAATAATCGGCGCGGATTTCGTGTCTGAAAACGGCGGCAAGGTTTTTTCGATTCCTTTAAAAAAAGGTTATTCCTCGAGCGTGATAGCCGAAAAAATCCGCCAAACAGATGAAAGACCGATTGAGTATAATTTTGCCAAAAATACTCAAACGGATTTAATAGAAAATTCCCTGACATCACATATTTCCTTATTTCAAAACATTTTACTTCAGGAAATACCGAATATTAACAATTGCGCCGAACTTATTTTTGAAACTCTCCGGCAAGGTAATAAAATTCTGATTTGCGGAAACGGCGGAAGCGCGGCGGACGCGCAGCATATCGCAGCGGAATTTGTCGGACGTTTTGAAACGGAAAGAAAAGCATTACCGGCAATCGCTTTAACGACCGACACATCAGCCATAACTGCGTTGGCTAACGATTACAATTTTGAACGGGTTTTTTCCAGACAAATCGAAGCTCTCGGAAAAAAAGGCGATTTATTAATCGCCATCAGCACGAGCGGAAATTCGCCCAATGTTATTTCAGCCGTGATGACTGCGCGGCAAATCGGCTGTAAAATACTGGGAATGACGGGCGCGAACGGCAAAAAATTAGCTTCTTTAAGTGATGAATGCCTGAAGGTTTCCGCCGCGCGCACCGCCCGAATTCAAGAAGCACATATAACAATTGCACATATCTGGTGTGAAATTATTGACTCAAAATATAAAAAGTAGTGAATCGTAAATAGTAAATAGTGAATAGAAAAGCCAAATCTATTCCGGTGCAGCAGTTTAGGTTTTCCTTAAAATCTAATTTAATTGTGAACGATTACCTAAACAATAAAAAAGTTGACTAAAACCAAAATGAAGATTTTAGAAAACTTCTCGAAAGTAAAAGTTTTAGTAGTGGGCGATGTGATGCTTGACCGTTTTTGGTGGGGAAATGTCAGCCGCATTTCGCCGGAAGCACCTGTTCCGGTAGTAAATTTACAAAATACGAGTTTGGCTGCCGGCGGCGCGGCAAATGTCGCCGCCAATATTGCCGGACTTGGCGCAGAACCTTTACTTGTCGGTGTTATCGGCGGGGACGAAGAAGCAAAATTATTTCCCGACGTATTAAACAAATCAAACGTCAGCGCGAACTTTTTAGTAAAAATTCCGACCCGCCAAACTACGATAAAAACCCGTGTTGTTGCCCATAGCCAACAAATTGTCCGCATTGACCGGGAAACTAAAGAGAATTTGAATCAAAAGGAAGAACAAAAGGTTTGGGAGAAGGTATTAAGTTTATTGGAAAAGGCGGAAATTGTCATTATTTCGGATTATGCCAAAGGAGTTTTGACGGATAATCTGCTTGAGCGGCTGATAACGACTGCGAAAGTAGAAGACAAACTTGTTTTGGTTGACCCGAAAGGAAAAAATTATTCAAAATACAGAGGCGCAACTCTGTTAACGCCAAATCAGAGGGAAGCTGCCGAAGCCTGTAACTTGGAAGAAACCGGAGAAGACTTTGTTGAAAAATCAGGAAATATCTTATTGGAGAATTTGTCGGTTGAGGCTCTCTTAATCACCCGCGGAGAAAAGGGAATGAGTTTATTTCAGAAAAACAAAGAAATCGCGCACTTGAACTCGCTCGCACGCCAAGTCTATGATGTAACCGGCGCGGGCGACACCGTTATCGCAAGTTTAGCAGTTGCGCTGGCATCGGGAGCAGATTTTTATGAGGCGGCAAATATAGCAAATATCTCGGCAGGTTTGGTCGTCGAACAAATCGGCACAACGGCAATTTCTATAAAGACGCTTCGGAATGCGCTTGCCGACAAGAGTTTATAAATTTTTACCAGGTCTTGAAATTACTTATTTATCAAGGTCGGTCTTAAGTGTATTGACAAATTACGTTGGAGAGCCATAACTATTCGCTGTTCGCTATCACCTATTCGCTGTTTTTCAAAGAATCTCTTCGTTTATTAGTGAATAGCTGACAGCGAACAGCGAATAACGGACAATCCATTTGACCACCTCACCTAATTTGTCAAAACACTTAATTACTAAACAAAAGAAATAATCACAATGAATAAAAAGGCTTTGATTACAGGCATTACCGGACAGGACGGCAGTTATTTGGCGGAGTATCTTCTCGGCTTGGGTTATGAAGTTCACGGATTGGTGCGGCGGGTCGCGTTGGAAGACCCGCAGCGAAGATTCACACGAATCAGTCATTTACTTGATAAAATAACGCTCCATCCGGCAAGTTTGGAAAGCTATCCGAGCATTTTCCACGTTGTCAGCCGACATAATTTCGATGAATGCTATCATCTCGCGGCGCAAAGTTTCGTCGCCGAAAGTTTTGCCGACGGTTTTTCGACAATGAACACGAATATCAACGGCACACATTATATGCTGGCGGCAATTCGTGAACTGCGTCCCGAATGCCGTTTTTACTTTGCCGGAACGAGTGAAATGTTTGGTAAGGTAAAGGAGATACCGCAACGGGAAACTACGCCTTTTCATCCTCGCAGTCCGTACGGCATCAGTAAAGTTGCCGGTTTTGAACTGACGAGAAATTACCGCGAAGCATATAATATGTTTTGCAGCAGCGGACTTCTCTTCAACCACGAAGGACCAAGACGCGGGTTTGAATTTGTCACGCGCAAAATCACCAGCACCGTGGCGCGTATTAAATCAGGACTTGCCTCGGAACTTCGTTTAGGCAATCTCGAAGCCCGGCGGGATTGGGGACACGCCGCCGATTATGTTCGCGCCATGCACGCGATGCTGCAACAATCCGAACCTGAAGATTTTGTCGTAGCAACGGGAGAAACCCATTCGGTTCGAGAGTTTTGTGAGTTAGCTTTCGCACAGGTTGAGCTTGATTACCGTGATTACGTTGTGATTGATGAAAAACATTACCGACCCGCCGAAGTTGATATGCTGATCGGCGATTCGACCAAAGCCCGGCAAATACTCAATTGGCAACCCGAATATACATTCTCTGAATTGGTAAAAGAGATGGTTGAAAAAGATTTGGAGTTGACGGCTTTGCAGCCGGGAAGGTTGGCGGCATCCGAAAATACAAACCGTTAAATTTATTTATCAAGAGTCAGCTTTGTTTGTCAAAATCCGTTCGGGACTATTGCTCAACTTTGACTCGAACTTCCCTGAATTTCGGACAAGTTTTTTTAATCGCCAAAAATCCGTTTGTCCGACTGCTTGCTTGAATCTAAGGTTGTTATTTATGAAGCCGAAAATAGTTTATGTCGAGAGGAAATTTTGGGAATCCGTGAGTCTCGAAAAAGTTTTCGGACAAATTGAAAAAAATATCTCAAAAGAAAAATTTGAAACCTTGTTTGTTCAGTTGCCCTATCTCAGCACTCTGACGGGAATCATCAAAAATTTTATTTTTTTTAAGAAACCGCAAGCCGACATCTATCATATTAC
Organism: Pyrinomonadaceae bacterium; assembly: GCA_050998795.1. Classification (GTDB taxonomy): domain Bacteria; phylum Acidobacteriota; class Blastocatellia; order Pyrinomonadales; family Pyrinomonadaceae. The sequence continues at coordinate 47,819 of JBPCPU010000079.1, forward strand.
GGGACATATTCACTTTATTGCCTTAATTTTACCGAAGGAAAAGACGGTTTTAACAATACCTGATTTGACAATACTGCGAACCCGCAAAGGATTGCGGCAGTATCTGATAAAGAAATTGTTTTTTGAGCTGCCGGTGAGGAAACTGAAATATATAACTGCCATTTCGGAGGCGACAAAAAATGAAATTATTAAATATACCAATTGTGAAGAAGGAAAAATTCGCGTCATTGAAATTCCGCTGTCAGACGATTTATATTTAGAAATCGGTAAAACATTTAACTCCGAATGTCCGACAATTTTGCAGATTGGAACTGCCCGTCATAAAAACATAATAAATTTAGCAAAAGCCTTAAAAGGCATCAATTGTCGGCTCAGAATTATTGGAAAACTTGATGAAGAATTATTAAACGAGTTAAAAATAAATCAGATTACTTTTACAAATGATTTTGGTTTGAGTGATGCTGAAATTAGAAATGAGTATGAAAAAGCTGATATAGTTGCTTTTTGTTCTACCTCCGAGGGTTTCGGTCTACCGATAATCGAAGCCCAGGCAATGCGAACACCCGTTATTACGAGTAATCTCGACCCGATGAAAGAAGTTGCCGGCGGCGCGGCGGTATTAGTTGAACCGAATGATGTTCTGAGTATTAGAGAAGGAGTTTTGAAAATCATAAATGATGAGTTTTTAAGAAATGCTTTAATTGAAAAAGGTCTAATAAATATTAAAAGATTTGAACCGGTTTATGTGGCGGGTTTGTATGAAAACTTGTATCGGGAAATTATCGGGAACGAAAATATTAGTTAAGTTCTAAAATAGATGTCTTCAAATGAGATTGTAGAAAAAAAACCTAAAATTTTAGTGGTTTGTAATTATTTTTTGCCGGGCTATAAAAGCGGCGGGAGTTTGCGGACAATTGTCAATATGGTTGAGCGTCTGGGAAATAGATTTGATTTTTGGATAATTACGCTCGACCACGACGGCGACGGTGTTCAATACAAGAATGTCAAGATAAATGAATGGAATAAAGTCGAAAAGGCAAAAGTCTTTTATTTGTCAAAAGATAACGTAAAAATCTCGAAAATGCGCGAACTTATTCGGCAAACCCGACCGGCTTCAATTTATCTCAATAGTGTATTCGCAACTTTATCCGTCTTTGTTTTACTTTTAAGAAAGTTGTCGCTCATTCCACGGCTAAGTATCATTTTGGCGCCGGAAGGGGAACTTTCCGACGGCGCGTTGCAGTTAAAACCGCGAAAAAAAAGAGTTTTTCTAAAAACGGCAAAAACTTTAGGTTTGCACCGGAATCTGATTTGGAAAACCACTTCGGAATTTGAAAAATACGAAGCCGAACGGGTCAAGGGAAATGGCGGACAAATTTTTATTGCCCCCAATCTACCCTCGCGGATGTTTCTTGAAGATTACCGGCAAGAGTTAAAACCGGAAAAGATCGTCGGCGAAGTAAAAATGGTGTTTCTTTCACGGTTTATGCGAAAGAAAAATTTCAATTGGTTGTTGGAATTGCTCGGCGGCATCAAAGGAAATTTAATAATTGATATTTACGGGAACCTGGAGGATGGAGTTTATTGGAAAGAGGCTCTCCGATTAATAAAAAAATTACCTGAAAATATTTCCGTCGAATATAAAGGATCAATTTCGCACGATAAAGTCGTTAAAACAATTTTTGAATATCATTTCTTTATACTGCCGACTTTAGGTGAAAATTTCGGACATGTTTTTATTGAAGCGTTGGCAGCCGGATGCCCGTTGATAATCAGCAACCGAACTCCTTGGCGCGATTTAGAGAAAAAGAGAATTGGTTGGGATATAGCATTGGAAGAACCCGACAAATGGCAAAAAGTTATCAATGACTGCATATACTTAGCCGACAAAAATTACAGCAATCTCTCAAGTCAGGCAAGAAAATTTGCAGTTAATTGGTTAGACGATCCGCAAGTCGAAGAAGCTACTTTAAGAGTTCTGGAATCCAGCTTATAAGATACTTTATGTTATAGAGGTAAAATGTGATTAGACAGAAGTTATCTTTTAACAATCGACATTAACCGTCGCGTTGCAGACATTTAATAAATAACTTTAGCTATGAAAATTTTGATTATCGGCGGTACCGGAATGCTCGGGCATAAATTAGTTCAAGTCTGGCAGAAAAAGTACGATGTTTGGACGACTATTAGAGGAAACTTCGGAAGTCGTGAAAAATACGACATATTTGACAAGACAAAAACTTTTGAGAACTTAAATATAGAAAATATCGAAGCGCTGGAAAGTGTTGTGGAAATAGTAAAACCCGACGTCATTCTCAATGCGGTTGGAATAATTAAACAAGTGCGGCTTGCCAAAGATGTGGTTAAAACTCTTACCGTCAATTCAATTTTTCCGCACCGACTTGCCGAACTTGCCGAAAAATATGACGCACGTTTTATAACTCTCGGTACTGATTGTGTCTTTAACGGCGCAAAAGGCAATTATACGGAAGAAGATATTCCCGACGCGCCTGATTTATATGGAAAGAGCAAGCATTTAGGCGAAGTGGTTCAGGGAAATTGCCTGACTCTACGGACGTCAATCATCGGTCGGGAACTGCAAACGACAAACAGCCTGGTTGAGTGGTTTTTGAGTAATAGAGGCAAAAAAGTGAACGGTTTTGTTAATGCCGTTTATTCAGGATTTCCCACTATTTGTTTAGCCGATATTCTTTCCGATTTAATTATAAATCACAAAAACTTAAAAGGCTTATATCACGTTTCGAGCGAGCCGATTGATAAATTTGCACTTTTGCAATTATTGAAAGAAGCATACAAAATTGATATTGAAATTGAACCGTTTGAAGATTTCAGAATTGACAGGAGTTTAGACTCGACAAAATTCAGAGAAGCAACCGGCTTTTACCCATTGGATTGGAAGGAAATGATTTTAGCGATGGCTGATGACCCGACGCCTTACGCCGAGTGGAAGTAGAAATAAAAAATAAAACTTTTTTCAATAATTGCAAAAAATAATAAATATGAAAATAATGACTATTTTCGGGACGCGACCGGAAATCATCAGATTGAGTCATCTGATGAAGATACTTGACCAATACTGTGAACAAATTACGGTTCATACCGGGCAAAACTATCACGAAAGTTTGAGCGATATTTTTTTAAAAGAGTTGGAAGTTCGCCCGCCGGACATTCATTTTGGAATAAAATCAAGTAGTTTCGGCGAGCAAATCGGACAAATTTTAACAAAAACCGACGAAGTTTTGGTTAAGCATAAGCCCGACAAGGTTTTAATTTTGGGAGATACAAATAGCGCTCTGTCGGCAATTATCGCGGCACGACGGGGAATTCCCGTATTTCATATGGAAGCGGGAAATCGCTGTTTTGACAATCGCGTGCCGGAGGAAGTCAACCGGCGAATTATTGACCATTCAAGCACGATTTTGCTGCCATATACCGAAAGAAGCAGGGAAAATTTGATTGATGAAGGCATTGAGCGGGAAAGAATTTACGTAACCGGAAATCCAATCAAGGAAGTATTGGATATTCACAGTGAAAAAATAGAAGCTAGTGATTCTTTGAACTCGTTTAATGTCAAACCGTTTGAGTATTTTCTGGTAACGCTGCACCGGGCGGAAAATGTCGATTTGCCGGACAGACTACGGCAAATCTTTGACGGATTTAATAAGGTTGCGGAAAAATTCGACAAAAAAATATTGATTAGCCTTCATCCGCGCACCGCCGAAAAGCTGGAAAAATTCGGTTTCAAACCCGCTTCCGAGAAAATAAAATTACTTGCACCGTTAGGTTTTTTTGATTTTGTAAAATTGGAAAAAAACGCCTTAGCCGTGTTGACCGACAGCGGCACCGTGCAGGAGGAATGTGCTATTTTCGGCGTGCCGAATATCACCTTACGCGATGTAACCGAACGCCCGGAAACGATTGAAGCGGGCAGTAATATTCTCAGTGGAGCAAAAACCGACTCGATTTTACGGGCGGTTGAATTAGCAATTTCGCAGCCGACTAATTGGACTGCTCCGAGAGAATATCTGGTGGAAAATGTCGCCCAAACAGTTAGTAAAATCGTTTTGGGATATACGAGTTTGAGAAAACACGGCAGTTAAAAACGTATTCATTCAGATTCATTCAGATTCATTCAGATTATAGCTTTGCAGGAAAGGGAAATGGATAAAGGCGAAAAGCGCAAAAATAAAATCCGAAATCGCCTTTGGGTCGTCACGGAACTTTATTATCCCGAAAATAATCAGACGGGTTATTATATGACGGGAATTGCCGAAGGGCTGACGGCAAAATATGACGTTAAAGTAATTTGCGGGCAGCCGAATTACGCGGCACGCGGCACCCGCGCACCGAAAAAGGATTTTCACAAAGGCGTGGAAATTTTTCGGGTCCGGAGTACGACTCTGAATAAGGATGTGTTGGCTTTTCGGCTTTTGAATATGCTTACGCAGGGAGCGTCAATTTTTGTTAAATCTTTGTTAAAGTTCAACAAATATGACAGCGTTTTAGTGGTTTCCGCTCCGCCGACATTACCGTTCGTGACGGCTTTAGCGGCAAAACTTCGCCGCGCCGAATACACTCTGGTTATCCAGGATAAATATCCCGAAACATTGATTGCGGTCGGCAAATTAAAAGCCGATTCGATTTTTATAAAACTGTTGAACCGGCTTAATAATTGGCTTTATGACGGAGCCAAAAAAATCATTGTGGTCGGGCGCGATATGCGCGAACTGGTTAATTCTCAATTAAACCACCATTCGACACGGCAAACGCCGATTGATGTAATTCAAAATTGGGCTTCATTAGAGGAAGTTGAACCGACTTCGCGTCGTGAAAACCGGCTTTTACAGGATTTGGGACTTTTGGATAAATTCGTCTTCCTCTATGCGGGAAATATGGGACATCCGCAGGACATCGAAAGCATTGTCGAATGTGCAAAAAAATTAAAAGACGACGGGCGATTTCATTTTTTATTTATCGGTTCGGGAGTTAAAAGAAAATGGCTCGAACGGGAAGTGAGAGATAATAAACTGACCAATGTAACAGTTCTCGAACCGCGCCCGCGCACCGACCAGAAGTTATTTTTAAATGCCTGTGACGTCGGTTTAGTTCCGCTCGTCAAAAAAATGCGCGGCGTGGCAATGCCGAGCCGAACATATAATATATTGGCGGCAGGAAAGCCGGTTTTGGCTTTAACGGAAAATGATTCGGAAGTGGCGCAAGTTATTGAAGATGACCGGGTTGGCTGGTATGTTCCGCCGGGTGAGCCGGAAAAACTGCTGCAAATGATTTATAAAATTTACGAAGAGCGCAGTGAAATCCCCGAAATGGAAATAAGGGCGAGAAATTCGGCGCTCCAAAAACACTCTTTAGAAGTTGCCGTCGGAAAATACCGGAAATCAATTTAGGACATGCGTCCGATAACCAAGTTGGATTGAGAGTGAAAATTTTATGAGAGTCGTTGTAACAGGTGCCGGCGGATTTATCGGAAGAGAAATTGTTCAGGAATTAGACAAGAATAATTTCACGATTTTCCAAGTTGGCAGAACCGAGCCGGCACGGCAAGCTGATTTTGAAAATAAAAACTCACAAAATAATTTTTTTGCGGCGGATATTATCAACAACAAAAACTTTGCCGACTTGGAAGAGTTAAAAAATATTGATGCGGTTGTGCATTCTGCCGGGCTTGCCCATCAGTTTGGAAATACGGGAAAAGAAGAGTTTGATTCGGTCAATGTTTTAGGAACGAAAAATATTGTTGAATTGGCGGTAAAACTACAAGCCAAACAGTTTATTCTGATTAGTTCAACGGCAATCTATGGAATAAAAAAATCGGATAAGAATCAAAATATCCAAGTTGACGGGTTAATTATTGACGAAAACACAGTCTGTCAACCGGAAACTTTATACGCTGAAAGTAAATTGGCAGCCGAAAATGTGTGTATTAAAATTTGCAAACAAAATTCACTTCCATTGACCATCTTGCGGCTGGCTCCGGTAATCGGCGAGGGAAATGTCGGAAATACGGCGCGTCTGGTCAGTGCGATAGACAAGGGAAGATTTATTTGGATTGGAAAAGGCAAAAATCTAAAAACATTGATTTACAAAAAAGATGTGGCGCGGGCGGTAGTCGAAGTTTTGCTGAATAAGAGAAATGAAACCGAGATTTTCAATGTGGCGGCAAAGCCGATTACGATGAAGGAATTCGTTGGAGAAATTGAAAAGCAATTAAACAAAAGCGTGCCGAAATTCCATATTCCGTTCGGCATTTTACAAAAAATCTTTTTAATAAATGCAAAAGTTTTGGGAATTAAAAAGATAAAAAAAATATCGGATACCATTGAAAAATGGCTGTCGGATGATATTTATGCGGCGCGGAAAATCAAACAAAATTATAATTTCGAGCCGCACACTTCAATCGCGGAGGCGATTGAAAAACAGGTTAAATGGTATCTCGGCAAAAAAAACAAGAATTAGCATAAGGGTCTGAAAAGTGCCTGAAATTATAGTATTTTTAATAGTTTTTATCGCTTCTTATCTCGGCGTGGAAATTTTTCGGCGGTGGAGTTTGAGACGGGAAATTTTGGATTTACCCAACGAGAGAAGTTCGCATACGACACCGACGCCGCGCGGCGGCGGATTGGTAATAGTTTTAATAAGTTTAATTTTTTATCTGATATATACAAATCTTGTTTCACATAATTTTTCGTGGAGTTACCTGTTGGGAGCAAGTTTGATCGCTTCGGTGAGCTGGCTGGACGACATTTTTGATATTTCTTTTGTCTGGCGAATTTTGGTGCATTCCGCCGCCGCACTTCTCGTAATTCTGACATTAGGATTTTTCGGTGAAATTTATCTTCCATTCGGGCAAAATACCGAACCCGGAATCTTCGGGGCAATACTGACTTTTTTTTGGATAGTTTGGCTGACCAACGCCTACAATTTTATGGACGGCATTGACGGTATTGCCGGAATGCAGGCGGTTACAGCCGGAATCGGCTGGCTGATAATCGGGGAAATTTTAGGATTTAACGACATCGGATTTTACGGCGGCGTGATCGCATTTTCCAGTTTCGGTTTTTTAATTCATAATTGGCAACCGGCAAAAATTTTTATGGGCGACATCGGGAGTGCATTTTTGGGATACAGTTTTGCCGTTTTGCCGTTATTGGCGAAAAATAAAAGCACTGATTATTATCCGTTATTGCCGGTAATCAGTGTCGGATTGGTATTTCTTTTTGTCTTTGATACTCTTTTAACTTTTTTTCGAAGGGTTTTAAAAAAAGAAAAGATTTGGCAGGCACACCGCCGTCATATTTACCAACAACTTGTCATAAAAGGTTTTTCCCATCGTTCCGTAACACTTTTTTATAGTCTTATTTCATTTATTTTAGTAGGAGCAATCGTATTTTGGTTAAAAATCAGAAACTGATTTGATTCTTGAATTCAAAATTAATCGGTTTGTATTTCGTCGTTTTGCGGCAGCGGAAGAGAGCGGGAATGACGGTATTCCGTCAACATAACTTTAATTCTATAAAACAACTCTTGAATAAATTTATAATTCGTGGCATACTTTTTCAAAGTCAAAGGACGAAGTTAGTCTGTTTGTCTATTTTGCTTACAAAAAACTTGATATTTTGCCAAAATTAAACTAAACTGTTTTGATAAATCGGAGGAGAAAATATGAATAACCCGCAAATGCCAATCGCCCGCAAAGAAGGATTAGTAATTCAGGAAATGCCGGACGAAGTATTGGTCTATGATATGGAAACCAACCAGGCGCACTGTTTGAATCAAACGGCGGCATCTGTCTGGAAGTCGTGTGACGGTGTAAATTCCGTGACGGATATCACCAGGAAACTGGAGAAAGAGTTTAAAACAACAATACCGGAAGATTTGGTCTGGCTGGCGATTGACCAGCTTTCCAAAGACAAATTATTGGAAAAGGAAATCGAAACCAAAATAAGCGGTCTTTCGCGCCGCGAAGTTATCAAACGAATCGGCTTTGCTTCGATGGTTGCTTTGCCGGTGGTGGCGATGCTCAGTTTTCCGCAATCGGCTCTCGCGGTTGCTTGTCCGCCATCCCAGCAGGGAACACAGGATGGATGTAATCCGGGACAACTGTGCTGTGGTGGAAATTGTGTAGCGGCTCCCAGCGGTACTTGTCCTCCAGCGTAGTTTTAATCAACTTGTTTGAATCAAAACTTGAATACATTTTCATCAAAAAAAATGTATTCAAGTTTTTGTTTTTTGGGTCAGGAATAGAAGTTTGATAAAGATTTATAAATTTTTAACCGGGTAAATGACAGATTCTGAAAAAAATATCAGAGAAGAAATAGACGTTATAAAGTGGCGGGATAGATTTGCCTTTGAGTGTGGCGGAATAAAAGTCGGTGTTAAAATAAATGATTTAAATGTTAAGTCGAAATTAAAAAAGGTTTTACCCGTTGCCAGTCGGGAAATTGATTTTGGCGAGGCTGATGAAATTTTAATGCTCGTGGTCGGGGAGAACAGACGGGTCAACGGATTATATTATAAATATGAACTGATACATCAATTCGATGATTGCAATGACGCGCTTTTGAATTTAATCGGCGATAAAATACTAATGTTTTTGGCGTTAATATCCCTGCCTCGGATATTATACCTGCACGCCGGCGCCGTTAGTTGGAATAATACGGGAATTATTCTGCCGGGCGGTTCGTTCAGCGGCAAAACGACGCTGGTTAAAGAATTTATCAAAGCCGGCGCCGATTATATTACCGACGATTTGACGTTGTTAGATATTCGAGGGAATATACTGCCATTCCCGCGCGCTCTGGCAATCAGGACAAAAAGAGGCAGAGAAATTAAAACGGCTGATTGTTTCGGGGCGAAAACGGTTGCGGAGAATGTCAAACTCAAACTGATTCTTTTCACCGAGTTTGAAGAGAATGCGCGTTGGAAGCCGGAAATTTTACCGCCCGGACAAGCAGTTCTGAGGTTGATGAACAATTTCTATTATAAACCGTCGGTCAGAGAAGCGCCGATGCAAATCCTCAGGACTTTAGCCGGAATTACGGACGGAATAAAAATATATGCGGGCAAAAGAGGCAACGCTAAAAGTGTGATAAATTGGGTGGTGAAAAACTTTTAATTTCCGGCAGGAATATTTGATGAACCAGGCGGACGATAATTTTTTTCAAAATACTGCAGCCAACCGTGTCGGCACAGTCCGGGCGTCGGCTGAAATTTATCAAATGCTCATGTTTAAGGTATATGAGAAAAAGCTCCAAAATATATGGAAGCATTTTGAAGACAGTCAAATCGAGCCGATTTTGATAAAAGGCTGGTCTGCCGCGATTAATTATCCGCAGCCTTTCCTGCGTCAACTGGGAGATTTTGATTTGGCGGTAAATCCCAATTGTTTCGACAAAGCAGAGAAATTACAGAAGCATTCGGACTTGCGCGAAGTTGATTTACATAAAGGATTAAGGCATCTGGATACGGTCGGTTGGGATGATTTGGCGAAGAATTCGGTTTTGGTAAAATGCGGCGAAGTTAGTATTAGAGTTTTAAGACCGGAAGATCATTTACGTGTCTTGTGCGTGCATTGGTTGAACGACGGCGGTAGAGAAAAGGAAAAATTGTGGGATATTTTTTATGCGGTCAAAAGCCGCCCCGCCGATTTTGATTGGGAGAGGTGTTTGGGAGTTGTCAGCGAAAGGCGAAAAAAATGGATAATTTACGCCATCGGGCTGACTCACAGGTATTTCGGACTGGAGATTGAAGATAATCCGGTTGCTCAAGCGGCAAAAAAATTGCCTCGATGGTTAATAAAAGCAGTCGAAAATGAATGGAATAATCCGGTTGAATTTAAATATCTGCAAACATGTCTGCGGAACAGAAAAGAATTTTTCAAACAATTACGAAAAAGATTTCCTCCCAATCCAATCCAGGCAACCATTGAGATGGAAGGTGATCTGGATAGCCATAAAAGAATTTTTTATCAAATTGGCGACTTTTTCTTGAGATTTCTGCCTTCAGTGCGAAGAATCTTAAAAGTTGCCGCTAATAATGGAAAATGGAAAATGGAAAATGAAAACAATGGAAAATGGATAGTATTTTATCTTTCACATTATCCATTATCCATTATCCGTTGATTTCATTTATCCGTTGATTTCATTGTAAATTAAATGAAGAAAAAAATCACGCTTGCAATAGAGACGGCAGTGCGGGGCGGAAGTCTGTCTATTTTAGAAGGTGAAAAGGAAATTGATTATTGGATTGGAGAGACGGGGATTTCTAAAGTTGAAGATATTTTGGAACAAATACTTCGACTTATAAAAGTCAATCGAATTGAAAAAAAGGAAATTGATTTGATCGCCGTTTCCAGAGGACCGGGAAGTTTTACCGGCGCAAGAATTGGTTTAGCGACCGCATTAGGCTTGAAAACGGCTTGGAATTGCGAAATTGTCGGTGTTTCGGTATTTGAAGCAATGTTGTTAAAGGCAAAAAAAAACGGTCGCGTGATAACGGCAATTCCGGTCGGCAGAAAACAAATATCCTGGCAGCTTTTTGATAATGAAAATCCGCCGGGAAAAGCGCAAAATGCCACTCCCGCGTCTGGTACTATTTCAATATTCTTAAAATCCCTGACTACTGATAAATCTGCAAGTTTTATTTTACAGGGCGGTCTACATCAAATTGTCTTAGATGAAGACCGGAGTATTGAAGAAAGCCGAATAGAATTTGTAAATAATAAAATTGCGACTCTTATCGGGTTAAACGGTCAAATTGAAAACCGTTTTAAAAAGTGTCAAAGAAACAATTCTGAAAAGCGCAGATTTACGTCTGATAATATAAAAGTTATTTACCCCACCGGCAAATTATAGCAAATTAAATCGAGGTTGATTTGGTTTCCCCATTTAGCATTGAAATAATTAAAGAAGTGGATATTAGCGACATTATAGAAATACAAACCGAATGTCGTCTTAGTCCGTGGAGTTATCAGGACTATCAAGATGAGATTCTACGTCGAGATTCGGCATCATTTACAGCTAAAAACAAACAAACAGTAATAGGATTTATAATTGCGCGTCTGATAATCCCAGAGAATTATAACAATTATAACAACAGTTTTCTTAAACTTGAAGCAGAAATCTATAATTTAGCCGTGAAACCAAACTTTCAACAGAAGGGGATTGGAAATCTGTTACTCCGACAATTCATACAAAAAGCGAAAGAAAATCAGGTAAATTCAATTTGGCTGGAAGTCAGAGAGTCAAACCAAACTGCCTTAAGTTTTTATAAAAATAATAAGTTTAAGGAAATCTATAAAAGAAAAAATTTTTACAGTCATCCGCCGGAAAATGCAACTGTAATGAAGTTGGATATTTCCAAACCTGAATTTGAAATCAAGGATAAGTAGAAATAATTTAAAAAAATAAAAAAAATAAAAAAAATAAAAAAAGGGGAAAAAAGGGGAAAAAAGAGAAAAAAGAGAAAAAAACTGGAAACTTGATTCAACTGAATTTGTGATATAACATCTTATTTATGGCTGACAGAATTAGAACAATAGCTGGAAATCAGGTCTACAATCCGGTTTTATTTTGTCGCGCCGGAGATCATCAAATGAGAAGGAGAAAATAAACTATGGACATATCAACGGTAGATACAGTAAAGAAAGAATTAATTAAAGAAAATCAGGTATTTAGAGATTTAGTACAGCAACACCATAACTTTGAAAAAAGATTAACCGAATTAGCCGAGTTAACTTATCCGAACGATGAAGAATTATTAGAAGAAACAACCTTAAAAAAGAAAAAACTCCTAATAAAAGACGAGATATATGCAATGATGCAGGAACATTCCGCACAACGAGTCTGAAATAAAAACAGCAACAAAAGCAGGATAAATTTTTATCCTGCTTTTTTAACTAACCCGACAATTATTATTCAAAACAGTAAAAGCAACCAGACCCTTGAGAGTCGAAAAAACGACCAAATTGCCGATAATAGCCGGACGCAGGGTAAAATAGTTGTCATCAGATAAGTATATTTGGTTAACCAACTTTCCGTCAGCCAAATCTAATACGCTTGCCCTGAAACTAGCCAGAGTTGTTATTATCGCATAATTATTGATAATAGAAGGCGCGGCAGATATTCTTCCCTCCAATCTTCTTTTCCATAATCTCTTACCACTCTTTAAGGAAACCAAGTAAATAAAATTATCAAAAGAGGTAATTAAAAGACCCTGAACCGTGTAATTTATATTGGAAATTTCCGCTCCGCCACGAATCTTCCAGATAGTTTTTTTGGTTAAAATATCCGTTGCAAAAATTTCTCCTTTTTTATCACCCCAAACTAATACTTTCTCATCGGAGAAAAAAATTGCGGTGAGAGGTATCGCTATTTTCATCTGAAAAATAGTCTGTCCGGTTTCCAACGAAATTAAAAATATGTTGTCCGGCGCAGTTGCAACTAACAATCTGTCCTGTAAATAAAAAGAGGAAGATGAGTTTTTATTATTTGTATTATTTGTATTAAGTGATCTATTCCAGATTATTCCGCCATCCGTGTTGCTGACGGCAGTTATATCTCCATTCTCTCCGGTCAGGACGATTTTATGACCATCACTGAGCAGAAATATCTTCCGGTTTACGCTCAAAGACTTTGTATCCAAAGTAATTTGCCAGTTTGTCAGACCGGTTATTTTACTCAATGACCAAAGTTTTAGAATGTTTTGTGTTAATTGTCCGGCATTAGGCAGGTTCTCCATTTTTGCCGCACTTGAGTCCGCTTTAATTATATCGAGATTTACAAAAGATTTTGTTACCACATAGATATTTTTATTTTCTCTATCCAAAATAGGCGGTGAAATAATTTCGCCACCTAAATCCGTATCCCAAATTTTTTCACCACCTTTTGCCGTGAGAGCAAATAATCTTCCACCTGTAACGGGTAAAAATAAGATAGATTCCTTATCAGACGCGATGTTATTGTCCGTCATCTTTACGGTTTGAAATTGCCAGCATTGTTTGAAGGGAAGTAAGAGAAATGAAGATTCGGAATTAGCTTGCGCGACGACCGGATCACAAAAAAAATTTCCAAGTAGGAAAAGTAATATGACAGACATTGAAAAATTCAATGTGAGGTTTTGATGATTACAATTCATTTCATTATTAAAATCATTATTAAAATTATAAAAAAATTATAAAAAAATTATCGGGCAATCTGATTTAATGTCTGCTTTTATGGTATTATAGTCAAATAAAAAAACTAACCATTATTACTTGACGGCAATAGATGGATGAGAGTAACATCCGAAAAAGTTTGCTGAAAAGTAATTTGAAAAACTACAAATTGGAGAAAGAAAATAGAAGATGTCTTTTAATAAAATTACAATAATAGGAAATTTAGGACGTGATCCCGAACTCCGTTATACCCCGCAAGGCGATGCCGTCTGCGATTTTTCCGTCGCGGTCAACGACCGGAAACGCGACAAAGCCGGAGAATGGCAGGATAATACAACCTGGTTTAAAGTTACATTCTGGCGCAAACAAGCCGAAAACGCTTCAAAATATCTGACCAAAGGACGACAGGTCTATGTCGAAGGTCGCCTGCAAGTTGAAGAATGGACTGATCGTGACAGCAACAATCGCTATTCTCTGGTTATACAAGGGTCAGAACTACAATTCCTCGGCGAAAAAGGCAGCGAGGAACCGTCTTCAAATACCAACACTTCTTCAACTAATAATTTTGATGATAACGCCGGTGATTTAAGCGGAAACGAAAGTTCATCCGCCCCAACCGATGACGATATTCCGTTTTGAGTTCCACCCGATTTCCCCGACACCTAAATGGCAAAAATGTTAAAGCGGGTGAATCAGGTCCGTTTTATCGGTCCTCACCCGCAAAACAAAAACTGCAAATAAAAGGTCTAAAAAGGTCTAAAAAAGTAGTGCGGCTGACTTCCGCGTTACTAATGAGCCTTTTCTCTTTTTCCTGCTCTCCGGCTTTTTACTTGGAAGTTGTTTGAAAACTCTAAAGCCGATGAATAAAAGCAAAATATTTGTCTGCGAAACACACCACAAGGACTAAAAGTATAACCAAAAAAATTTTCGTGACTTTGCGTTTTTAGCGGGCAAATTCCGACTTTTCAAACAGTTTCTCAGGAAATAATTACAAATCAAACCGTCTTAGATCCATCACCGTCGGTTAAAATCGGACTTCTTTCGGACTTCTTAAAGAATTTATGTTTCTTCAAGAAACCCAATTACCCATTTTTCTAAATTTCTGAAAACGTAATTCCAGTCTTTTTGCGGCATCTAAACTATTTAATTCTTTTAAGTTGCACAGCAAAATTGCCTTCAAATTACCGGCTATTTTTTTATAGGACTCCTGAAATTCGGAATCTTCATCCGAACTGAACTTCCAATCGGTAAACTCCGGTACAATTTCATCTATCAATCCAAATTCAATTAAATTATCCGCCGTCAGGCGCAAACATTCAGCCGCCCGTTTCGCTTGTGCGGCATCCTTCCATAAAATTGCCGCGCAGCCTTCCGGCGTAATGACCGAATAGACGGCATTTTCAAGCATCAGAACCCGGTCGCCGACACCGATCGCCAAAGCTCCGCCCGAACCGCCTTCGCCCAAAATGACGACGATTATCGGGACCTTTAAGTTCGCCATGTCGCACAAATTGCGTGCAATGGCTTCCGCTTGACCACGCTCTTCGGCATCAATGCCCGGATAAGCTCCCGACGTATCAACAAAGGTTATTATCGGTCTGTTAAATTTTTCCGCCAATTTCATTACTCGTAAGGCTTTTCGGTAGCCTTCGGGCTTCGCCATGCCGAAATTCCGAAATCGTCTCTGTTTGGTATCCCGTCCTTTTTGCTGACCCAGGACGGCTACTTCATATTCATTAAGTTTGGCAAATCCGCAAACCATCGCCGCATCATCGGCATATCGGCGGTCTCCGTGTATTTCCACAAAATCCGTAAAAATCGTTGTGAGCAAATCCATCGTATGCGGTCTTTCGGGATGTCTTGCCATTTGCACCCGTTCAAACGCATCTCTGATCTTTTTTTCTTTGACATTTTCTTTTCTATCTACTTTCATATTTTTCAGTTCCAAGCCTCTTTTATAATACCCATCCAACCTGACAACCTTTCTGTTTCAAATCATTCTCCAAACGACTTGAGCCTTGAATCCGCAATGGTTGTGAATGAACTTTGAGAAGAATATCTTCACCAAGACGGAAACTTAGATAAACTTCGCAGTTTCCCTTATTTTTGCTCAAAACGGTAAATATATCTTCAAGATATTTTTCATCAATATTTTTGCCGGGAAGTATAATTGAGATATTCTGCGCTTGATGCGTAATCGCATCGGCAATTTTTTTTGCTTCTTCCAAAATTAAGGTTACTTCCTGCCCTTCGGTTGATTCGACTTTGCCGTTAACAATCAAAAGTTCATCATCTTTCAAACAATCGGCATATTTAGCGGCGGCTCCCGACCACGCCAGACATTTTACGCCGATTGACTGGTCTTCGAGCCGAAAAATACAAAAACGATTGCCTTTCTTACTGTGCTTTATCTGCAAACCCGAAACAATTCCGGCAATGATTATTTTATCGCCCGACTTGATATCTTCATAGTCGGCAATATTCAATATCTTTAAATCCGATAAAATTTGCCCGTATTCATCGAGCGGGTGCGTTGACAAATAAAATCCGACCGATGCTTTTTCTTGTTTTGACAGTTCGGCTTGCGTCCACGCTTTAACCTCCGGCAATTCTATGTGTAAATTCGATTTCGATGTTTCCTGCACACCAAAGAGGTCATCTTGCCCACGAATTTTATCCTGCCAAATCCTTTGTCCGTGTGAAAGGGAATTGTCAATAGCGGCAAAATGTTTTGCCCGCCAAAGATTGACCGTCGAATCAGGCGGCATCAGCGAATCAAAAGCTCCCGCGGTAATTAAACTTTCCAACCCCCGGCGACTGATAGAGCCCTGGTCAAGTCGGGAAGTAAAACCATACAAAGATGTAAATTTTCCTTCTTTGCGCGCTTCGATAATTAGTTGAATGCTTGCCGCGCCGATTCCTTTGATCGCGCTCAGACCAAACCGCACCGCATTATCGAGCGGCGTAAAATCAGCATCACTTTCGTTAATGTCGGGCGGAAGAAGTTTCAAACCGGAAGACCGCAGTTCGTTCGAATATTTGTATATTTTTGTCGTGTCCTGCGCTTCGTTGGATAAAACAGCTGCATAAAAATAGGCGGCATAATGCGCTTTAAGATAAGCAGTCTGATATGCTAAATAAGCATATGCAACACTATGACTGCGGTTAAATCCGTAATCGGCAAATTGCGCCATCAGACGAAAAACCTCTTCGGCTTTTTCCCGCCTTATATTCCGGGAAACCGCGCCTTCAATAAATTTTTCTTCGTGCAGCGCCATTTCCTCGCGCTTCTTTTTTCCCATTGCCCGCCGCATCAAATCCGCTTCGCCCAAGGTGTAGCCGGCAAGAACCTGTGCCAGCTGCATAATCTGTTCCTGATAGACGAGAATGCCGTAAGTATTGCTCAAAATGTCTTTCATTGGCGGCACGATATACTGCACTTTTTTCTCGCCGCGATGCCGCGCGATAAAATCATCAACCATTCCGCCATCGAGCGGTCCCGGGCGGTAAAGCGCGTTTAATGCCGCCAAATCTTCTAATTCTTTCGGTTTTAGGCGGCGGCAAATCTCCTGCATTCCCGATGATTCAAATTGAAAAATCGCTTCCGTTTTGCCATCGCCAAATAGTGCCATCGTCTTTTCATCGTCAAGCGGAATTCTGCTCCAGTCTATTTCAACATCATGCTTTTGCTTAATCGAATTTAAGCAATCGCTTATGATTGTTAAGGTGGTTAAAGCAAGAAAATCCATCTTAAGCATTCCTACCTTTTCGAGGTCGTTCATCGTATACTGGCTGGTCAATTCACCTTTCGCCGACAACGATATCGGAACTAATTCGTGGAGCGGTTTCGGAGAAATCACCACGCCCGCCGCGTGAACCGACGAATGACGCGCACAACCTTCGAGTCTTTTTGCCATGTCAATCAAATCCTTGACCTTGAGATCCGTTTCGACGGCTTTTCTCAAATCCACTACCTGTTCGAGAGCTTGAGAAATACTGATGTTGCGACCTCTGATCGGCGGCGGTATCAGTTTGGCAATTCTTTCGACATCGCCGTAAGGCATATTCAAAGCCCGTCCGACATCTTTAATCGCTGCTTTTGAGGCAAGCGTTCCAAACGTAATAATTTGGCAAACCGATTCGCGCCCGTAAAATTCGGTCACGTGATTAATTACATCGCCGCGCCCGCGCACACAAAAGTCAATATCAATATCCGGCATCGAAACTCTTTCGGGATTGAGAAAGCGTTCAAACAGTAAATCATATTGCAACGGGTCAATATCGGTAATTCCGAGACAATAAGCCACCAGCGACCCGGCAGCCGAACCGCGTCCGGGTCCGACGGGAATGCCTTTTTCTCTGGCGTAGCGGATAAATTCCCAGACAATCAAAAAATAGCCCGGAAATTCCATATTTTTGATGGTCGTAATTTCCCTTTTAATGCGCTCTTGATAATCACCGGGCGGGTATTTAAGTTTTCCGTCCGCCCGCATTGAATCCCAAACTTTATTTCGACGATTTTCAAAGCCTTCCATGACGACTCTTTCAAAGTATTCGTCGGTTGTTCGGCAGTCTGCATCAATCGGTATCGGAAAATTCGGCAGAGTGAGTTCGCTTTTTTCCGGAAACGCCACCTGACACATTTCCGCGATTTTTACAGTATTTTTTAACGCTTCAGGAAGTTCGCTCCCGAATATTTCCCACATTTCTTCGGAAGAACGCAGATAAAAGTTTTCGCTTTCCGCTTTTGTGCTTTCACTGATTGTTTTTTGTTCGCCGATTGCCAGCAGTATTTCGTGCGCCCGCGCATCTTCTTTAGTTAGGTAATGGGCGTCGTTAGTGGCGACAAGTGGAATTTCAGTTTTTCGGGAAAGTTCGACCAGATGTCTGCGGATTTTTATTTCGTCCTTTAATCCGTGGTCTTGAATCTCTATAAAAAAATTACCCTTACCAAAAATTTCTTCAAAAAGTTTGGCGTTTTCAAAAGCCCTTTCGGTATTATCCTGTTTTAAAAAATGCCAGACCGCGCCGTCAAAACCGGCAGACAAGCCAATCAGCCCGTTACTTTTCCCGGCTAAAAGCTCTAAATCTATCCGCGGTTTGTGATATAAGCCTTCGGTATATGCCTTCGACGCCAAATATGCCAAATTATAATAACCTTCCAAATCTTTGGCTAACAGAATCAAATTATAATATGGTCTTTCGCCGCTTTGCAGCCGGGATTCGCGGTCAAAACGGCTGCCGAATGTGACAAACGCTTCGTAGCCCAAAATCGGGTTGATTTCATTGGCTTTCATATTATTATAAAATGAAATTGCGCCGAACATATTGCCGTAGTCGGTAATGGCGCAAGCCTTCATTTCCAATTCCGTCAAACGCCTGGTTAAGGGCTTGAGTTGGATTGCGCTCTGCAAAAGGCTATAATCAGAGTGTAAATGCAAATGGACGAAATCTTTCGGTTTGTAATTTGAATTCATAATTTTAGTTTCTTAACTTGCATCCGTTTTCCGACGACCTTATAAAAGATTTATGAAAAAAGTTTATCTCGAAACCTTCGGCTGTCAAATGAATGTTTCCGACTCGGAGAGAGTCGCTACCAGGCTCGCTGCGGACGGTTTTGAAATAACGCCGGATGAAGCGGCGGCGGACGTTGTTTTAATAAATACCTGTTCGGTCAGAGAGAAGGCTGAACACAAACTTTATACGAGAGTCGGTCAGATTCGCAACTCCGATAGAGAGAATAAAAGAGAAAATAAACAAATTGTCGGAGTTTTGGGCTGTGTTGCTCAACTCGAAGGCGAAACACTGTTTGAAGGCAGAAACGAAATTGATTTTGTTTTGGGAACAAAAGCCGTCGGGCGCGTCTCCGAGGCGCTTGAAAAAGTTTTCGGCGGACAAAAAAATTATTTTGATTTAGGCGACCGGGAAGAAAATTACGACTGGTCGGTGAGCGAGACGCAGAGACATTCGCCGTCTGTCGCGTTTGTTCCGATTATTGAAGGCTGTAATAAATTCTGCACTTATTGTATTGTTCCTTTTTCACGCGGCAGAGAAAAAAGTTTGTCCGCTTCGGAGATTATCCGACAGGTTTTAAACCTGCGGCGGCAGGGCGTCAAGGAAGTTCATCTAATCGGTCAAAACGTCAACAGTTATCGCCCGCAAACCGACAGCGGTCTGGAAGATTTTCATGGCGCAACCGCTTTTTCGAGATTGCTCCGGGCAGTTGCGGCAACGGGCGTCGAACGTATAAAATTTAATACGTCGTTTCCCAGAGATTTTCACACGGATATTGTCGACGCCATCAATGAAAACAAAAATCTCTGCAATTGGGTGCATTTGCCCGTCCAATCGGGAAGCAATGATATTTTAAGAGCGATGCGGCGCGGTCATACGATTGAGAGTTATTTGCAAAAGATTGATAAAATTAAATCATCGCCGCGAAAACTTTCTTTGACGACTGATGTTATTATCGGTTTTCCGAATGAAACCGACCGGGATTTTCAAGATACTTTGAAAATGGCTGATTACTGCAAGTTTGACAGCGCCTATATTTTCAAGTATTCGCCAAGACCCGGTACGCCCGCTTATTCGATGACCGATAATGTTTCGGCAAAGGAGAAAACGGAAAGATTTTTAGAATTTGAAAAACTAATCCGGCTCAATCAACGCGATGTTTTCCGGTCATATCTTAATAAAACGGTTGAGGTTTTGGTTGAGAAGATTTCCAATAAAAATAACGCGGAACTTTCCGGTCATACGACCTGTCAAAAGGTCGTCAACTTTAAAGGTTCAGCCGAACTTTTAGGCAAAATTGTCAAAGTAAGAATTTCGGAAACTAAAACGAATACTTTATATGGAGAGATTTGTTGTAATCTTTAACATAATTTAAAATTTAAAATTTAAAAAATTTAAAAAATTAAAATAATATGTTAGTTGAAGTAAAAATCGGCGCGTTAATTATGGATCCCAACACGAATACTCCAATCGTCGTGCTGAAGGGAATCGACTCGGATACGATCCTGCCGATTTGGGTCGGCGCGTATGAAGCTAACGCCATCGCTCTGGAAATCGAAAAAATCGTGCCGCAACGCCCGATGACACACGATTTGCTGCGGAACTTTATTGTCGAGACGGGTTTTAGAGTTACTCGCATCACCATTATTGATTTGCGCGACAACACTTTTTATGCCTTGATTGAATTAGTTGATGAGAAAGGTAATGTTACCGCTCTCGATGCTCGTCCGTCGGATGCCATCGCTCTCGCTCTACGGATGGATTCGGCGATTTTTGTCGAACAAAAAGTTTTGGATATCTCGGCGACAACCAGGCAAACCGATACTGATTTTGAAGATGAAACAATTCCAGCCGCGGAAGACTGGCCTGATCTAATCGGATAAACTTTAAAATTTTATTTTACATTACCAAGAATGATAATTGTCATTGCCAACCAAAAAGGCGGAGTTGGAAAAACAACTACCGCGATAAATCTTTCCGCTGCGTGTGCTTTGCAGGGTAAAAGAGTTTTATTAATTGATTTGGACCCGCAGGGAAATAGTTCGCTTTCTTTTATCGAACAGCAAATCATTAGCGGAAGCGCCTTTGAATTGTTCACCGAACTGCAGCAGCCGTGGTCTGAATTTATTTATGAAACCAAAGTTAAAAACCTTGAAATTGTTCCGTCAAAGATAAATCTGGCAAAATTAGAAGCGAAATTGGTTGGCGATTTTGATGCCATTTTTCGCCTTCGGGACAGAATTGAAGAAATTCGTTCCAACTATGACCTTATTTTTATTGATACGCCGCCAACACTCGGTTTAATTACAGTCAATGCTCTGGTTGCCGCCTCGCACGTCCTGATTCCGATTCAATCTTCTTATTTTGCATTAGAAGGAACTGACGACCTTCTGGAAACAATTGAAAAAGTGCGTTCGCGTCCAAATCCCGATTTGGATTTGCTCGGTGTTTTAGTAACACTTTTTGACAAACGCACGTCGCTCTCCAAAGATGTCGAAGCGCATATTCGTAAAGTATTCGGTAAGAAGGCATTTAAAACTATTATAACGAGAAGTGTCAGGCTCGAAGAATCACCCGCTCACAAAGAAACTATTTTTACCTTTTCGCCTAAGTCATCAGGCGCGATTGAATATACAAAACTAAGCAAGGAGGTATTAAAACGTGTCTAAAAGAGGTTTACCGTCCGGCGTTAAAATGCGCCACGATTCCCATTATGTCGAAGAATTTGTCAAAACTCCGAGCCGTACTGTCGGTAGAATCATTCCTATCAATCAGATTGAACCGAATCCCGACCAGCCCCGTGTCGAAATCGGTGATTTAACCGAGTTATCCAGTTCGATCAAACAAAAGGGTGTCTTAGAACCGCTTTTAGTCAAGCCCAACGGCGACGGAACCTGGATGATTATTGCGGGTGAAAGACGCTGGCGAGCTTCAAACCTGGCAGGTCTGCGCGAAGTCCCGTGTATCGAACTCGATATTGACGAAAAATCAATTGCCGAAATCGCGCTGATTGAAAATCTGCAACGAAAAGATTTGAATGTTTGGGAAGAAGCCGACGCTTTAGCCGCTCTGAGCAGTCGTTACGGCTATACGCACGAGGAAATCGCCAGGAAAATCGGCAAAAGCCGCACCACCGTCACCGAATCATTTGCTATCGCCGGTTTGCCTCATGCCATCCGTGAAAAATGCCGCCAAGCTGATATAAATGCTAAATCGACCCTTTTGGAAATTGCCCGCCAATTTGACGAACAAGCAATGCACGATTTTCTTGTTAATATAAAACAGCAAGGCATAAAACGTGAAGACGTTCGCCAAAATGCTCGGAAAAATAAAGGACTAAAAGATAAAATTTTACCGGAAAATAAGGTTTCTTCCGTAAAGGAAGTTATATCTGATAAGATTTTCAAATATATTTCCAAGGAAAAGGGCTTTAGTTTAGAAATACATTTTACAAGATCGGAATACTACGAAAGGAGAGATGTTCTCCAAGCATTAAAAGAAGCATTTGACAAAACTAAGCATAATGATGATAAATAAAAAACTCTTATGTTGGAAAATGGGATATTTAATAACATAATCTTTATTATCGGACGCAAATAATATGTTGCTTTTTTCTCCTTATTTTAATAATAATTTCGACTCACGCATTAATTTCGATATAAAAACCTTGCAACTTTTGACACTTACATCATAAAACGATAGAATTTACCCTTTTGTTATCTTTCCAAAAGATTTAATTTTTATTCGTATTTAAGGAGTTACAAACAATTTGAGTGACGCAAAATTTTTATTTACTTCGGAATCCGTAACTGAAGGACATCCCGACAAAATCGCCGACCAGATTTCCGACGCGGTTTTAGACGCAATTTTAGAACAAGATCCGAACGGCAGAGTCGCCTGTGAAACTCTGGTAACGACGGGTTTGGCGGTCATCGCCGGTGAAATAACGACGAATGCGAGAGTAAATTACAAACAAATCGTTCGTGATACAATTAACGACATCGGTTACAACGATGCCAGTTACGGCTATGACTGCAACACTCTGAGCGTGATGGACGCGGTTGGAACGCAGTCGCCGGACATCGCACAAGGCGTGGACACGGGCGGCGCGGGCGACCAAGGTTTGATGTTTGGTTTTGCTTGTAATGAAACCGACGAATTGATGCCTCTGCCGATTCAACTGGCGCATAATTTAACCCGCAAACTGTCCGAAGCGCGTCGCAGCGGCGAACTTCCCTATTTGCGTCCTGACGGAAAATCGCAGGTAACGGTTGAATACCGCGACGGCAAACCGTTTCGCGTCGAAGCCGTCGTCATTTCCACACAGCACGCCGAAGAAGTCGAAACCGAGACGCTTCGCGCCGACATTTTAGAAAAAATCATCAAAACAACCGTTCCCGCCAATCTGCTCGACGATGAAACGAAATATCACATCAACCCGACCGGAAGATTTGTCGTCGGCGGTCCGATGGGCGATGCCGGATTGACCGGGCGAAAAATTATTGTTGACACTTACGGTGGTTACGCACCACACGGCGGCGGCGCGTTCTCCGGCAAAGACCCGACGAAAGTTGACCGTTCAGCCGCTTATATGGCGCGATATATCGCTAAAAACATCGTCGCTTCCGGTTTAGCTGAAAAATGCACCGTCCAACTGGCGTATGCCATCGGCGTTGCCGAGCCGGTTTCGGTTCGCATTGACACGCACGGCACGGGCAGAGTTGACGAAGATAAACTTTCGGAAGTCGTCCGCAAAAACTTTGAATTAACGCCGAAAGGCATTATCGAAACGCTCGATTTGCGCCGCCCGATTTTCAAACAAACCGCGAAATTCGGACATTTCGGACGCACCGGCGACGAATTTACCTGGGAAAAAACCGATAAAGCAGATGTCTTGCTCCACGCTTTGAGCGCGGCAACCGGCGTTTAATTAAAAACAGAAAATGGTAAATAGTTTTGAGTTTTCGTATAGACTATTTACCATTTTGATTTTGTAAAATTCAGAATCCAATCTAAAATCTAAAATCTAAAATCTAAAATCTAAAATCTAAAATCTAAAATCTAAAATCTAAAATCTAAAATCTAAAAATATGGCTAAAGAAGGAATTTCAATGGAATACGATATAACAGACATCAACCTTGCACCGCAAGGCAAACAAAGAATCGAATGGGCTGACCGCGAAATGCCTGTTTTGCGCCTTATCCGCGAGCGTTTTGAAGCGGAAAAACCGTTGGCAGGCGTTAAACTTATTGCTTGCGCTCATATCACGACTGAAACGGCGAACTTGGCGCGAACACTGCAAGCGGGCGGCGCGGAAGCGATTTTGATTGCTTCCAATCCGCTTTCGACGCAGGATGACGTTGCCGCTTCGCTCGTCGCCGATTGGGGCATTCCGGTTTTTGCGATGAAGGGCGAATCAACCGACACATATATGCGCCACGTCCGTATGGCTCTCGAAACAAATCCGAATATCATCATTGACGACGGTTCGGATGTGGTAGCGACGATGCTCAAGGAAAAGCCGGAATTATCGAAAACGATTATCGGAACGACCGAAGAAACGACGACCGGAATTGTTCGCTTGCAAGCGATGGCAAAAGCCGGCGTGTTGAACTTCCCGGCAATGGCGGTCAACGATGCGCAAACCAAACATTTCTTTGATAATCGTTATGGCACGGGACAATCAACTTTAGACGGAATTATCCGCGCCACGAACATTTTGCTTGCCGGAAAAAACTTTGTCGTTGTCGGCTACGGCTGGTGCGGCAAAGGCGTGGCGATGCGGGCGCGCGGACTCGGTGCTAATGTTATCGTAACGGAAATTGACCCGATTAAAGCCATCGAAGCCGTCATGGACGGTTTTAGAGTGATGCCGATGTCCGAAGCCTGTAAAATCGGCGATTTCTTTGTAACCGTGACCGGCAACCGTCACGTTATTGATAAAGAACATTTTGAAACGATGAAGGACGGAGCAATCGTCGCCAACAGCGGACACTTCGATTTGGAACTTAATCTCGAAGCCCTGCGCGAAATGTCTTCGGAAGTGGCGAATCGCCGCCCGTTTGTCGAAGAATACATCGGGACAAACGGCAAAAGCGTGATTGTTCTCGGCGAAGGTCGCTTGATAAATCTGGCGGCGGCGGAAGGTCATCCGGCAAGCGTGATGGATATGAGTTTTGCCAATCAAGCTCTGTCGGCTGAATATCTGGTTAAAAATAAAGGAACTCTTGATGCCGGCGTTCACGTTTTGCCGTCGGAAGTTGACCAGGAAATTGCCGGTTTGAAACTTCGCGCTCTCGGCATTTCGATTGATATATTAACTCCCGAAATGCTCGAGTATATGACGAGTTGGGAAACCGGCACGTAGGTAATAAAGGTAAAAGTCTAAAATAGAAGTTTCGGAATTATTTCAAGAGTAATGATTCCGAAACTTCTATTTTAAAGTTCGCAAAGCACTTTAAGGTTAGATTTTAACCTTAAAGTGCTTTGCGAACTTTCCTTAATTAGATTCAGAAGAAAAATAAGTGAGGAAGTGAGATGAAAAAATATCCGACATATTCAATATAAAGTGAGTGAGGAATGAGTAAGCATAAGTAATAACCGACACTTATACTTAAAGCTAATATCGTGCCAAACAGTTTGCTTTAAGTAATTTTTCACATATTTAAAGCGAAAGCGTTGTAGAACTTGATAATAAAGAAACTCTAAGACGCTTACAAAAACTCTAAGTTAGGTTGAATCATATCAATCCTGATAGTATTACAATCAAAAATGATATAATTCAGGATATAAAAAGTTCGCCGACTTCCCTTCAAGGATAAAGTTAAATTTTGATGAAACCACGACTGATTATTTTAAACGGCTCTTTGGAGTCGGAAACATTTTCGCTCGAAGACAGTGAAGTCTTGACAATCGGTCGGGCTTTAAAAAATCAGTTGGCGATTCCTGACCGCATTATGTCGCGGGAACACGCTTTGATAAGAAAAATACCGGATGGTTTTTTACTCGAAGACCTCGATAGTCAAAATGGAATTTTCGTTAACGCTTCGCCGGTGCAAAAATCGCTTCTCAAACACGGCGACCGTATTCGAATCGGACAAACCTACATATTATTTCTGACTGAAGAAGATGACGGAGCAATGACATTCTCGAATGAAATTCGGTTTGATGATGATGTTACGCTGGTTACTCAAGCGGATTTTCAAATGCCGATTGAAAAAACCGTCGGTAAGTTGTCCTCCGATTTGGACATTTTGACGAAAATCGGGGCGGCTTTAAGCGAAATTCAAACTTCCGAAGAGTTTCAAAAAAGATTACTGGAAATCATCCTCGAAATTATTCCCGCCGAACGCGGCGCGATTGTCTTACTCAACGACGATTGTGTATCGCCGAATTCAGTGTGCGTGTTGAATAAAATCAAACGCGGCATTGAGCCGATGCACGTCAGCCGAAGCGTTACCCGACAGGTTTTAACCGGAAAATCCGCTATCTTGAGAAATGATATTAACAAAACGGACTTGAACACCGCCGAAAGCCTGATTAGTTATGGCGTTAATTCGGTGCTGTGCGTGCCGCTTTTGCTGGGCGAAATTAGCGGATTAATTTATTTGGATTCGGGCGATATGACATTTAAATTTGAAACAAAACATCTTCAGCAAATGACGGCTATCGCCAATCTGTTAATCGCTGCATTGAAAAACATCAGGCATCTCGAATCACTGAGAATCGAAAATGAATCGCTTCAATCCCGGGCGCAAATCGAAACCAATATGATTGGTGAAAGTGAGCCGATGAAAACGCTTTGGCAACTTGTCGGCAAAGTTTCACAGACCGATTCGACCGTTTTAATCGGCGGCGAAAGCGGCACGGGCAAAGAACTTGTGGCGCGGGCGATTCACAAAAACAGTTTGCGCAGTAATAAGCCTTTTATCGCGCTGAATTGTGCCGTGCTGAACGAAAATTTTCTTGACAGTGATTTATTCGGACACGAAAAGGGCGCGTTCACCGGAGCAATCGGACAACGCAAAGGCAAAATTGAATTAGCCGAAGGCGGAACGCTTTTTCTTGATGAAATCGGCGAACTCGCGCCTTCGCTGCAGGCAAAACTGCTGCGCGTTTTGCAGGAGCGGGAGTTTGAACGCATCGGCGGCAATAAGCCGATAAAATCTAACATCCGTTTGCTTGTTGCAACCAATCGAAATCTCGTTGAAGAAGTGAAAAACGGAAATTTTCGGGAAGATCTTTTCTTTCGGCTTAACGTCGTCCAAATCCAGGTTCCGCCGCTTCGCCGGCGTCAATCGGATATTCCGCTGCTGGCACAGCATTTTACACGCAAATATAGCGAACTCTGCAACCGGAGAGTTGACGGAGTTTCACGCCGGGCGCAGCAAGCATTAGTAAATCACGAATGGCGCGGCAACGTGCGGGAATTGGAAAACGCGATTGAAAGAGCGATAGTTTTAGGCTCGACCGATACGATTAAACTTGAAGATTTACCGTTTGAAATCGTCGAAAACGGAAGTGTCGAAAATAATTCAACACTTGATTTACACCAACAAATAAAAGCGTCAAAGCGTAAAATTATTCTTACCGCGATAAAAGAAGCCGACGGAAACTATTCCGAAGCGGCGCGGCAACTGACAATTCACCCCAACAACCTCCATCGCTTAATTCGTGAGCTTGAAATAAAGGAAGAAGCCAAAAAATTAGGTTAATCTTAAAATTTACGGTTTAAGTTTTTACTTTCGATAATAAAAACGCGCCCAAAATGGCAAATAAAAACACCGGACTCCAGACGGCAATTTTGGGAGCGACGAAACCATTTAACCCGAATTGTTCAAAAATACTGGTAACTCCCATAAATAAAAGCCAAATTGCAACTGCATAGCCAATCGTCAAAACCTTTCCCTTGCGACTTAAAGACAATGCAAACGGCGCGGTAAAAAGCGTGATAATGAACGGTAAAAATGGCGTTGTTGACTTTTTTTCCAAGGCGACTTGATAATTTCTTTGTTCCGTTTCCGATTCCGTATTCTTTAATTGTTCCTTGATTGCTCCGGTGGTCAGATGGCTCGGTTTCTCGTTTAAATTGCCGAACGGATTTGAATTTTCTTTTAATTCTATATTTGATATTTGCGTTATATCCGCTCTGCCGTCCGTCCAAACAATTTTTTCAGTGTTTTCCAATAATTTAATTTTATCCTTTTGCCAAATTGCTTCGGGCGTTTTATAAATAGTTTGAAGTTTGGAATCATCATCTGAAAATTCATAAATCGTCAGATTTTTTACCGCTTGAATGTTCCCGCTTTTATCTTCATCCAGTTCAAAGGAATAAATTCTTTTATCATTGGCAACCCAATTTTTGCCTGTCTTATTTGCTAAAACGCCGCGGCTGCGAATCTGATTGCGTAATTCATCTTGAATTTGATTTGCCTGCGGCAAAATTAGTTCTTGTATCCCCCAATTCATCGCGCCGATAAAAAGCATCAGAACAAAACACGGAAGTAAAAGCCGATAGACGCTTTGACCGGCGGCGGTCCACGTCACAACTTCGTTTTGTCTTGATTTAATAACATAAGTCGCCAATGTTGCGATCATCAAAGCCGACGGCGCGAGCTGAATGTAGATAAACGGAATCAAGTAAAACAAGTATTTTATTAAAAGCACGACTCCGTTATTGATTTCTCCGGCGAATTTCCATAATTCAAATGCCGTAAAAATCATATAAATTACGGTTAAAAAGCCAAAGGTTAAAAGAAAATACTTGAAGAGATTTAAAACAATATCCAAATCCAAAATGCCGGTCGTTAAGTCAATATAATAATTTCGTTTTGAAACTTTTTTTAGGTTGACAGGAAAACTTATCTTAAATTGTTTGCCAAAATTGACGGTAGATTTTTTTAGTGAAAAGCGATTAGAGAGAAAAAACCATATTATGAAAAAAAAACTTACCGAAATCGGAATCAAACCCGACGCAAAAACACTGATTTGATTGGTTCGCGCAAGTTGTTCGCCGAACAGCGCAAGCAGGTAATAAACAACCAGACTGATAAGCGCCAAAAAGATGCCGAAGCCTCTGCCGCCGCGATTAAAACGTATAACCAACGCCGTTCCCAATAACGCAAAAATCAAAGGCGTGAGCGAAAGAATAATTCTTCTTTGCCAAAGTAATTGAACCTCGGTTCTCTCTTTCCCTTCTTTGGTGTTGGCTAATCGAGCAAGTTCACGGAGACCTAATTCATCCGGTGTTCCTTCACTGCTGCTCAATTTTTCGATTATCTGGCTGCGTTTTGTTTCAATGGCTAATCGAATCTGCCCGACATTTTCCGACACGAATTTCTCCAAATCATTTTTGGTTGAGAAAGTATTGATAACCGCGTTTTCCAAAACCAATTCAGATTTGTCTTCTTTAGTATCAATCCGCCCACTTCTTGATGTTATCAGACGCACTAAATTATTTGATTTCTCTTCCGTGTAAATAAAGATATTCTTCCAAGTTCCCTTTTCAATATCTCCGTCTTTGACATAAATCGTATAACCGTTTATTTCAGTATTAAAAACGCCGGGTTCGATAGGCGATTCAAGTTTATAAAGCGCGGTTTGCAAAGCGACTTTGCGAACAATTTGCGCGGCAAACGGAACACCTTTGAGATTAATAAAAAAGGCAAAAAATGAAAGTAAAACGCCTAGAATAATGATTGGAAAAGTGATTTGAAAGTTCCCGACTCCGGCGGCGCGAATGGAAATTAATTCGCTGTCGCCCTGCATTTTTGAAAGTCCGATAATAACTCCGACCAAAACCGCCATCGGACAGGTGAAGGCAATGACATTCGGAACAAGCGCAAAGGTTAATTGCCAAACTAAATTTTTTGGAATGTTTGCGCTAAAAAAAATGTCCGAGAAGCGGCTCGCTTGTTGGACAAAAAGGATAACGCTCAACAACAGCCACGAAAAGACGAAGTAAGGCAAAATGGACTGCACCAAATATCTTGAGATTAACCAGCTAAAACGCTTCATCGGAAATTTACAAACTTGCCGTTAGAATTTTTTCACCGACGGTTTCTTTGCCGAGTATATTTGAAATTATTCGCCTTAAAATTACCGAAACTTCTTTGATGTCTTCTTTATAATTTTTAGCAAATTCGACAAATCTCGTCGGCGAAAATTTTTGCGCGGTGATAAAAATCTGTCTTTGGGCGGAAGAAATAATCCAATTATGGCGGCTTTTTTGGCAGTTTTTGCAAAGGAGATGAAAATTTATCTGCAACCCCGAATCTTCATTTTGTCCTAATTCTCTTTTGCAGCTATCGCAGTTGTTCCAATTTGGCAAATATCCGCCCAACCTTAAAATCCAAAGTTCAAAATAGACGACAATACTTTCGAGGCTTTCGGGATTTTCGGCGGCGGTTTCCAGACAAACTTTCGTCATCCGATAGAGCCTTTCATTCGGGTCGTGCGGCGGCGCAAACTCGACTAAAAGATCAACTAAATATGAGAATTTCTGAAGAAATTGCGGCTGACTGGCTTTATCGAAATAAGATTTTATTAAATCAATTTGTCTGATGGAAACAAGCTCGCGTTCTTCTTTTTGAAAATAAGAAATCTGAACAATCGAAAATGGCTCTAAACTGCCGCCGAATTTGCTTTTCAGGCGTTTTGCGCCTTTTGCCACGCCGCGCACAAGTCCTTCGTTTTGGGTCAGCAAAACAATGATTTTGTCGGCTTCCGCCAAACTGTAGCTTTTGAGAATCAAACCCTCTGTATCAACTAAACCCATTTTCTTTTTACCTTTCTACCAGGGAATAAAATAAAAAATCCAGGCTAAAACCAGGCTAATAATAATAAATTGCGCGAAAACTTTTGTTCCGTAAATTACCCTTTCTTTTGAACTGCCCGACGCGAACGCGCCAAATGCAATTGCCGTAAAAAAAGCAAAACCAACCAAATACAAAAAATGAATCATTTTTTCCTCCCGAGATTAATATCAATTGCATCCATAATCGCCAGATAATTTAGCAACCCCGCAATCTCCAAAAATCTTCCGCCGTATTCAAAAGTCGCCCAGGAAGCGACATTCGGCGGCGGACTTGCCGATAGGAAGAAACTAATTAATGCGCCTAAACCATTCCCAAATCGCGCAAAAATATTTAACAAATAAAGTAACGCCCCGTCTTTAAAATCAAAACCCGGATAATATGCGCCGCCGCTGACGATAGCGATAATGAACATTGTCCAAATTACAACTCCAATTATTATACCTCGCGTCAAGCGTCCCTGTAGCAAATGCCCGACACCGGGAAGTAACCAGGAAATTATACCGATAAGATACGGATTATCCATTTTTATGCCTCAATTACCTTCAATGAAAACTTTAACTGTCAGCTTGCCGACTGTTAAATATAGATCAACTTTTCCTTTGTAAATTATTAAATCTTAAAAGTTTATGCTTTGCTAGAAAATACTTTAACTCTAATATAGAAGATATTTTTCTCTGATTTCATAAAATGCTTTAATATCTTCCTCCCAGAATTTTTTTATTTCAGATATTGTTTTTCCCTGGTCAAAATATTCTCTAATTTTGGTCGTTCCCGCAATAACGTCAAACGGATAGCGGTCAAAAACATATTCATACGGCGGATTTTTCCACTTGAAATCATTTGGATATAAGTCAAAGATAGTTTTTATCATCGCTAAACCTGTTATTACAGGCTCAAATACTCGTCTATCGGTGATATGCAAAAAAACTCCGCCGCAGCTTTCATTTGCAAATTTTTGAAAGGTAGGTAAGAAGTTTATCGGGCGAAAGATAACACCGGAAAGGTCAAGTGATGTCAGAGCGTCGGCATACTCATAACTATTGATATACGATGCGCCGACAATCTCAAACGGGCGAGTTGTTCCGCGTCCTTCCGAAACTTGTGTTCCTTCAAAATAAACTGTGGCGGGAAAAACCACCGATGTATCAACCGCCGGCATATTCGGCGACGGCATTACCCAGGGCGCGTCGGTTTCATCGTAATAATCTTCCCTGCTCCAACCATCCATCGTTATAATTTCCAGATCACAGTGCAGTTCAAAATCATTGTTGAATAATTTTGCAAGTTCGCCAACCGTCATTCCGTGCCGCATCGGAATCGGATACATTCCAACGAATGATTCGTGACCTGTTTCTAATAAGTTTCCCTCGATATCCAGACCATTTATCGGATTTGGACGGTCAAGCACAAACATTTTTTTACCGTCTTCCGCACAGGCTCGCATACAATTAGCCATCGTGTAAATAAAAGTATATACGCGACACCCGACATCCTGTAAATCAAACACTAGCGCATCGACGCCCGAGAGCATTTCTTTGCTCGGCTGGCGCGTTTCGCTATACAAAGAATAAATCGGTATTTCGGTTTGGCTGTCAATTATATGACCTGTTTCAATCATATTGTCCTGCACGTCGCCCCGAATTCCGTGTTGCGGTCCAAAAAGTGTTGTTAAATTTATATGTTCATTTTGGTAAAATAAATCTGCTGCGTGTTGAAACTGATGATTGACTGAGGCAGGATTACAAACTAAGCCGACACGCAAGCCCTTTAACAAATTTACATGTTTATCTAAAATCTTTTCCAAGCCTAATTTAACGGCTTTATGTTGAAGTCTTGCCATATGTTAAATCCGTGTTTTTTCCTGAGCGTAGTTTGTGCATTTTTCAACAAATGTTTCAAATATTTTGATGGAAAGTTCATCCGTCTTCCAAGATAATTCAGGATGCCATTGAACGCCGAAATTATATCTGTCTTCCTGCGTATCTTCGATGCACTCAACTACGCCATCTTTTGCCCACGCTGTCGCTTTTAAGTTATTTCCGACTTTTTTGATTGCTTGATGATGTGAAGAATTTACCATTACACTCTCTTTTTTACTTTCCTTCGTTATCAGACACGACAAAAAACTTGTTTCTTGTATTTTAATACTGTGCGAGTTTCTTCCCTGCGGAATTCCCTGCTCGTGTTTTATACAATTTGGTATCTGACTTTCAATATCTTGATATAGTGTGCCGCCACGAAAAACATTTAATATTTGCATACCGAAACAAATTGCCAAAACAGGCAAATTTAATCTTTCGGCTTCCGCTAAAACCAGCAAATCAGTTTCGTCTTTTTCCGGTATAACTCTTCCCAACTTCGGTTGCGGGTCTTCGCCATAACTAAGCGGATCAATATCGGTATCGCTTCCGGGCAATAAAATACCGTCTAAATTTTGTAGTGCTTCGGCAATATAATTTTTATCGGGAATTAAAGAAATATGAAACGGAATTGCACCAAACGCTTCCAAAGCCTCGCAATAATCACGTCCGAGATAAAAACGTCGGGTTTCGATTTCCAGCCGCATTGTCATCCCGATTCTTGGTTTTCTTTTCATAAACTTTACAATGTTCAAACAAATTGTCGGCATCTGTCAATTTGAGCATTTCAATTTAAAGATTTATCATTAACCTTTTTATGAAACAAGAATTTACAAAAATACGCTCGACAACCGTTTTGCTGGTGCGACGGAACGACCAAATTGCAATGGCAGGCGACGGTCAGGTGACACTCGGCGAAACGGTTATCAAAGGAAACGCCCGCAAAGTGCGCCGGATTTATAACGACAATGTTTTAGTCGGGTTTGCCGGTGCAACCGCCGATGCTTTTTCGCTTTTATCAAAATTCGAGGCGAAACTCGAACAATATCAGGGACAACTTGAACGCGCCGCGATTGAACTGAGCAAAGATTGGCGGACGGACAAATATCTGCGGCATTTGGAAGCACTTTTGATTGTTGCCGACAAAACCGACGCGTTTTTAATTTCGGGCAAAGGCGACGTTATTTCTTCTGACGAAGGAATGCTTTCAGTCGGTTCGGGAAGTATGTTTGCACTGGCGGCGGCACGTGCGTTGATGAAACACACGGAACTTTCCGCCAAAGAAATCGCGCAGGAATCGTTAAAAATCGCCAGTGAAATCTGCATTTATACAAACTCTGATATAATTATCGAAGAAATTTAAGACAAATTTTTATTTTTTATATAAAAATGCCTATCTATTTGAGTGGCGAGATAAAAGAAACTGTGCCAAAACTAAAATTAGACGATTTAACGCCGCGCCAGATTGTCGCGGAACTGGATAAATATGTGGTCGGGCAGGCAAACGCCAAACGCGCCGTCGCCGTCGCGCTCCGCAACCGCATTCGCCGACAAAAACTACCGCCCGAAATTGCACAGGATGTTTTGCCGAAAAACATCCTGATGATTGGTTCGACCGGCGTTGGCAAAACCGAAATTGCGCGCCGACTGGCGCGGCTTGCCAATTCACCGTTTATTAAAATCGAAGCCTCAAAATTTACCGAAGTCGGCTATGTCGGACGCGATGTTGAAAGTATGATACGCGAATTGACCGATGTCGCAGTTGATATGACCAAGCAAGCCGCGTATGAAGAAATACGCGAAAGGGCTGAGCAGAATGTCGAAGAAAAAATTCTCGATATTTTACTTCCGTCTTCCAATAATTACAGTTTTGACAATGATAATTCGTTGGATTTGGAAGAAAAGTCGCAGCCCAACCGAACACGCGAAAAACTCCGTGAACAGTTTCGCCGCGGCGAACTCGACGACCGTTCGATTGAAATTGAAACGCAAGACCGTTCCAACGCGATGATTGATTTTGTCGGCGGTCAGGGAATGGAGGAAATGGGCGTAAACCTGCGCGATATGATGGGAAATTTATTTCCGACAAAAGCCGTGCGGCGTAAAATAAAAATCGCCGAAGCAAAAACTTATCTGCTCCGTGACGAACAGGAAAATCTGATTGACATGGAGCAGATTACGCGCCAGGCTATCGAAAGCCTCGAAAATTCGGGCATTATCTTTCTTGACGAGATGGATAAAATCGCCGGACGTGAATCAGGTTCAGGCAGTCCTGATGTTTCGCGTGAAGGTGTTCAGCGTGATTTGCTCCCGATTGTCGAAGGAACAACCGTCAACACGCGCTACGGAATGGTTAATACCGAACATATTTTGTTTATCGCGGCGGGCGCGTTTCACGTATCAAAGCCTTCGGATTTAATTCCCGAAATGCAGGGACGTTTTCCGATTCGGGTGGAACTCGAGTCCTTAACCTTAGACGATTTTAAGCGCATACTTATACAGCCTAAGAATTCGCTTATTAAGCAATATCAAGCACTGCTTAAAACAGAGGAAATCAATCTTGAATTCACCGAAGACGCCATTACGACACTTGCCGAAATGACTGTCAGCATTAATAAAAATACCGAAGATATTGGGGCGCGGCGATTACATACGCTTTTAGAAAAGCTGTTGGAAGAAATCAGTTTTCTCGGAAGCGAACTCGAAAACAAAAATCAAACACTGGATTCCGAATATGTCAAAAACAAACTCGATGAGTTAGTGAAAGATCAAAACCTCAGACAATACGTTCTTTAAATTAAACAGTTATTAAACAAAATGCTTAAACTTTTCGGGTTAAACAAAAAAGCGCAAAAAAAAGCAGCATTAGCGTTTATAATGTTTGCTTTGCTTATTTGTTTAAGTTGCGGCAAGCGTACGCCGCCGCTTCCGCCTCTTGAGAGAGTTTCACAAAGAGTGGAGATTTCAGGCTTTCAGCGTGGTAATAAAGTTAATTTGACGTGGACGATGCCTGCCCGCAACGCCTCTGATGGAAGCATCTTAAACATTGACCGTGCCGACATCTATCGTTTAGCCGAACCTCTGAAATCCGCATTAACGCTTTCGGAAGAAGAATTTGCATCGCGCAGTACTTTAATTGCGACCTTGCCGCTGACAGATGCGGATTTTGGATTAAAGCAGATAAGTTATACGGATACGCTCGAATTTGCGGGACAGCCCGTGCGCTTGCGCTATGCTCTTCGCTTCGTTAATGCTTCCGGGCAAAAAGCGGCGTTTTCAAATTTTCTCTTGATTGAACCGACGGCAAAAATTGCCGATATTCCAACTTCCCTATTAGCAAAAATCACCGAACCCGCAATTATTTTGGACTGGAACGAACCGGAAATGAATGTTGACGGCTCAAAACCCGCAAATATTCTCGGCTATAATGTTTATCGTTCGCCAGCGGAAAAAGAAAAGGCAAGAATTTTGAACGAAACGCCTGTTACCCGAACAGAGTTTGCCGATCAATCTTTTGAATTCGGCAAAGATTATTTTTATTTTGCGCGGACGGTTTCATTAGGAAGCAATGGCGAACCTGTCGAAAGTCTGGAATCAAATATCGTCAAAATTTCGCCGAAAGACGTTTTCCCGCCGGGTCCGCCGGGCGCGATTACAATTGCCGCCGCGCCGAATAATTTATCAATCTTTTTCGCCACGAATCCCGAAAAAGACATCGCGGGTTATCGCGTATATCGTTCAACGGACAAAAATTTGCCGTTATCCGAATGGCAAAACTTAACGCCTGAACTTTTGACAACCAGTACCTTTCAAGATGCAAAAGTCGAATCGGGCAAGACTTATTTTTATTACTTAACCGCTACCGACACGACCGGAAATACCGGCGAACCTTCGGAAATTGTGTCCGAAACCGCGCCGTAAAATTTATGAAACTTTGCCATTTTGAGTATAAAAACGAAAAACATTGGGGAGCAATCAATAATGATTCGGTTTTTCCGCTTGATGATTTAGAGGATATAAGCCAGCCAGGCGGCGCAGTCAAATTAACCAAATACACGAAGATTGAAAACGTAAAATTTCTACCGCCCGCTTCGCCATCAAAAATCGTCTGCGTCGGGCGCAATTACGCCGAACACGCCGCCGAACTCGGCAATGAAGTTCCGAAAGATCCGCTTCTCTTTTTGAAAGCGCCGTCGGCAATAATTACCGAAGGCGAATCAATTTTAATTCCCGAACAATCCAATCAAGTCGAACACGAAGGCGAACTTGCCGTCGTTATCGGACGAAGTTGTAAAAATTTGTCCGATAATGATAATCCGCTCGATTATATTTTTGGATATACTTGCTTAAACGACGTCACCGCCAGAGATTTGCAGCGCAAAGATGTGCAGTTCACGCGGGCAAAATCATTTGATTCCTTTTGTCCGATTGGCGCGTTTATCGAAACCGAATTGGACATTGCGGATATTCGCCTGACAACCAGAGTCAACGGCGTAATTAAACAAGACGGACGAACTTCTCAGATGGTTTTCCCTGTTCCTTTTTTGATAAGATATATCTCGAATCAGATGACTTTGAATGCAGGCGATATTATTGCCACCGGAACTCCGTCGGGAGTTTCAAAATTAAACGACGGCGATGTCGTTGAAGTTGAAATCGAAGGAATCGGGATATTGAGAAATCCTGTAAAAACTTAAATTGATGAAAAGCTGTCCGAAATGTAATGTTGAATATCTCGATGATACTCTGGAATTTTGCCTCGAAGACGGAACACGATTAGTTTTTTCTAAAAATGAAAATACTTCAAATGCCAGAACCGCAGTTTTGAGTGATTTTACCACGCCTTCGACGGTTGACCTTAAATTTTCAAATGAAACAGTTTTACAAAACAAGGAGACCAACAAGCTCGCCAACATTAAGGAAAAAGTAACTTATCAGGGATACAAGGTTATTGAAGTTGCGCCGATTGTGTTGGCTCTGTCGCATAATTACTGGCAATGGCTGTATTTGAACAAGACAAATTATAACGATACGATAAGTTTTCTCGCTTCCAGCCATTTTATTATTTGGTTACTTTTACTTTTTAGCGGAGTTGTTTCAGGTTTTGTTGCGTTGAAATACGGAAAAAATAGAGGTTTTGCGATTACCAGTTTGGTTATTATGGCTATCAATTTATTATTGAGTATAGTTCCGAACAAATAGAAACGGATTTATAAGGAGAAATGAAATGAAATTTTTTATTGATACGGCAAATTTAGATGAAATAAAAGAAGCAAATGAACTCGGATTGATTGACGGTGTAACGACAAATCCGTCTTTGGTGGCAAAAGAAGGCGATGTTGATTTTAACAAAAGGATTGCCGAAATTTGCGAAATTGTGAAAGGCGACGTTTCGGCGGAAGTTACGGCTTTGGACACCGAAGGGATGTTAAAACAAGGTCGGGAATTGGCGAAAATCGCGCCGAATGTCGTGGTTAAATGTCCGTTGACCTGGGACGGTTTGAAGGCGACGCGAATTTTTCGGGAAGAAGGCACAAAGGTCAATGTAACTTTGTGTTTTTCGGCTTCGCAGGCGCTTCTGGCGGCAAAGGCGGGCGCAAGTTATATTTCGCCGTTTATCGGGCGGCTCGATGACATCTCGGAAAACGGTATGAAACTTATTCACGATATTGTCCAAATTTATGACAATTACGGTTTTGAAACGGAAGTTTTGGCAGCCAGTATTCGTCATCCGCTGCATATTGTTGACTGCGCTCTGGCAGGCGCGGATGTGGCGACGGTTCCCTTTAAGGTCTTAAATCAACTTATCCAACATCCTTTAACAGACAAAGGCTTAAATTCATTTTTGGATGATTGGAAGAAGAGCGGTAGAAAATAATTCCTTCAAAACTAAAATAAAAAGGCGTGAAAACTTTCACGCCTTTTTATTTTTTTGCCAAAAGATTTTTCAGTTCGCTATGTTTTCCCGCAACCTCTGAATTATTCTGCAAAACATTTCGATATTTTGTCTTAAAGTCTTCGTCCGCTATCTCCAAACCGAGCAAATTCCGCATCTGAGAAAATTGCTTTTCAATCATATTTTCCGTGTAGCCGTCATCCAAATCGAGCATTTCATCAATTTCAACTATAAGAGTAGAAAACTTTCTCAACCAAGAAAAATTCGCATCATTCACCAAAAGATGCAAAAATTGTCCGCCGGTTATTTTACCATTGTCTTTTTCGTAGTTTTCTCTTTCAATATCCACTAACAGTTTATGCAATTTCAAAAGTTCCAGCCGCGCCTTTTTTAACAGTAATAATTTTAGTTCGTATTTATTTTGTTGTTTTTCCATACTTTAATTTTAATACATTTCAAAAAAAATATAAATTGCTTTATACTTGATAATTAGCAAACTAAGAAATTATTGTTAGTTTGCTAATTATAAGATTGCTAATAAAATTTAATTCGTCTGCTAATGATTTTATGATTGATATTGAAAATACCATAACCTATTTATTAACACCGATTTCCAATTTATATTGGACAACTCTTGAAAAATCAATGAACGAAATTAATCTGCATAGCGGACAGGTATTCGTTCTCATTTCCCTTTGGAAACAAGACGGGCAAAGCCAGATTGAACTATCAAAAAATCTCAATTTAGCTCCGCCGACGGTTAATAAAATGGTTAAAAATTTAGTTGAAAACGATTTTGTTATCAGTCAAAAAGAGCAAAAAGACGGGCGCATTATGCGGGTTTTTCTGACTGAAAAGGCTTTAGAATTTAGAAGTCTGATTGAAGAACAATGGGTTAAAATTGAAGCACAAATTTTCTTAAATTTTACCGAAACCGAGAAACTTATTCTGTTCCAACTTTTTGACAAATTAAAGATAAATTTGATTGCCAGGGTTGCAGCCGAACAATCCGGTTTATAAACTCAAAACTTATGAATTTTGCCGTCGAAGCAAAACATTTAATTAAAAATTTCGGTAATTTTCGCGCCGTTGACGACATCAACTTTAATGTCAAACGCGGTGAAACCTTTGCCATTTTGGGTGAAAACGGCGCCGGAAAATCAACCACAATGCGGATGATTGCGTGTCGCTCGCCGCTGACAAACGGTGAACTTTTTGTTGAAGGCTTCGATGTCAAGAACAATGAAAGAGAGATTCGCTCGATTCTCGGAATAGTTCCGCAGGAAAATAATCTCGATCCTGATTTGAATGTGCTGGAAAATCTGCTTGTTTATTCAAGATATTTTCGACTTTCTAAAGATATTGCTCTGCAAAGAAGCCTGGAATTGCTTGATTTTATCAGACTTACCGGAAAGAAAAATGCCAAGGTTGACGCGCTTTCGGGCGGTATGAAACGTCGCTTGATTATCGCCCGCGCACTTTTACATAAACCTAAAATTTTGCTGCTCGATGAACCGACGACAGGACTTGACCCGAATGTCAGGCAGGAAATTTGGGAAAAGTTGGAAGAATTGCGCCGCACGGAAAATTTAACGATTGTGCTTTCCACGCACTATATGGACGAAGCGGAAAAACTTTGCCAACGGCTTTTGGTAATGGCACACGGAAAAATCGTTGCCGAAGGCGTTCCGCGAGAATTGATTGCCGAAAAAGTAAAAAATTATGCGCTGGAAATCCGCGAAGCTGATGAAGTTTTTTTACAAAAAGCGGACTCTCGTCTTTTAGCGATAAAACGCGGCACGGCACATCTTTATTTTGCCGAAACTGCCGACGAACTTTTGCCTTTGATGCAGTATTACGGTTCACGTCCGATGTTGCTTCGCCCTTCAAATCTGGAAGATGTTTTTCTTCAAATTTCTAATTAGCTTTTTAATACAGCCTGAGTATAGTTTTAGACTTACGAAAAGATTGTCGCACTTAAAATGATAAACCAAAATAAACTAATCACAATCAACTCCAGAAAATTTGACGGGAAAATTCATCGAAGTTGGAAAGCGGAATTAATTAAGCAGGAAAATTTTCTTCTCACGTTTGTCGGAGAATTTGATAAGGAAATAGAACATCCACATCTCGGCGTTATCCGACGCGGAACTATCAGCTATGAATTTTACTGGCTCGACCGTTGGTATAATGTTTTTCGCTTTCACGAACCTGACGGCGATTTACGGAATTTTTATTGCAACATCAATATGCCGCCGGCATTCGAGAAACGAATTTTGGATTATGTAGATTTGGATATTGATGTGTTGGTTTGGAAAGATTTTTCGTTTGAGGTTTTGGATTTGG
This sequence comes from Pyrinomonadaceae bacterium, assembly GCA_050998795.1. Classification (GTDB taxonomy): domain Bacteria; phylum Acidobacteriota; class Blastocatellia; order Pyrinomonadales; family Pyrinomonadaceae. The sequence continues at coordinate 88,443 of JBPCPU010000079.1, forward strand.
ACGAATTTGAAGAAAATGCTGTTAAATATAAATATTCACCTGCAATTTATGACAAAGCAAATGAAAGTCTTGCGGAACTGACTGTCATGATTAAAAAAAAATCATTCCCTTTTTCTATGTTTTAATTTAATTTTTAATTAAATGTCATCCATTTTTTGGGTCTGATTTAGTTAATTTTTAGGACTTATGCAGTTAAAAATAGGATTGACTGAAGTTGGAGGTTTCTTTTGAACAATAGTGCAGAGTTTAGAGTCAAGAATTCAGAGTTGAAAACGCGGAGAAAAGCAAACTCCTCAGTGAATCTCTGCGATTTGACGGTAAAGTTCTTCATATTTTCGATAATTAGCAACTTGGGTTAAGGTTAGAACTCAACTCCCTGCTGCGCGAAAATTCCCGCGTGGAAAGGATGCTTGATTTCCTTCATTTCGGTTACGAGGTCTGCCGCGTCAATAAGTTCTTGCGGTGCATTTCTGCCGGTTAAAACAATATGCAAATTTGATTGTTTGGCGCGGACTTCTTTGATTTCGTTAAGAACTTCGTTTAAATCTAAAAATTTATAATCCAAAACATAAACGAGTTCGTCAAAAACAAGTAAATCATATTCTCCGCTTCGCAATTTTTTCACGCATAAAGCCCAGGTTTCTTCCGAGGTTTTAATATCCTGCGTTTTATCGTCTGTGTCCCAGGTGAAACCGTCACCCATCGTGTGAATTTCGATTCCGAGCATTTCCGCCGATTCGTGTTCGCCGTAGCGGTCGTTTTTTGACTTCATAAATTGAATCATACAACAGCGCATACCGCGACCAGCCGCCCGCATCATCAAACCGAGCGCACAGGTCGTTTTGCCCTTGCCGTCGCCCGTATTGACCATTAATAATCCTTTGGTATTTTCTTTATAGCCTTCGCGCCGCCACTTGTATCGCTTTTCTTTAGAATTCATTGAGTTCATTGAGTTCATTGAGTTTGTTGAGTTTGTTGAGTATAAATCTTTCTCAACAAACTCAACCACTCTATAAACTCTTCTCCACCGCTTCAATCACCGCCGAAACGATTTCACGTTCGTTCGCGTCCCAATCGCCTGTTGCCCGGCAGCCAGCCGCATTTTTATGCCCGCCGCCGCCGAATTTTTCGGCAACTCTCGCTATGTTTATGCCGTCTTTTGAACGCAGGCTGACGCGGAAGACATTCGGTTCGACTTCGCGCATATAAACTGCTGCTTCGACTTCTTTGGCAGAAAGCGGAATGTTGACAAAACCGCTGTTGTCGCCGTCCACCGCGCCGGAAATTTCTTTCATCTCAAGTGTTTGGCGCATCCACGCGACTTTGCCGCTCGCATCGCGTTTGACGGTGGCGAGAACCCGGCGCATTAACTCAATCCGACTCCACGGATAGCTGTTATAGACGGCTTGCGAAATGTCTGCGGGTTTGACTCCGACTTTGATGAGTTCGGAAGCGACTTTCAGAGTTCGTTCGGTTGTATTCGGGAAATGAAACGAGCCGGTGTCGGTTACCAGTGCCAGATAAACGCATTCGGCAATTTCTTTTGTAATGCGCCCGCCGATTGCTTTGCAAAGATTATAAATCATCTCGCCGACTGCCGAAGCCGTCGCATCAATCCAATTGATTGTGCCGAAATGTTCGCTGGTGGCGTGATGGTCAATGTTGACGACGAATTGATTTTCCAGACCTTTGATTTGCGGACGCGCAATGTCGGAACATTCCATCACGAAAATCGCGTCATATTGTTTGTCAATTTCCGTTACTTGACGGATTTCGTCCGCGCCCGGAAGTTGCCGGTATGAAACGGGAATACCGTCGCTGACGATGACTTCTGCATTTTTGCCCAGAGAACGCAGCAGCCAGCATAAACCCAAAGACGAACCAATTCCGTCGCCGTCCGGTCTGACGTGCGTGGTGATGGCAAAATTCTGTTTGTTTTCAATTAACTCTACTACTTGACTTAACATCTTTAAAAAGTGATAAGTGAAAAGTGAGAAGTGAGAAGTTAAATTGTTTTTTACTTTTCACTTCTCACTTTTCATTTATCACTGTTTTCATTCCTTTTCAATAAATTCCCCTTGCGGCGGTAAATCTTTCAGAAGTTCATCAACGCGAATCGCATTTTCTTCTACTGTATCGCGCACGAAATTCAAAATCGGCGCGTGGCGCAGGTCAAGATCTAACGCAACTTGTTGTCTGACAAAAGTGGCGGCATTTTGTAATGCTTTGAGCGCCTCTTTAGTTTCTTTTTCGTCGCCTTGAACAACGACAAATACTTTTGCTTCGCGCAGATTGTCGGACACGCGAACATCCGTTACGGTAACGGCTATCAAACGCGGGTCATTAAGTTCGTAACCGACAATTTCCGTAATCTCGGCGCGTAATGTTTCTGCCAATCTTTCGGGTCTTCTCATTTCTCGTAATGAAACCGGCACGAATAAATTAAAATTTCTTCATCACTAACTTTATAAACCAGACGATGCTCATCTGTTATGCGTCTTGACCAAAGCCCTTTTAGTTCGTGTTTCAAAGATTCCGGTTTGCCGATTCCCCAAAACGGATTGCGTTGAATGTCTTTTATGAGTCCGGCAATTTTCGTGTGAATCTTTTTATTTTCGCTTACCCAATCATTATAATTTTCGAAGGCTTCGGGAAGAAATGAAATCTTTCTCATAGATTTTCAACATCAATGTAAATTCGTTTTTTTGGATCTTCCGCATCGCGCATCGCTTGTTCCAAATGTCGGCGATTGGCTTCGGTTGAAAGCAAATATTCCGTCGTGTCTTGTTCTTCTTCAACCAACACGATAACCTCAACCTCCGTTCCAATCGGCAAATCGGAAGATAGAATTTCAACTTTTCCACCTTCTTGAACAATCGTTTTTTCTCTTATTCCCGTAATCATAATTTATAATTCCGTCGGCGCGATTTTCTCGATTGTGAACGCTTCGATTTCATCATTTGTCTTGATGTCGTTGAAATTGACCAAACCGATTCCGCATTCAAAACCTTGGCGGACTTCGCTCGCATCGTCTTTAAATCGTTTGAGCGAATCAATATCGCCTTCCCAAACGACGACGTCATCGCGGATAAGCCGCGCTTTTGCCTGTCGCCTGATAACTCCGTCGGTGACGCGGCAACCGGCGATTGTGCCGACTTTTGAAACTTTGAATGCTTCCAGAACAAGTGCTTTGCCGAGAATCGTTTCTTTTTCGACCGCATCAAGCATTCCAATCATTGCCGCCGTAATTTCTTCTTCAACCTTGTAAATGATTGAATGCAGACGAATATCAACATCTTCCTGCCTGGCGGTTTCGACGGCACGCTTTCCGGGACGCACATTAAAACCGATAATGACAACGGCGGTTGAGGCTTGGTCGGCTTGCGTCGCCGAAGCGAGTAAAACGTCCGATTCGGTAATCGCGCCGACGCCTGAACGAATCACGCGCACTTTCACCTTTTCAGTTGAAAGTTTTTCAAGCGTGGATTTGAGAACCTCAACCGAACCTTGCACGTCGGCTTTCAAAAGAACGAGCAATTCTTTGACTTCTGCGAGTCCGAGCGATTCGATACCGCGCTTGGTTGTCTTGAGCATCGCCACGTTGCGGGCGTGAATTTGCCTCTGGCTGGCGATAGTTTGCGCTTTGTCAATATCGGAAACGACTTGAAAAGTATCCCCGGCTTGCGGAACGCCTTGCAGACCGAGAACTTCGACCGGTGTTGCCGGCGGCGCTTCGATTACTATTCCGCCACGGTCATCGAACATGGCGCGGACTTTTCCGTAAAATTGTCCGACGATGAAAGGGTCGCCGACCCGCAAAGTTCCCTGCTGCACCAAAACAGTTGCCACAGAACCGCGACCTTTATCGAGTTTTGCTTCCAGGACAACACCCGAAGCACGGCGCGTCGGGCTTGCTTTCAAATCCAAAATATCGGTTGACAGAAGAACGGTTTCGAGTAATGTATCAAGATTTTGATGTTGTTTGGCGGAAACTTCAATCATTTCCGTTTCGCCGCCCCACTCAATCGGCTGCAAACCTTGAGTTGCCAGACCTTGCTTGACTTTATCGGGATTTGCACCGGGTTTGTCAATTTTGTTAATTGCTACGATAATCGGAACGCCCGCTGCTTTTGAGTGGTCAATGGCTTCAACCGTCTGCGGCATTACACCATCGTCAGCCGCGACGACCAAAATCACCACATCCGTCGCTTTTGCACCGCGCGCGCGCATCAAAGTAAAGGCTTCGTGTCCGGGCGTGTCGAGAAAAACAACACGACGTTTTTCACCGGGATTGTCAGGATTCGGAACAAAAACGCTGTATGCGCCGATATGCTGCGTGATTCCGCCCGCTTCGCCTTCGGCAACATTATCGGAACGAATCGCGTCAAGCAATGAAGTTTTACCGTGGTCAACGTGACCCATGACCGTTACGACCGGCGGGCGCGGCAGTTCGGCATCATCGCTGTCAGCCGCAATCAGTTCTTCAAATTCCTGCTCGATGACCATTTCTTCAAACGGCACAAAACTGACGTCATAACCGAGTGTTCTGCCCAATTCCAATCCCATAGCATCGCCGATTGGTTGGTTAAGCGTGGCAAAAATGCCTCGTTTGACGAGCAGTTGAACAATATCACGCGGCGTCACGCCGAGTGCTTCGGAAAATTCGCGGATGGTCGCGCCGTCGGTCAAACGAACTTGTTTAAGATTACCGGTTTCAACTTTACCGACCTGGTCCAGAATACGCTCTTCAATCGAACGCGGACGCGGTGCGGCAAAATCTCTTTCTGCAAATCTTCCGCCTTTATCCTCAAATCTCTTGCCGGTTTTCTTACCGCTGGAACGTCCGAATTTTTTGCGCTGGTCAGCCGGCGGCGTATAAACTGTTTTCGGTGTGGAAGTTTCGCCGGGTGTTCCGCGAAATTCGGGGCTGCGTCCTCCGCGACCGTCACGGCGGGCTTCTCTTTTGGGTTTTTCCTTTTTATCGGTTTGCAGTTTTCCGGTTTTAGTCGGAGCTTCGCTTATCATTCGTTCGCCGGGTTTAATGCCTGCTTCCCGCGCTTCTTTGGTCAAGGTGAGTTGTTTAACCTGTGTTCCCGTCGGACGAAAAATTCTGGTGACGGTTTTTAATTCTTTCGGCTTTTCGGCTTGCAGTTCTTCTACTTTAGATTCTACGGAAATGGATTCTGCTTCCGGCAAAGTTTCAACTTTTTCAAATTCGGCTGTTTCTGCAATACCTTCCGGCTTTTCTTCCGTGATAATTGATTCTTCCAGCGGCTTTGCTTCGACCTTTTTCTGAAGTTTTCTGATATTGCGGGCAGATTTTTCCGATTTTTCCTCATCGGTAACAGGTGCGGCAGTATCAACATCTCCGTTTTGCTCTACTTTTTCTATTCCCGGTTGGATTTGAGTTGTAGCGACAATTTCCGGCATTTCCTCTTCAACAGAGTTCTCCGGTTTTTTAATCGTTTCCTTTTTAATTATTTTGATTGTTCGCTTCGGTGCGGTGTCAACTTTCGGAAAGTATCTGTTACGAACTTTTTCCGCCAATTCTTTGCTGACGGAGTTGGACGGCACAGACACATCTGCGCCTTCACGCCGCAAATCTTCGATGACGCGCTTGGTATCTTGCTTGAGGTCTCGTGCTAAATCGTAAATCCGAACTGATGTTCCTACGGGCATATTTATCTTTTATAACGGAGTTATCGTTTTCAGACGATAATCCGTTTTGCATATTCCTTTTGCTGAAATGAATAAATCTCACAATTTATTCTTTACCTTCGGTTGAATTTTCATCAACCGCTTCTTTTACTGCCGTATCTTCCTCCGATGTTTCCGCAATTTCTTCAATTGACGGATTATCATCATCGTTTTCCGAAACGGTTTCCTGTGTTGACCCGGTATTTACTTCCGCATTTCCCGAATCGTTTTCCGGCGTGGATTCAGTTTTGTCATTTTTAGATTCAACTGTTTCTTCAGTTTGATTTTCCGAAGTTTCTTCCTCAGTTCCGGTAGTTTCCGTCTGAGCGTTTCGCGCTTCCACAATTGCTTTCGCCGATGCCAAAATCTGTTCGGCTTCGTCCAAACTAATGTCCAAAATATCAACTAAATCGTCAACCGAAGTCGCCGCCAAACCATCAACATCGGTAATGCCTTTTTCCTTCAAATCGTCAGCCTGCACCGGCGACACGCCTTGCAGAGCCGTAATCGGAACGGCTTCGCCGGAAGCCATCATTTTGCCCATTTGCAGCGCGATTTCCTTCTTCAACAAATCTTCGCTGACGATGTCAATATCCCAACCGACCAGCCGCGTTGCCAGCCGCACATTTTGACCGCGCTTTCCGATGGCTAAAGAAAGCTGGTCTTCCGTGACGATAACTTCCATCTTACGATTGTTGATGTCGGTAATCCGCACTTGCGAAACTTTCGCCGGTGAAAGCGCGTTTGCGGCAAACACCGACGGCTCATCCGACCATTCAATAATGTCAATTTTTTCGCCGCGCAGTTCTTTAATAATTGACTGCACACGCGAACCTTTCATTCCGACGCACGCGCCCACCGGGTCAACATCTTTTTCATTTGAAGTAACGGCAATTTTCGCCCGGTCGCCCGGTTCGCGCACCGCCGATTTAATGACGACCGTATCATCATAAATTTCGGGAACTTCCATCTCGAACAGACGCTTGAGAAGTGCCGCCGAAGCGCGTGAAACTTTTATTTGCTGTCCGCGCAAATCTTTGGAAACGTCTTCGATAACGACGCGAACCCGTTCGCCTTGATTCCAGGTTTCGTTTCGCGCCTGTTCATTGCGCGGCAAAATCGCTTCGAGATTATTGCCCATATCAATAATCATATCGCCGCGTTCAAAGCGTTTGACCGTTCCGTTGATAAGCGTCCCGATTTTGTCAACATATTCCTCATAAACTTTTTCGCGGATGGCTTCGCGCACTTTCTGCACCAAAATTTGTTTGGCGGTTTGCGCGGCAATGCGTCCTAGTTCTTCGGTCGGCAAAGGAATCAGGAGCATATCGCCGATTTCGACATCATCGCCTGCGAGTTCCTGCGCTTCGACCAGCGACAGTTCGGTTTGTGGGTTTTCTACTTCGTTGACAACGGTTTTTTGCGCGGAAATTTCAATAATTCCCTCTTCGTTGTTCCAGTCAACTTCAATGCTCTCGCCGGTTTTATCCTGCGATTTAAATTGTTTGCGGGCGGCGGCTTTGACCGCTTCCTTCATCGCTTCAATGACCAAATCGCGGTCAATTCCCTGCTCGCTGACTAATGCTTCGATACTTTGTCCGATGGATGTCATAACTTTGTAAATGGTTAATGGTAAATGGTTAATGGTTAATAAATTTTCTTAATTTACCATTAACCATTTACCATTAACCATTACGCTTTAATTCTTCTTCTAAATCAATTTCCAAGTTTGCCTTGGCAACGATGCTATATGGAAAACGCACATTTCCTTTTGTTTTGTCATCGAAAATGATTTCCTCGTTTTCGATACTGACAATGCGCCCGCGAAAATTCTTTTGCCCGTCAATTGCGGTTTCGGTTTTAACTTTTGCAGGATGTCCGGCAAACTTCTCAAAATCCTTTAAACTGTAAAGACCGCGCTCCAAACCGGGCGACGATACTTCCAGCGTGTAGGTTAATGCAACGATGTCTTCCGCATCAAGAACCGCTTCAATTTGCCGACTGACCAGCGCACAATCTTCGTGCGTTACGCCGCCTTCCTTATCAATAAACACGCGAACCGTCAAATTTCTGCTGGCACCTGCAACTTCTGCGTGGACAAATTCGACAATGTTTTCTTCCGCTACCCGAACGGCAATTTCCCTGATTTGTTTTTCAACCGAATGCTTCATCGCGTCGTCTTTTGCCCAAATAAAAAGTGGGCGCGAAACCCACGTGTCACGTTCCCACGCTTTTACTAGGAAACGAGTATCATACACGAAAATAATGTTTAATAGCAAGCGAGCTATCGGACGTTTTCTTTTAATCTGGTAATTGTTAATTTTATTTCTTCAATTTGTTTTTCAACCTGTTTGAAATTTTCAACGGATGTTTGAACCGCAAATTCTTCAACCGTAATGATAAATTCCCTGGTTTGTTTAACTAAATGATTAGCTTCTTTTTTTAAATCTGCTAAAGCATCGGGTTCATTACTTTGCGATTTTTTTGCCTCTTTGACGCCCCAATGCGTTATTCGTATATAATCCGCCTTGGCTGTTTCGGAAATCCAGCCCTGACTATCTAAGAATTGGAAAATATCAGGATAATTGCCTAAAAACCCCTGGCTTTTTACCAAATCCTTTAAATTAACCGCTTGCGAATCTTTTCCTTCTGTAACTTCATAAAGTTTCGCTAAAACTTTGTGATATAAGTCAAGTTCCATTTTCCTCCTCGATTTTTTGGTTTAATTACAGAAAACAATTAAATTCTAATTTATTGGATGAACAAACCACGTTCAACTGTAACATATTGTTAATTTTCACCCTATTTAATTTACAAATTTTACTAAAACAAAAACTTTCAAACTAATGTAGTGGATTTTTTGTTATTTAATTGAAGCCTGAGCGTAATTAGAATTCACGCAGATGAAAAAAGAATTGACCAAAGCGCACGGTTTTCTTTTGAAAAATAGTGCAAAGTTTATAGTCAAGAATTCAGAGTTAAAAACACGAAACTATAAACTCTGCACTCTAAACTATTTTTCAATAAAAGCATCGCTGCTAATTCCAACTTTTTATTTTCAACTGCGTAGCATTTAATTATAAACCTGGAATTAACAGGTGTCGCTCAACCAATATAAAACTTAATCTTTTCCATTATCCATACTCTCAAAAATCTGCACATTATTTCTGCCGCGCCGCTTTGCTTCATAGAGTGCCTTATCCGCCGCCGAAATTATTTCCTGGGCGTTGCAAATGATGCGCGAACAACTGGCAATCCCGATACTGACCGTCACTTGCCGGTTCGGGAATTCGGTTGATTCGATCTTTTCACGAATACGTTCGGCAAGGGTTTTCGCCTTATTGGAAGTGGTTCGCGGCAGCAAAACAGAGAATTCTTCGCCGCCGTAACGTGCTGCCACGTCTGCATCGCGCAAAGTATCTTTCAAACAATGGGCAACGAGTTTTAAGGCTTTATCGCCTTCGGGATGCGAAAAATTGTCGTTATAAGATTTGAATTCGTCAACGTCAATCATCATAAAACTCATCGGAAAGCCGTCCCGATTTGAGCGTTTGATTTCTTCCGCCAGGCGTTCTTCCAGATAACGACGATTCAGAAGTCCTGTTAAAGCGTCGGTTACGGAAAGCTGCTCAAATTCTCCGGCTTTATGTTTTAAAGCGGCGCGGTCAATCAAAACGGCGAGTTGCGGCATAATCGCATCGAGAAGTTCCAAATCAAATTCGCTGTAAATTTCTCCGTCGGTTTTATCCGTCAAATTTAACACGCCGATTTTCCTTGTTCCGATTGTGAGCGGATAGCTGATAAATGATTTTGATTTGTATTTCCACTCAAGCGGCGCGGCTTGCAGACCGATTTTGTCAATATCCGCCACGACCAAAGATTTTCCGCTTTCCAACACCTGTCGGGCAACTCTTTTACCCGGATTTTCCTTTTCATTTTTGATTGCGTCGGCGTTATTGCCGATTGCCGCTTTAACGACCAGAGCGTCGGATTTTTCATCTAGAAGCAGAAGCGAACCGCGCTCGGCTCGCAGCAGTTCGGCGGAAATTTGCGTTAGACGCGACCAAAAATCTTCCGAATCAATCTCGCTTAAATTTTCATTAAATTTTTGCACCGCACGCTCGAGCCAACCGCGCCGCGTAAGTTCTTCACGAAGCCGCAGAATCTCCAGTTCCGAAGCGATGTTTTGACAAAAACGTGCAATGTGGCGTTGCGTTTTTTTACTGATAACTTCATCGCCCACAACCAATCCGCTCCGAATTTCGCCGCCGACGGCAATCGGAAAAAGTTGGATTCTTTGCAGTTCGGCGTTCTTTTCCCCATTTTTTCTTCCGTGCAATTCAAGCGAGACTTCTCTTTGCACGGCATTTTTAAGTCGTTCATCATCAGCCGAAATACTGATTTGAATTTGCTGATTTTTTAATCTTCCGACGGCAAAAACCATTATTAACCGATTTTCCCTACGCTCGAGCCAGGCTAAAGAATTTAGCGAATAGCGTTTGGAAATAAAATCCAGAATCGAATGACACGCTTGTTTATAACTTAGATTCAAAAGCGAACCGAAACGCGAACGCCACGCGGCAATCTCTTCGGCTTCTTCGCTGTTTTTTTGTTTGATTTTTTCTGAAACGATTGCTGTTTGGGCTGTTGCGTTGTGAAATTGCGCGACTAATTTGCCGAGTTCGTCGGCTTGCGCTGCTTCTGTATTTTTTTCGCCCGGAGTTTTAACTTTTTTTGAATCGTCAAGAGCTTTGCTGCCAAAACTTTCATTCTTTTGCCCTTTGTCGGCAAACTGCATCAGCGCGTATTTTTGTTCATCGTTAAAATTCCCGACGCTCTGAGCAACATTTTCCAAATCTTTAGCCGAACCTTTCAATAAAACATTTTCAAAAAACCTGGTCGGCGGAAATTGCTTCCAATCGCCTGAAATAGCTTGTTCCGTTGCATTGCGGTAACTGGCGGCTTTTGTAAATGCTCTGCCGACAATGGCAACAAATTGCGTTTTTTCATCTTTTTTAATCGGCACGGCGCGACAATCCAAACCGGCATAGCATTGATATTCAACCGTTTTTTCGGCTTGGCTTGCCATCGCAAAAGCCTGTCCGCAAAACTTGTCGCATTCGGGCGCGAATTTTTCCGAGGAATATAAAGTTTGGCAAATTGAATTATTGTTTGATTCGTGAACAACCGATGAATTTTCGTCCACGACAACAACCGCCACGCCATTTTTGTCGGCTAATTCATCTTGTATATCTTTCCACAGATATTTGTTTGGTTGTTTGCGCGTTTTCATTTGAGATTTGAGCCGATATTTACACCTTCATCGAAGATTTTCCATTGTTTCCAGAGAATACTTGTTAAGTTAAATATAACCAATCGGCTTTAATTTTCAAGAAAAAGATATGCTGATTTTATTCGGATAAAACAATTATCGCAAACAAATCGCTGCCATTACCATTGAAGATTAAACGCAAATTTAGTTCTTACAGTCGTTTGATGCTCAAACTACAAGGAGGTTTTATAGATAAAAAATTAGACGCGAGAAAAATTGCAGTTTTAGCAGCAGACGGTTTTGAACAAAGCGAATTGTTTAAGCCGAAAAAGGCTTTGAAAGATGTGGGAGCAGAGTTTTTAATAGTTTCCCTAAAATCGGGCGGCGAGAAAACTTTTTATTTGAACGTATTTGATACATAGAAATCGTCTTGTTATGTTTCACGCTAAATTTTATATTTTGCAAAAGTCCTGCATTTGCAAAGTATGAGAGTTTGGCACATCTATTGTATTGAATAATTTTTATGTCAAAAGCGTTTTAAGTTTAACGAATGACTAAGGTTTATATTTCAAGGAGGCATTAGAATAATTATGACAAATGAAGATGTTATTTCGACACTTAACAATTTAATCGAAACTTGCAAAGACGGACAAGATGGTTTTAAGACATCAGCCGAAGGCGTGGAACGAAGCGATTTGAAAACTGTTTTTTATGAATTATCACAGCAGCGTTCCCAATTTGCAGGCGAACTGCAATCGCTTGTGCGTGAAATGGGCGGCGACCCGGAAACGGCAGGAAGCGTTTCGGCTTCGCTTCATCGCGGTTGGATAAATATCAAATCGGCTGTTACCGGACAAGACGAAAGCGCGATTTTGAATGAAGCCGAACGCGGAGAAGATGCGGCAAAAAAAGCATATAAGGATGCGCTTGCCGAATCCTTACCGGCAAATGTGAATACTCTTGTTCAAAAACAATCGGAAGCTGTAAATGCGGCGCATGACAAAGTAAGAAATCTTCGTGATTTGGCAAATGCCGCAACCAGCTAAATTAAGAGGTATTTTTTTCATTTTAATCCAAAAGGGAAGCGTTTTGCTTCCCTTTTTATTTAGTCCCGATTTACCAAATAATCTTTTAATTCCCAACTACTCCCAAACCCTTTTTTTCGTTTTCCCCGATATACGGATATTCCGCACTTATTCTAATACAAGCGGCATAGTGATTTGGTTTTGTTTCAGCAAGCTGCGGTTCAATCTTCTTACATTCTTCAATTGCATACGGACAGCGCGTATGGAAATTACAACCTGAAGGCGGATTTATCGGCGAAGGCACGTCGCCCGTTAAAATAATTCGCGTCCGCTTGGCTTCAATTTCCGGGTCAGGCACGGGAACGGCGGAAATCAATGCTTTTGTATAAGGCATCAACGGGTCGCTGTAAATTTCCTTTCCTTCGGCGAGTTCGACGATTTTGCCGAGATACATTACGGCAACTCTGTCGGAAAGATGGCGCACAGCGCGTAAATCGTGCGAGATGAAAAGATATGTTAAATTCTTTTCGGCTTGGAGTTTCTCCATCAAGTTCATAATTTGCGCTTGAATCGAAACGTCTAACGCGGAAATCGGTTCGTCGGCGACAATAAATTCCGGGTCAACCGCCAGCGCCCGCGCAATGCCGATGCGTTGGCGTTGACCGCCCGAAAATTCGTGCGGATAGCGTTTGATAAAACGGCGGCTCATCCCGACCGTTTCCATCAAATCTTTGACAATTTCTTCAACATCGCCGCCGTTTGCCAAATCAAAAGTGCGAATCGGTTCGCCGATAATTTGTCCGACAGTCATTCGCGGATTGAGCGAAGCATACGGGTCTTGAAAAATCATTTGCAGATTTTTGCGTTCTTCGCGCATTTGGCTTTGTGAAAGATTTGCCAAATCTTTACCGTTATAGAAAACCTGTCCGCCGGTTGGTTCTGTAAGGCGCAAAATCGCTTTGCCAAGCGTTGATTTTCCGCAACCCGATTCACCGACAAGCCCCAAAGTTTCGCCTTTTTTGATGTCCAGCGTTACGCCGTCCACCGCTTTAACAACGCGACGCACTTTACTTCCGCCGGAGATTTTGTCAAAAAATCCGCCGCCGCCCAAATTAAAGTGGACTTTCAGATTTTGCAAAGAAATTAAATTATTTCCGTTTGTTTCTGCCATTTTGTTTTTCCAATTCAGCTAATTTTTGCGCCATTTCTTCCATCGTCATTAAAAATTCGTTGGTTTCGGAATTAAAAAAACGAAGCGTTTCGCCCGTGTCAACCAATTCTAATCCTAATGACGGACTTAGTATCCGTTTGTCTGCGACTTCAATTTCCACTAACACGCCGTTGTCCAAACGATAAGCCATCAAAGCCGCCGGCAAGTGCGCGTATTCGACATCGTAAATGTAATACTCTTTCACGCCGAGCCGCTGGTAAATCGCCAGTTTCGTGCTGACATCGTTAAACCAGGTCGTTTCCGATGCAAATTCAATGACGACCGACGGCACGATTTTTTCTTCCCAAAGTTTATAAACACGATGCGGCAATTTCTGCAATCCGAAACAAACCATTAAATCAGGCGAGATTACTTTTTTTGGATTGTTTTCTTCGTAATAAAGCATTACATTTCCGAAAACTTTCGCATCGTTTCGGCTGGCAAAAAAAGTCAATAGCGTCGAAGCCAAATGAACGGATAATAAGAAATGTTGAATTCCTTCGGGCATAATATTCTCATCGGTTTCAGGATAAAAAATGTCCGCATTATCCGAAATCGGCGGCGGATAATGTTTTTGGGTTGTAATTGTCGAAGTATCAGTATTCATATCATCCAAAATCTCTATTTCACAGTCGGCGCTTCTATCTTGATTTCTTTATCATAATCGTAACTTGTCGTCATCAACGCCGAACCTTTACCGGTTTTTTCAATTTCAATTTTCAAAGGCAGACCGTTATCCGCGCCAATCCAAATTTTTGAGTTGACGGACGGCACATCTTTTGTTTCGGTTTTGTAACGATAAGCCAACGCTTCTTTACCATCCAGATTTTCTTTGCCGATATATTCGACATCTTTCAATGACTTCATTCCTTCTTCCGTAAAAGAATTCCGTAATTCCTTGATTTTATCACCCATTTGCATCGGCACTTTTTTCCAATTACCCTCAACATTTACATACGAATCGTTACCGATAATAATTATTTCGCTAATATCATTTTTGATGTAATAACGGTCAGGTGCGGTGTATTGCATATCCATATTGAAATTTTGATTTGAAGCATTTCCGGTAAGATTTGCCGCAAACGAATCAACTTCGGAAAACTTTTTGGTAGCGTTAATTATGTCTTCCCGCGGGTTATCGCCGGCGGTGACGGTTGGCGAGGATTTATCAACATTTTCTTTAACTAAGTTATTTGAATTTGTTGAACTGTTTGAATTTGATTCGGTCTTGGATGAAAGGTTTGGTAATTTGCAGCCAATTACACAAAAGACCAACAAAAATACGGCAAACAATGCGGATTTTTTCATTTTAAATTCTCCCTCAAATTTAACTTCCAACTTTAATTTCGGATTGACCTTTCAGCTACGGATTCAGCATAAACTTCCTTCGCAAAATGGCACAGCGAATGGTGATTTTCGTTTATCTGCACAAACGGCGGAAATTGCTCTATGCAAATTTCCTGCGCCCGTTCGCAACGCTCGGCAAACGGACAGCCCGGCGGCAAATGGGCGACATCGGGCGGAAGCCCCGGAATTTGATAAAGTTCAGTTCCGGCTTCGTGCGCCGGGTCGGGAACGCTTCGCAACAGACCTTTCGTATATGGATTCGCCGGAGTCGCAAAAAGTTCTGCTGTCGGCGCGGATTCAAAGACTTTTCCCGCATACATCACAATAATTTTTTGGGTCATTCCGGCGACAACGCCAAGGTCGTGCGTGATTAAAATAACGCTTGCGCCGAATTCTTCCTTTAAATTTTTGATAAGTTCGAGAATTTGCGCTTGAATCGTTACGTCCAAAGCGGTTGTCGGTTCGTCGGCAATAAGCAGTTCAGGCTGACACGATAAAGCCATCGCAATCATAACGCGCTGGCGCATTCCGCCGGAAAATTCGTGCGGATAACCGTCAATCCGACTTTCCGCGTCGGGAATGCCGACGGTTTTCAGCATTTTTATCGCGTGGTTGTAGGCTTGCTCTTTCGTATGTCCGAGATGAAGCTGCGTAACTTCCATCAATTGCGTCGAGATTTTCAAAAACGGATTTAAGGAGGTCATCGGGTCTTGAAAAATCATCGCAATCCGTTTGCCGCGAATTTTGCGAATGTCTTCGATTGAAAGTTTGCGAATATCAATGCCGTTAAAAATTATATCGCCGCCCACGATTTTTCCCGGCGGTTCGGGAATCAAGCGCATAATCGAAAGATTCGTTACCGATTTTCCGCTTCCCGATTCGCCGACAATGCCGATGGTTTCGCCTTTTTTCAATTCAAACGAAATGCCGTCAACCGCTTTAACTACGCCGTCTTCCGTCTGAAAATATGTTTTTAAATCTTTTACCGAAAGAATTGTTCCGTTTTGTTCGTTCATTTATTTTCTTGTAACCATTTTTCAAAATCCAGTAAAACTTGAAATTGGTCTTCCGTCTGACTGCGATTTAAGAATTGGGTCAAAACTTCGCCCGTCAAAATCGGCAGAGCAATGCTTTTCTCAATCAAAAGATATTCGCCCGTTTTCGACAACTCAAACATTCGCAAAACCCGCGCATCGTAAAGCCAAAATTCTTTGATGCCGAAAGCCGCGTAAATCTCGAATTTGTCATCAGACTTATAATTTTCTTCAATCTCGACTACCAAATCTGGAGCTAAATCGAGTTCGTCCGCCACATAATTTTTCAGTTCAACCGAATCGGCATTTTGAATAAAATATGAAGCGTCGGGTTCGGTGGCAATTTGCTCACTTGCCGAGCGCATTGTTGCTTGTCCGGTAGCAATTATTTCGCGGCGAGTTTTCATCATTGTTAGCGAAATTATTCCTTCAAGAGTTGTCTTGATAATTTCGTGAAACAATGTGGCGGCTGTTAAAATCGTCAACTTTCCGCGACATAAAGACATTTTCATTCGCGGGCGTTCAATTTCAATCGCCTTTTGCAAAACCTTATAATCTTCCCACGAAACGCCATGTAACGTAATTACTTTATTAAGGAACGTCGTTTTAAGCGTTTCGCCAAAATCGGCAACCGAACTTATCATTTCTCCAAACTAAAATTTGCGCGTTTGCGGGTCGAGCGCGTCGCGCAGACCGTCGCCTAAAAAGTTTAATGAAAATAAAGTCAACGCCATCGTCACGCCCGGAAAAATCAGTTGCCACGGATAAATGGCGATGTTTTTTATTCCGTCGGAGGCAAGGCTTCCCCACGAAGCATAAGGTGCTTGCACGCCAAGTCCTAAAAAGGAAAGAAACGCTTCGGTTAACATAACTGAAGGAACGGTCAACGTCGCATAAATAATCACGGGACCAAGCGCGTTGGGAACGAGATGACGAAAAATGATACTTGGAGTTGATACGCCGGTTGCCCGTGCCGCTAAAACAAATTCTTGATTTTTGAGCGAAAGAATCTGCCCGCGCACAACCCGCGCCATCGTCAGCCACGACACCAGACCGAGCGCAAAAAACAGCAGAAAAATTTGACTTAATCCCTGATTGCCCGCGCCGCCGAATTTCTCCGACATCCATTGAATCCAGTTTGGAGTGTTCGGTCCGCCGAAAACGGAGAGCAGAACAATGACGATAAGAATATATGGAATCGCATAAATAATATCCACAATCCGCATCATTATATTGTCAATCCTGCCGCCCAAATAACCCGCAATCGCGCCGTAACTAACGCCGACGAGAAGCGAAACAAACGTTGAAATAACGCCGACCATCAAGGAAATTCTGCCGCCCTGCAAAACTCTGGCAAGCAAATCGCGTCCGGCTTCGTCCGTTCCCATCGGATGTTGAAACGACGGCGGAAACGATTTAATCAATTCGCCTTCGGGCGGAATAAAATCAGCCGTAAAGCCGGTCGTCCAACGAATAATCGCCGGTCCGATAGCAACGGCAATAATCATAACCGCCATCACAATCAGCCCGAAAACGGCAAGTTTGTTTTTCAAAAGACGTTTCCAAGCGTCTTTCCAAAGCGATGTTCCTTTTACTATTTCTATATTTTCTGCCATAACTTTTTACAAACCTAAAATTTCATCAATTTGCAGTTTTAAGTTTTCAACTGCGGTTGCTTCGATTGTTTCACCCGATTCAAGTATTCTCGCCAGGCGATAATTTCCGTTTTTCGGTTGCGAATAAACTTCCACCGTATTGTCTTGCAAATTTACCAACCAAAATTCGACAATTTCCGCTTCGGCGTAAATCACTTTTTTAATTTCGCGGTCATATTCGATTGTCGAATCGGAAACTTCGATGAGCAATAAAACGTCTTGCGGAAGCGGATGACCTTTTCTATAAAAATCGCTTCGCCGTTTCAGTAAGGCAATGTCAGGTTCGGGTTCGTTGTAATCGTCAATATGAATCGGATTTCGGATTGAAATAAGCGTTTGATTGCCAACCAAATTAGCTAAAACCTTATTTAGTCTTCTTACTGCTCCCGCATTTCTACTGCTAATTTTTATTTTATCAATGATTTTTCCGTCAATAATTTCCCAACCGCTTTCTTCCGGCAAAATACCGGCTTCCGTCATTTTGCGAAAATCTTCAACGCTAAATCTTTTCGGCGCAACTTTTGAAACTTTTTCTAATTCAACGACTGTCGTCATAATGTTTTTTACTGCCTTCTGCTTACCGCCAACTGCCTACTCATATCTGATTCGCGGGTCTAAAAATCCGTAGGAAATATCAACCGCCAGATTAAAAATCATAATCAAAATCGAAAGAAACGCGACGATGCCTAAAATCAGCGGCTCATCACGATTCAAAACGGCTTGAATAAAAATGTTGCCCAAACCCGGAATGGCGAAAACTTTCTCGACAACCACAGTTCCCGCTAAAAGTGAAGCCAGCGCAGGACCCGTGAATGAAACCACGGGAACAATGCCGCCGCGCAAAGCATGTTTGAGCAAAACTTTCCATTCAGGCAAACCTTTCGCCCGCGCCGTACGAATGTAGTCGGAACGCATCACTTCGAGCATTCCCGCCCGCGTCAAACGCGCGATATATGCCGCGTAAATCATCGCCAACGTGATAACGGGCAGAACCAAAGATGAAATTCCGCCCCAACGCGCCGGCGGCAAAATGTAAAGTCCGATGGCAAAGACGAGAACTAAAATAGGACCTAAGACAAAATTCGGAACAGACAAACCGAGCATTGCCAGCGACATTGAACCGTAATCAGCCGACGAGTTTTGTTTGAGCGCGGCAACGATTCCCGCCGCGAGTCCGAGAATCAAAGCTAAAATATAAGCTAAAATTCCGATGGTCGCCGAATAAGGAAAATGCCGTCGGATAATCTCGTTGACCGATTGCCCTTCGTATTTCAGCGAATCGCCGAAATCGCCGCGCACGATGTTGGTCATTAAAATTCTGTACTGCGTCAAAATTGGTTCATCGAGTCCGTAT
>JBPCPU010000085.1:0-33177 GCA_050998795.1 Pyrinomonadaceae bacterium
TCGGTGTTTTTCTGGTAACGATTTTATTCGCCGCCGTTCACGTTTATCAATACTATCCGAGTTATTCGACGATTTTTTTGATTGTTCTGCTCAGTTTGATTTTAACTCTTGTTCGCGTCCGCACAAAAAATCTGCTTCCTTGTGTAATTCTTCATACGATTTTTAACGGAATTCAATCACTTTTGCTAATTTTGCAGCCGTATCTTGAAAATATCGGCGCACAAGAAAAAGCCGCTTCCTTTATTCACTTCTTCAAATAAAAAAAGCGGGAGAAAATCTTCTCCCGCTTCAATAGAAATCCAATATGAAAATTTAATTGTTCCCTTTGCCTCTGGTGGATGGAACGGATGAACTAGACGGTGTAATGACACTCGGACTAGACGTTTGCGACGGAGATGTTGAAGACGGATACCGCGGATTTCCGTCAAAAATTGACGGTGATGTATCAATCTCCATTGGAGAGCGTCCGATATTTCTTTGAACTTTAAGATAAGGCGGAACTTCTCTGTTGACTGTCGTGTCGCTGCCCTTTGCCCTGCTGCCGACATTTGAACCTGAAGTAAGCGTCGCTCTTGTTGCAGTTGGTTGATTATTATTGTTGTTAGCCGGTGCTTGATAAACATATCCCGGCATTCTCATATACCACAGGTCGCGTCCGTAACCGTAACCGTAAGGTGAACTCCAACCGTATCCGAATGGTAAAAAGCAGTAATTTCCGCTAAATCTGTCAAAAATCCACAGCCCGTAAGAGCCGAATAAATTCCAGCCGTTATTGCGATACGAAGAAATAAGCGCGGTTCGCGTTCTGTTTTTATCTAGTCGTGAATTTATTTTAGCCAGTTCTTTGGCGCGTTCTTTGCTCCAAGTTTCCAGTGCGTCTTTATCGTCGCGGTCAAATTTTTCGATTTCTACATCTACCTGATTGCCGTTAACAATCGCCCTGCGACCTTTTTTGACTATTTGTTCATTACCATCGCCGACTTGTGCCTTGCCCTTCCAAACTTCGATTTTTCCGCTTCCGTCGCCTAAAACGTCAATGCGATATACACCGGATTCGATAATATAAAAATGTCCTTTCGGTGTATTGACGGCAAATGTAAAATCGTTGTCCGTAATGACTTCAAACATCGCGCTGCCGCGAGTTAATTTTAACTGCAAATCATCGAGCGATGTCGTGGCAAACTCAAAATCGGAATTCCCAGCCAATCTCAGATAAGAACCCGGATTCAGCAAAATCTCCGCTTTTCCATCCGCTCCGGTCATAACTTTCTCACCGACTTCTAACTTATCGCCTCTGAGCAAATAACCGTTTCTGCCGTTGTTCTGCTTGACGGAAACTTTACCCTCGACATAATTCACACCACCGGCATCTGCTGAAATAACGTATAAATTTCCGACATTCGAAGGTGAATTGTTATCCTGCGCGAAAGCCATTGCGGATAACGAAAAGATGATTAAGCTGACAGCGAAAACATTCAATAGATTCTTTTTCATTTTTTCTCCTTATATTACTTGGAACGGATTATTGACTTTATTTTATCAAACTTTTACAAAAAAGACAATTTTTTTCAGTTAGTCTGAACTAAGCGGCGCGTCAGAAGCTGCTAAAAATAATGAACAACCTTTCCGGGTCAGGCGTAATCCAAGAAATTGACTGATGAAATGTTTTGTCGGGCAATTTTTTAGAAGGCGAATATTATGGCTACTTTCCACGATCCGGTTAGTTGTTTTGCTCCCCTCGAAGTAATCGAAAGATTGCTCGAAATCCGTGCCGAACTAGGTTTTCCCGAAACTCTTTATATAGATGATTCGGTTGATTTAGCTGAGTTTTTAGATGCTTACGGGTTTGATGTTTATGCTTTTTCAAACAAAAACGAGAAGATAAATTACGGCGATTATCGCGCGTCCATCGTGCCGGGCGGCGATGTTGTTCACTGTTCGCTGACAGCACATTAAAAATTTTACGATTCCCCAACAACTGAAGGAACGCGGAAGGTGATTCTTAATTGAAAAGCCTCTCGCGTTTTTTTGTTACTTGTCTAAATATTCTTCCATCCGTTGTGAGAAATCTTAATTGTTTGTGAAATAATTGAGTTAAATTTCAATATAAACAGTTTTTGCTATTTGATGAGTTTGTAATGCGGGAAAATTATTGTTATGTTTTTTGTTTGCATTTTTTGTGATAGATTCGTTTATTCGCCCTATCAAAATTACTTTTTAATACGAGATTTTATGACTACAAAATTTGAAGATTTTTTAAATAAATTTAATGAAACCGACTGGTTAAAATCACTGGATGAACTACTTCCGGCGATTCACGAAGTTGACCGCACGGCGGCGCAAATCTGGTTTCGCTTTTTTCCGCTGGCTTTGCACAACTATTTGCAATCGGCGGAAGATAAAGAAAAAGCCGTGCAAAAATTTGTCATGCAAGGCGATTACGAACTCAAAAATCAGATTGATTCGTCGCACAAATTTCTTTACGGACATCGTTTTTGGAAAGAAGTAAAAGATGCGATTGAAAAACGCGCTGAATCTTTTGAAAAGAGCGACAATGAATTTGAAGCAAAATTAATTGCTAAATCGGTAGCGGACAAATTAAAGGTTGACGAATCTTTACTCGTCGGCATTACGCTTGTCGGTTTGATGATATTAACCCAAGTCGGCTTTGATGCTTTCAAAAACGCGGAAGGCAAAATTTATATTGACGCGAAAAACGCGAAAAAATCGGCGAAAGAAGTTTTGGCAAAACGCGCCAAAGACGATTCGCAAGGCATTCTCGGTTTTCTGAAAACGATTGATAAAAATTGGACGGTTGTTTATGACGAAAACTCGAAAGAAGCGCGTTTCAAACTGTTTGATGAAGAAGAACTCGCATCAGGTTCAGCCCGCGACCAATCGAAAAATTGGAAAGCGTTGGATGAGCGTTGTTGGGAAGGCGTGATTCCCGTCGAATGTCGCTCGGCAAGTTGCGGAACTTGTTGGATTGGCGTTGTCGGCGGCGCGGAAAAATTGTCGGACGTGGCGCGACTTGAACGCAAACAAATGAAAATCTTCGGCTACAATCAAGGCGACGAACCAAAACCGTTTATGCGTCTGGCTTGTCAGGCAAAAGCGCACGGCGCAGTTTCAATTGTGATTCCGCCTTGGAACGGTGTTTTCGGCAAAAAGATTTACGGCAATATCGAAAAGATTGAACTCGAACCGGCGACGACTTCCGCCGTCAAACTGCGCGAAACAATTGCTGAAGTAACGAATAGTTCCAAATAATTTTCATCACAAAGAAACGGAGAAAAATTAACAGGGATAAAGAGGATAAACAGGGATAAGAAATAAATCCACTTTATCTCCTTTATCCCTGTTAATTGATTTTAAAAAAACTTAATGGTGAAATAAATGAAGATGACTAAGTTTAGCCGAAACAAAATCGCCGACTTTCCGCCAGTGACCTTTATTGTCCTGGCGGTTTTGTTATGGAGTACGGGCGGACTTTTTATTAAATACACCACGCTCGACGCTTTCTCCGTTAATCTCGGACGCTCACTTTTTGCCGCGATAACGGTTGCCGTTTTTACTTATAAAAAAGGTTTAAGATTAGATAAATTCACACTTTTGAGTTCATTCTTATATGCGGGAACGCTTTCTTGTTTCGTCTATGCCAATAAAACGACCACTGCCGCCAACGCGATTTTCCTTCAGTATACCGCGCCGATTTACATCTTGATTCTCGCGCCGTTTATCTTAAAGGAAAAGTTTAGACTTACAGATTTAATTACAGTAATAGTTTGTCTTGCAGGAATGAGCTTATTTTTTCTCGAACCGCAAAGTGCAGCTAATAAACTGGCGTCGAATGTTTTTTTGGGAAATATCGCCGCGCTTGCTTCGGGCGTTTTCTTTGGTTTGTATTTCATACTTCTGCGTCATCCGCGTTCACTGAAAAATAAAAATCCGGCGCTTTCGGTTTTTTACGGCAATATCATCATTGTTTTGCTGATGATTCCGATTGTGGCAAGCAATCCGCCCGCGCAGATTATCACAAATGATATTTTAGCCGTTCT
The DNA here is from genome assembly GCA_050998795.1 of Pyrinomonadaceae bacterium. GTDB lineage: Bacteria > Acidobacteriota > Blastocatellia > Pyrinomonadales > Pyrinomonadaceae. The sequence continues at coordinate 4,059 of JBPCPU010000085.1, forward strand.
TTTTCTCGGTATTTTCCAAATCGGCACTGCCTATATTTTATTTACACACGGAATTGCCGGCGGTGTCCGTTCGCTCGACGCAAGCATTATCGGTTTTATCGAACCGCTGTTAAATCCCGTGTGGGTTTTTCTGTTTCTTGGCGAAACACCTTCAAAGTGGGCGATAATCGGTGGAATAATAATAATTTTTGCGATTGTTTTTCATACCTTACAACAAAATCGCACCCGCATCAGTTGATTCGGATTTCTAATGTCGTTTATGTTAAGATGATTTAACTTTTTGTTCAGTTATCGAACAAATGCAGAAAATGCGTTGCTTTTAATTGCTTTTAGCAAAAGTTCGACGCTAAATTTTAAATTTATTAGGACTTTCTCAAAACGGGAAAATAGACCGCGGATGACGCTGATTGGGCGGATAAAGCCGGATAATTTAATCAAATAAAATCGGCGAAAACCCGCTTAATCCGCGTCATCTGCGGTCTATTCCTATTTTTCAAACAAATGTTTTTTCTAAAAATGAGAAAGTCCTATTTATATCAAACAGCTATTTAAATTGGAGAAATATATGGATAATCTAAATATCCCCGAAAATGTTACAAATAAGGAATTGATTCGTTGGGTAACGGAAATGGTTGAGCTTTGTAAGCCCGACAAGGTTTATTGGTGCGACGGTTCACAGGAAGAATATGACCGTTTATGTGAGGAAATGGTTGAAGCGGGAACGTTTATCCGTTTGAATCCCGAAAAACGTCCAAATTCTTTTCTCGCACGTTCGCATCCGTCGGATGTCGCTCGTGTCGAAGACCGAACGTATATTTGTTCGTCAGCCAAAGGCGACGCCGGACCGACAAATAATTGGATGCCGCCGAAGCAAATGAAGGAAACTTTAACGCCGCGTTTCGACGGTTCGATGAAAGGACGGACAATATATGTCATTCCATTCTGTATGGGTCCGATTGGTTCGCCGATTTCTCAGTTCGGCGTTCAATTAAGCGATTCGCCGTATGTCGTCGTCAATATGCAAATTATGACGCGAATGGGAAACAAGGCACTCGAAGCACTCGGCGACGGTGAATTTGTTCACTGTCTGCATTCGGTCGGAATGCCGCTTGCCGAAGGCGAAAAAGATGTCGAATGGGCTTGTTCGCCCGACCCGAAGGATAAATACATCGTCCATTTTCCCGAAGAAAGTTTGATTTGGAGTTACGGTTCAGGCTATGGCGGCAATGCGCTGCTCGGTAAAAAATGTCTGGCTTTGCGAATTGCTTCGACGCTCGGACGCGAACAAGGCTGGCTTGCCGAACATATGTTAATTGTCGGCGTGAAATCGCCCGACGGACAAAAAGATTACGTTTGCGCCGCGTTTCCTTCGGCTTGCGGAAAGACAAATTTTGCGATGCTCATTCCGCCAAAACCATTTCAGGAAGAAGGTTGGGAAGTAACGACGGTCGGCGACGACATCGCCTGGATTAAGCCGGATGAAAACGGCAAACTCCACGCGATTAATCCTGAAGCCGGATTTTTCGGCGTTGCTCCGGGAACGAATTACAAAACGAATCCGAACGCGATGGAGACAATCCGCGAAAACACGATTTTCACGAATGTTGCGCTGACCGACGGCGGCGATGTTTGGTGGGAAGGAATGGACGGCGAGCCGCCCGCCCACGCGATTGACTGGCAAGGCAACGATTGGACGCCGGATAGCGACAAAAAAGCCGCGCACCCGAATTCGCGTTTCACCGCGCCATCAACTCAATGTCCTGTAATTGACGAAAACTTCGATAATCCGAAAGGCGTTCCCGTTTCAGCCTTCATTTTCGGCGGACGCAGAAACAATGTCGTGCCTTTGATTCAGCAATCATTCAACTGGTCGTTCGGCGTTTATATGGCGGCGACAATGGGTTCGGAAATGACCGCCGCCGCTTTCGGCAATATTGGCGAAGTCCGCCGCGACCCGTTTGCAATGCTTCCCTTCTGTGGCTACCACATGGGCAATTATTTTGGACACTGGCTCGATTTCGGTCGGCAGATTCCCGAACCGCCGCGTATTTTCTCGGTCAACTGGTTTCGCAAAGACGAAAACGGAAAATTCCTCTGGAACGGTTTCGGCGAAAATATGCGCGTCTTAAAATGGATTGTCGAACGCGCCCGCGGAAAATCAATCGGCATCGAAACCCCGCTTGGCTGGATGCCGCGCTACGAAGATATGGACTGGCGCGGGCTTGATTTTACGAAAGAACAGTTTGATGCCGTAATGAGTCTTGACCGTGATTTATGGATTAAGGAAATCGCTTCGCACGACGAATTGTTTTTCAAACTTTACGACCGTCTGCCAAAGGAAATGACGTTCATCCGCGAACTTCTGGTTTCAAATTTGTGGCGTGCGCCCGAACCCGGTTTAGCAACACCAAGACCTGAACCGGCGGACAAAACTTTCCAGGACACGAAAGAAAAGGAAGCCGTGCGAGCCGTGCCGAATGCTTAACAATTCAAATTCAATTTATTGAAATAGAGGGCGCGATTTTCGCGCCTTTTGTTTTATAATAATACCAATTTGCATAAATATTTAAGAAAAACATGAGCCGCGGTAATCCGCGGCTCATAAACCTTATTTTATCGCGCAATTTGGTATAAGGACAATTGCAAATTTAGCAATCATTGAAAGAAACTTTTCTATAACTATTTAACGTGCTAACTTAAATATACAAAAACTAAGGAGAAAAATTATGGTTAAAAAAGCATTGTTTGTAAAATTAAAAGCGAAAAGCGGAAAAGAGGCGGAAGTCGAGGCGTTTTTGAACAGCGGTTTGGCGTTGGTCGAAGATGAACCGCTGACAGTGGATTGGTATGCGCTCAAATTTGACGATTCGACTTTCGGAATTTTCGACGCATTTGACGGCGAAGAAGGACGCGACGCGCATTTGAACGGTAAAGTTGCCGAAGCGTTAATGGCAAATGCCGACGCGCTGCTTGCCGAACCGCCGACAATTGAAAAGGTTGACGTGATTGCCGCGAAATAAGTTTTCAATTTAATCAAATAAATTAAAAAGGCGATTCAGACGAGTCGTCTTTTATTATTGATCCTTGTAATATTCTTTTCTTTTGGCATATTTAGTGGTCTTTTTCCATCTGCCGTGAACAAGAGTTTCAGTCGTCAATATAACTTTTTCGCTGGCGGTAGCGGCGGCATCTTCGGTGAAAACATAAACTTTTTTCGGGCGGTTATTGACGATTTGATAACGCGCCGTTTGATGCCAGCAGCAACCGTCTTTGGTAAAAGTTTCGAGAGTTTTTTGTTTTTTATCAACTTCAAACAATCCGAGATTTTCGCTTGCCAATTCCGTCAATTCAAGATTTTTTATAAAATTATTCTTCGCCTTTGAATACAGCAAAACGTCGTAAGAAGGTCCGCCGTAGGCGCCTTCGTTGCCGTTTCTTAAAGCCAAATCTTCCGCGCCGTCGAAATTGTAATCGTCGAAAATCACGCCGCTGTTATTTACGCCGTAAAGTTCAACCAAATTAGCCGTCGGCTTTTTGTCTTTGCCCAATTCCAAATACATATTTGGCAGTTGGATTGTCTGAAAAGGTGTGGTTTGATTTTTCATCGTCAAATATACCGCTGCTTTGCCTTCACAAATATCGTCTTCGCATTTAGCGATTTTGATTTCCACATCGAATTTTTTTGAAGCATTTTTCAGCAAAAACATTTCCTGGGCAAAAGTGCCTGCCGTAATTATTAAAAGAAGCGAAATCAGTAAAAAGATTTTTTTCATAGCGACTAAGCATAACCTAAAATAATTTCAAAATTCAATCTCTTTTTTTAATTGTTAAAATGCGGTAAGATAAAAATGTCAGACAGATTTTTGTTTAATTTCGACATCAAATTAACGAATCTTTTTTTAAGGAGCAACAATGAACACAACTTTTGAAAATACTTACGGTAATCATTCGGCGGCAGAAGCATTGCCCGAAGAGCGTGCGAGTTTTATTCGCAAAACTTACGCGCATCTGGCAGGAGCGGTTTTAATTTTTACTTTGATGGAAGCCTATCTCATCAGTTCCGGCGCGGGTTTGGCGATAGCTCAAACGATGCTCGGCGGACGCTTTTCGTGGTTTATCGTGTTAGCGGCGTTTATGGGCGTTTCGGTGCTGGCTAATTGGTGGGCAAATTCGCAAACGTCGAAAGCAATGCAATATATGGGTTTGGGACTTTATATTGTGGCGGAAGTGATAATTTTTCTGCCGCTGCTTTATATTGTCGCCAGCTATGCCGACGGTTATCAGATTTTTGCCAAAGCCGGATTGGTTACCGGCGGATTATTTTTGGGACTGACATCGGTAGTTTTTCTGACGCGCAAAGATTTCTCGTTTTTAGGTCCGATTTTAGCAATCGGCGGTTTTGTCGCGCTCGGTTTGATTGCCGCCAGCCTTTTATTCGGTTTTACATTGGGAAATGTTTTCTCGTTTGTGATGGTCGCGTTTGCGGGTGCGGCGATTCTTTATCAAACATCCAACATTTTGCACCAATATCGCCCTAATCAGCACGTTGCCGCTTCACTTGCTTTATTTGCCAGCGTCGCGCTTTTGTTCTGGTATATCATCAGGATTTTTATGGGTTCGAGAAATTAAATGTCATAAATCAGTTGGCAATTGGCAGTTTGCGGTAGTATTCTTACTTGCAGACTGCCAATTTTTTTGAGGTGAAATTATGAAAAAAACTTTTCTTTGTTTGATGTTAATGCTTTGCTGCGCGGCGTTTGTTAATGCCCAACAAACGCCGAAACCGCCGCAAACCAACTTGAAAGTCGGCGTTGTTGCGCCCGATTTTTCACTGACCGACACGGACGGCAACACAGTGAAATTGAGCGATTTCAAAGGCAAAAAATCGGTTGTGCTGGCATTTTACGTCCTGGCATTTACCGGCGGCTGAACGAAGGAACTTCAGGCATATCAGGCTGATATTGCCAAATTCGACGCAACCGAAACTCAGGTTTTAGGAATCAGTATGGACAGTTTCGCCGCCAACAAACGATTTGCCCAGGACATCGGCGTAAAATTTCCGCTGCTTAGTGATTGGAAACGCAAGGCAAGTAAAGATTACGGTCTTTACAACGAAGAATCGGGCTACGGAAACCGCGCTACTTTTGTGATTGATAAAAACGGAATTATCCGGCACGTCGAAGTCGGACGCACGGCAATTGACCCGACGGGCGCGTATCAGGTTTGCGATTTAATGCAAAAGAAAAAGGAAATGAAAAAACCGTAATTCTGAAAATTATTGCTTTTTCTAAAATGCTTTCTGCTGTTCGTGCCGGAAGCATTTTTATTTTCCTTGAAAATTGCTAATTTAGATTTTATAGACAAAGGATTTATGAAACCCGAAAATTAAATGTCTTCGATTTACAAAAACTAATGAGCCGAATGTAAAGCAGTCATTCGGCTCATTTGTCGGTTACGGGTTCAGCACACTCTCTCTACTGCCGGAGCCGATAAAGTTGATGTTAGCGGCTTCCTCATTGATAGTCAGCAGTTGTGTCGGTTGACTGAAATTATAATGCCTGGCTTTGACACCGATTGTGTAAGTTTCGCCCGTCGCCACCTCGATAAAGCGATAATAACCAAAACCAGCAGTCGTCGCCGTCCGCGCATTCCCACTGCTGTCGGTCAGTGTGACAATCACGTTTCTGATTCCTCTGCCCTGTCCGGTTATCACTCTGCCTGAGACGGAAACCATTGCCGTCGAACCCGTGACGCTCAATTGACCGTCGGTGAATGTCGTCGGCAAAACCTGCACACCGCCCACGCCGCCCGCTGCGCTCGCCACTTCCCGAAATGTCGGCTGGTCGGTGAAACTGAGCGGTGTCGTTCCTGCCGTTGCGTTTGCCACGACGGTGAACTGCACATTCACCAATCGCTGATTGCTGCCTGCCGCAATCGTTCCGCCGCCGAAACTGACCGACACGCCGATTTTGCCTGTCTGCGTCGTGTTCGCTGAAACCGACCCGCCGGTCGTCCCGCTTATCACGACCGGATTTGTCAGCCTCGTCGAGTTATAGCTGAGGGTGAAACCATAAACACTTTCGTCGCCTGCCGCGTCAACCTCAATCGGCACGACGACGGTTTGTCCGCCGCTGCCGCTCGTGTTGACGACTCTGACTTCGCGCGGTATCTGCACGCCGTCCGTGCTGTGATTGGATTTCTCGGAGTTTGGCGACTCGTCAATTTCAAATTGAGTCGAACCGCCCGAGGGCACAGTCGGACCGGCAGCCGGTTGGAGAGTGCCGCCGTCTGTTAAATTAAATCCGAGTTGATAAGCCTGAGCCTGCGACACGTCAATCGAAGAGACACGTCCGTCGCCGCGCGAACTAAAAGGAGCGCAGTCGGCGCGTTGAAATTCGTTACCCTGATAGGGCAAACCAAGTCCAAGCTGGAAACCCTGAATGGTTGAGACATCGGTTGACGAGACCGCACCGTTGCCGTTGCCGCGCGGCGAAACATCGGCTTCGATGCCGGCGGCGGCGGGAATGGTTTGCGCCTCGAATGCGCCGATGTCGGAGTTGTCGCCGCCAGTCGCCGCCGGGAGATTCGCCAAATCAACCGGACGGATTAAACCGCGCTGGTCAACCGCCAAGCCGAAACTGTTGCCTTTATCAATTGCCGGACTGCCTTGCAGCAAAGCGTGCGTCAGCGTCGTGCCGCCGTTCAGAGCGAGCGCGACAATTCGCGGGTCGAGCGGTTCTTCGTCATCGTCAATCTGGTCGCCGGTTTGATTAAAGGCGGTCACCGAACCGTTATTGCCGATGAGATTATAACCTTGCGAAATAATCGCGTTGGTCGGACTCGAAACGTCCGGCACAGTTGCGTTGCTGCGATTGGCGGCAATGATGGTGCTGCGAATTGTAACCGCGCCGAGGCTGCCGCTTCTGAAAAAGCCGCTCGCGCTGCCTGAGAAGTTCGATTCATTATCGGCAATCGTCGAATTGGTAACGGTCGCCGTGTTATTCGTCCAAATGCCGCCGCCGTTAGTGACATTATTAACCCTCTCGATATAACCGCCGGAGATGGTCATTCCACTGATGGTGATAGTCGAGAAACGAATTTCAAAGATGCGGAATCTGGTCGTCGCCGTCGGCGCGCGGCGCACGGTCAACAGTTGCGCTCCTTTGCCCGTGATGGTCAAATTTTTGCTGTTAATGAAAAGTTGCCCGAACTCGTCGGCGAGCGTAATCGTTTGCGGCTGGTCAAAGAGCGCGGAAAACTGAATCGTGTCGCCCGACACGGCAGCCGCAATCGCTTCGCGCAAACTGCAATCTGCGTTGCACGCGCCGTTGTTCGTATCGGCGGTTTTTGCGACTGTCCAAACCGTTGCTTGCGCGTTGGTCGCGGTCAGCATCAAACAAAAACAAGCCGCTAAAATAGTATTCGTCAATAAAGTTAAAAGTGTTCGCATCGTAATTCGTTCTCCTGTTTAATTTTTTGTGTTTTCAGTGCGCGAGCAATCGGCGCAAATCAATCAAATTGTCTTTGGCGATGAATTGACACGCGCCCGCCGATTTTGCCGCTTCGCGCAGATTCGCGTTGCTGTAATCGGTGACAATGACAATTTTCGCTTCGGGAAAGTTGGTGATAATCTGGCGAGTCGCGGTAATGCCGTCAATCTCACGCATTTCAACGTCCATCAAAACCCAATCGGGCAGATGCTCGCGGTAAGCGGACAAAGCCTCTGCGCCGTCCTCGCACTCGAAAATCGCATCACTTGATTTCCGCACGATTTGGATAATAAGGCGGCGCATTTGCGGATTGTCTTCGACGATTAATAATTTCATCGAGAATAGTTTTATCGCAGATTGAAGCGGCGGCGCGTGAGCAGAACTGCTCGTTTTTCGTGAGTAAGATTGCTTAATTTGAATGAGTAGAATTACTCAGGCGGGGAAGGGAGATGGGGAGACAGGGAGATGGGGAGACAGGGAGATGGGGAGATGGGGAGATGGGGAGAAGAGGAGAAGAGGAGACAGAACCGGTTTCATCAAGGTTTTCTTTTTCTCCCTCACCCCCTTTCTCCCCATCTCCCTTTCTCCCCATCTCCCTTTCTAATCTGACCAAGCCGCCGTAAGTTCCAATCCAAAGCGTTCCGTCGGTTGATTCGTGAATGATTTTTACATCGTCGCTCGGCAAACCGTCGGCGGTCGTGAAGCGCGTCATCGCTCCATTTTGATAGCGGAACAAACCTCTATTCGAGGCAAACCACAAAGTTCCGGCGCGGTCTTCGTGAATGTCCATGATGTTTGCTCTCAAATCCAAGGTATCGGTAAAATCCGTGAATTTGCCGTTTTCAAAATAATAAACGCCTGCCCAATGCCCGAACCATAAACGCCCGCTCCGGTCTTGTTCGATTGCCGTCACTTCCGTCGGCTGAAGTTGACTTTCTCTACCGGGAACGCCGCTGAAACGCCCGTCCCGGTAGCGCGTTAGATTCTCGCCGCCAATCCAAATCGTGCCGTCGCGGTCTTGATAAATCGGACGGATGACGTTCGCGGTCAAACCGTCTTTTTTCGAGTAAAAAGTCACGCTTTGCGGACGCAAGCGATTCAGCCCGCGAAACAAAGCGCCAATCCAGATGCTGCCTTCGCGGTCTTCGTAGATTGACGTCAGGATATTGTCGGAAAGCCCTTGTTCGGTTGTTATTCGTTCAATTCTGCCGTCGGTAATAACGACCGCGCCGTTACTTGTCGCCGCCCAGAGACTGCCGTTGCGGTCTTCAATAAACGGCGCGATATTGTTCGTCGGAAGTCCGTCCTTAACCGTGTAGGCAGTGAATTTCTCGTTTTCAAAAACAAATAAACCCGTGTTGTTTGTTCCAATCCAGAGTCGCCCGCGCGAATCTTCAAAAAGCCCGACGATTATCCAGTCTTTCCCGACTGCGGGTAAAATATATTCGCTGACATTATCACCTTGCCGACGACTCAAAATACGCCCGTTGGCAACCCACAACGACCCGTTTTTACCCAATAAAACGGTGCTTTCCCTATCGTTTCCGGCAATATTTGTATAAAATTTAAATCCTTCTCCGTCCCAATTAAAAACTTTTTTATCAACGATGACGAAAGGCTCGCGCTCTTTAGTCAGCCCTAACTTCCCGAACGAATAAGCGGCAGCATCGAGTGGAAATGTGTGAAATTTGCCGTCGCTGTAACGCGCCACTCTATTGTCTTCGGTGCGAATCCATAAATCGCCGCGAACATCAACTACTAATTGGCTGAAGCGATTACTGTTAATGCTTTTTGTGTTTTGCTTGTTGAAAACCGTGAAGCGCACACCGTCAAAACGCACCAGCCCGTCAAGCGTCGCCAGCCATAAATATCCGTTAGGTGTTTGCACAATCGAATGAACAGTATTTTGCGGCAAACCGTTGTCGGTCGTCCAGGATTCGATTTGATATTGGGTAAAGACTGCCGTCGCCGCCGCTAATAGAATACCGACCGCCGACGTTACAAACAAAAAATTATTAAAGTAGTTTAGCAATTTAACCACCGATTAGAGAAGGTGACGGAAGCAATTTGTGAGTTACAATAATCACATTATAGTTAATACGATGCAACTTACAAAATTGAAAAGAAGCGATGATAAATTCAAATATCATCGCTTCTTTTTTCATCTCAAAACGAATTGTCGGCAATTATTTCAGGAAAACAATTATTGTGAGATAATGCGAATTATATAAAAATTAAGTAAATTTCCAATGTTTTATTATTTTAGTTCCGCACAAATTTCTCTCAACTATATTTAATCGTAAAATAAAGGTATAAAGAAATGTATGGAAAATTATTAAGAAAACTGCGTGGAGCAAAATTTTCTTCCTTTGGCGAGCAAACCGTTTTCTTATGTTAGCTAACCGACATAATATAATGATATAATTTTTTTTATTGAAATCGCGTTTTAGCATTTAGTCTTGAGTTTCAAAACTCCCTAACGATTGGTTAAACTCCCCAAAACAAAGCTTGAAACACATTGGCTGTGTGCAAAGCAATTAAGGTTGCTTTTAGTAAGCACAAAACAAAGAAGTTATGAAAATTCTATTATACAATCCCGACAACGGCATTACACGAAATTTTATGCCGCATCTGTGGATGTTTTTACTGCAAGCACTAACGCCCAAAGAACACGAAGTAATTTTGATTGACGGCAACGCTAAAGCGATGACACGCGAGGAACTCGTGCAATTTTGCCGCGATGAAAACGTCGGACTTGTCGGCATCGGCGCGATGACGCGAATGGTGGCGCGGGCGTATCTTGTAGCTGACGCTTTGCGCGATGCCGGAATAAAAGTCGTGATGGGCGGACCGCACGTTACCGAATGTCCCGACGAAGCACTCGGGAAAGACGGCGGAAAACGACACGTTGATGCGGTTGCGCTTGGCGAAGCCGACGAAACCTGGCATTTAATTGTCGAAGATGCGGCAAACGGCGAATTAAAGGATATTTATCAGCCCGAAATTGATCCAAAAGGGAACGACAAAAAACCCAACTTGCAGCCTTATCCGCATATTCCCTGGGAAACTTTGGATTTGGAACAATTCAGTCTTGTGCCGAAATTTTTCCGTCCGTTTTTATCAAAAATGGGCGAAGGTTGGGGAACATTTCACGTCGTGCCGATTGAAACGGGACGCGGTTGTCCTTACGGCTGCGAATTCTGCACCGTAACGGGATTTTTCGGCGATTCGATTCGTTTTCGCACCAATGAAAGCGTCGTCGAAGAACTTCTACGTTTAAAAGAACGTGCCAAACGCGAAAAAGGGCAAATTGCCGTTTTCTTTATTGACGACAATCTCGCTATCAACAAAAAGCGCGTTAAATCTCTGTTGAAAGATATTATCGCGGCGGATGCACAACTTCCGTGGGTTGCACAAATCAGTGCAAATCTGCTCGGCGATGAAGAATTAGTTGATTTAATCGCCGAATCGGGCGGCAAATGGGTTTTTATCGGAATGGAATCAATTGACCCGGAAAATATGGCTTCGGTCAACAAGAATTTTTCCAAACCTGCCGATTATAAGCAGGTGCTTGACCGTCTGGCAAGCAGAAATATCTACGCAATCACATCGTTTATTTTCGGGATGGATAACGACACGAACGGCGTGGCGGAAAGAACACTTGAACAAATTGAAAGTTGGTCGCCCGGACTTCCCGTTTTCGGGCAGCTTACGCCTTTTCCGTCAACTCCGCTTTATACGCGGCTCGAAAAAGAAGGTCGGCTCAGTCGTCCAAAACATTGGCTCGAGTTTGCGCCGTTTGTGATGGCGCACACGCCTTTGAAAATGACGATTGAAGATGCGCGAACCGAAGTCGGACAAGCGTGGGAAAGGTCTTACAGTGCCGAAAGAAATGCCGAAGCGGTTGCCGCACTCAAAAATCAACCGCTTCAATATCGCCTTAGCCATTTAGTTTCGCGTCTTTTCTTTCGCGGCATTTATTTCCCGCAGATGAAAAAGCGTGATTGGATGAAACTTTTATTTGACAATCGGCGGGTAATTCTCGGTCTGACAAAAGAAGGATTTTCGACCTGGCGGGCGGCGCGTAAAAAACAAAAGCTGAAATCTGTTGCTTCACAAACGGCTTAGACTTTTTTTCTTTGCGCTCTTTTGCGCCTTTGCGTGAAATTATACCGATTCAAATTGAGATGTGCGTCAAAAGGGGTGAAAGCCAGACTGTCAAGGAGGGCTGCAAGAGCCACAATGGATTGAGAAAAGCCCGCGCCCACGCTTGGGCTTCCGCCATTGATACGCACAAATAGGAATAGACCGCAGATGACACGGATTAAATACTCTGTAATTTAAGTTTTTTAATGTTTTGAGTTCACGCTTCAGCGTGTTTCACGCCGCGCTTCGCTGGCGTGGCAAACTAAAGTTTGAACTCAGAACGCTTGGCGAAGGTTAAGAAATTTAGATTACACAGTATTAAACGGGTTTTCGCTGATTTTATTCGATTAAATTATCCGCGAAAATCCGCTTAATCAGCGTCATCCGCGGTCTATTTCCCTGTTTTTGAGAAAGTTCTATTAATTAATTTGATTTTGGGTCTAAAACGGCGATTCGTCATCATCTTTGTCAAAAACAATTCGGCGTTTAATTTTCGGTTGTTTTTCTTCGCGCAAATCCTCCGGTTGAATTGCCTGCAAAGCCGGATTGCCGTCGCCGTCTTTGAGCAAAACTTCGATGCGCCGTTCGGCTTGGTTTAAACGCTCCTGACATTCGCGCGAAAGTTTAACGCCGTCTTCAAAGAGTTTGAGGCTTTCTTCCAAAGACAAATCGCCTTCTTCCAAACCTCTCACAATTTTTTCGAGTTCTTTTAGAGAAACTTCAAATGATTTCATAAAATTTATAAAGTTGACTGGAAGTTGACTGGAAGTTGACTGAGTTGACTGAGTTGACTGAAAGTTTGCCGAGTTAATGAAATTTTTCAAACCCGGCAAACTCAGTCAACTCAGTTAACTCGGCAAACTCAGTCAACTCAGTCAACTCGGCAAACTCAGTCAACTATTTAAAAATATCTTCCAGATTTGGAATACCGAGTTGTTCGCCTGCTTTTTTGATTCCGCCTTTTTTAGCAATGGCAATCAAATCTTGTCCGATTTTTTCGGCAATCTTTCGCGCCAGCACTTCATCTTTGACGGCAATAACCTGCCATCTTTCGCCGTTGCGTTTCAAGGTCAACTCAAGCGGATGCTCCGGCAATTTGCTTTTGATAAAAGCCTTGTCGCCTTCTTGTTTGATGTCTAAATATCTATTTGCGCCGATGGCGATTGCCCAAAACGGAATTTTCCCGAAGGGTTGTGTTTTCTCACGAATCAAATTTGGCAATTCGGCTTTGGCGCGTTCTTTGATGGCGGGCAGAAACGGCGCAACCGCCTGCGCGAGTCTTTCAATTGTTGAAGGCGCGACACCGCGCCCGTAAAGTTCAACCGCTTTAGCCGTAATCTGCGGCACAAAATCATCAATTACCGCGTTTGTATCAACAAGTTCGTCAATAGTTTTTTGGTCATCGCGCCGCGCCGCGTCAACCAGAAGTGCCAGCGAATATTGCGGAGTAGTTTTTAAATGCCGCCAATAAAAATAACCGCCGATTGCGCCGACAATTAAAACGAAAAGAAACACAACCGCGAAAATTTTAACAACTTTCACGAAAACGCCCGGCTTTTTCGGCTTTTGATAATCGCCAAACGCGGGAACGCTTTCCTCTTTCGGTGTCAGCGTTTCGCTCTCTTTCGGCTCACTTAAATCTACTACAATTTTTGACATTTATTTTTAGCCGCAAAAAAGCGCAAAATTCTCAAAATATTTTTTGCGTTTTTTGTGCATTTTTGCGGCAAATCAGTTTTCCGTTCTCAAAACTTCCGCTTCAAGTCTCCCACTTGCCAGCCGAATTTTCAATTTATCAGTAACATTCACTCGTTTGGCATCGCGCAAAATCTCGCCCGATTCGTTTTCGACAATTGAAAATCCGCGATTCAAAACCGACAATGGCGAAAGCGCATCCAATGAAGCCATCGAAATTTTTAGTTTTTCGTCCTTTGCATCAATCACATCTTTTATCGCTGAAGTTTGTTTGTGGTTTAATAAAGCAAGCCGGATTTTCTTTTCATTCAGCTTTGAAGCAAGTTTCAACGGTGAAATTCGATTGCTCAAACTTTCCAGACGTTGTTTTTTAATTTTAATTTTTTCCGCCAAAGCATCACGCATTTGCGCGTGAACATCTTCAATTTCATATCGCCAATCTTTTATGCGCTGGGGAAATTCGGTGAAAACAGGCGAAAGCGCAAGTTCCTGCAAATCAGCCCGCGCCTGCAAAAGTTTATAATCAATCAACTGAAACAAATCCTGCGTTCTTTGATAAATAAACGCTTCCAAACCTTCTTCACTTTCGGCAACAATTTCGGCGGCGGCGGAAGGCGTCGGCGCACGTCTGTCGGCGACAAAATCGGCAATCGTAAAATCAATTTCGTGTCCGACGGCAGAAATTACGGGAATTGTTGAATTTCTAATCGCCCGCGCAACTCTTTCTTCGTTAAACGCCCACAAATCTTCGGAAGAGCCGCCGCCGCGTCCGACAATCAAAACATCAATTTTCTCGTCCGTATTTTCGTTATATTGATTGGCAAGTTTTATCGCCGCTTCAATTTCTTCGCCCGCCGTTTCGCCCTGCACCCGCGTTGGAATCAAAGTGATATTCACCGTCCGCGTTCTTCTTGATAAAACATTCAAAATATCGTGAAAAGCCGCGCCGTTCGGCGACGTAATGACACCGACACGCTTGGGCAAAAGCGGCAAACCGCGCTTTAATTCTTCATCGAATAAACCTTCCTTCGCCAGTTTGAGCTTAATTTGCTCAAACGCGACTTTCAACGCGCCTTCGCCGACCGGTTGCAGCGATTCAACCAACATTTGATATTCGCCTTTCGGCTGATAAACCGAAAGTTTGCCGCGCACACGAACTTGCAAACCGTCAAAAGGCTGAAATCTGATGCGTTGATTATTGCGGATATAACAAGCCGCTTTGAGTTGCGAATCGCCGTCGTGAAGCGTGAAATACCAATGCCCGGAATGCGCCGCCACGAAATTAATAATCTCCGCTTCAACCCAAACGGACGCAAAACCGCGCTCCAACGCCGTTTTAACTTGCTCGTTAAGTTCAGAAACGGTCAAAGGTCGGCGTTCTTCGTCGTCGAAAAGCGATTGTAAAAGCGAAGATTTCATTTTGCCGTTTCCGCGTGTTCTAAAATTATCGTGAATTTATTATCCCGCGCTTCGTGAAACAATTGTTTGAGAAATTCTCTGTTTGCCGCATCAATCAAATTATCAGAACAGAATTTAGTCAAAATCTCGTCGTTCATTTCGGAAGTGATTGAGCCGACGAGTTTGCTTGAAGTCAGACGAATCTGCACTTTGCAAGCAAGCGGTTTTGCACCGACTTTGACATTTTGCAGATTTGTGTAAAGCATCATTTTTATCAAACCGTCTTTGATATCGTTTTTGCCCGGCAGTTTGGCACGTTGGCTGTGTTTGGCTTCGATTAGATAAACGGTTTTCGGTTCAAGGCGCGTTTCGTCAACCGTGAAAAAGTATTTGCCGAACAGCGCGTTGGTTATCGTAACTTTGCCTTTCGTGTCGGTTGCCAGGGCTTCTTTCGGTTGGTCGGTTACGAACTCGCGGCTTTGCGCTTGGCGCGATTTTTGGCGCGAAAATTCAATAAATTTCTGCGGTGTTTCGGTAAATTTTATCAACTCAATCAAAGCCGTTTCGTCGTGCAGATAAGTTTTTGTCGTTTTGGAGATTTCCGCGTAGGCGAGTTTGGCTTTTTCAAAGACGGTTTTTAGTTGTTTCGCTTCTCGTTCGTTCCATTCACGCGCCGTGCCTTTGAAATTAAATACATCGCCCAACCGCGCCAAAATATAATTATTATCAAATTTTTGCGCGGTGATTTGGTCGTTTCTTTTCGTGTTTATCGCCGCCTCGTTGTAATAAGCAAGAACGACGTGAACATCCAAAAGACTGAGCAGCGAAATCGTGTCCCATTGCAAAAAATCGCGCTCGCCGCCCAAACCTTCGTCTTTCACAACCGGAATTATCGTTGCTTTTTTTCCGGCAACAGCAAGCGTGTCATAAACGCGCTCATACGGATAAGAGCGCGTTCTTTTCGGCGAAATCCAACGGCTGACGGCGATTTTTTCTTTGTCGTTTGAGAGCAAAAACGCGCCCGTTGATTTGTTTATATCAAAATTTTCAAATTTGTATGTTTGCAGATTATCGTGAACGAATTGCTTATAATTGATTTTCTCGACTTCGCCGGTAATTTCGGCGATTTGATTATTTGCGAATGAAGATTTTTGAAAAGAAATTTCCCGCAAAGGCGCAAAGTTCGCAAAGAAATTCAAAGAATTTTTATGGGAATTTGTAAAAAAAAAATTTTGAAACGCCTGGCTTTTCCCTGGCGAACTTTGCGGACTTTGCGGGAAATTTCTTTCTTTTAATTTTGAACTTTCTTTGGGTGCAACGGCAATTATCGAGCCTAATTTAACAAAAGAATTTTCACGATTGACCTTGACTTTCAAACGCGGCGAAGCGCGATTATCCCGCGTTTCCGCCAAATCAGAGCGAAAAGTTACCGAATAAGCCGTCCGCAATTGGACGACAATATCGTCATATGCCTTTTGCAAATCGCTGAGTTGGCGAATTGGATAATAAACGCCGCCGGAAATTTGCGCCAGCTTTTCGCCTTCGCCCTCGGCTTTCGTGGTTAAGCCGATGTATTTTGTTCTGAGCGGGTCAACTGCCGCGTTCAGGTCGCCGTTTTTCGAGGCGGCAATCAGACCCGACGGAACATAAAGCGGATAAACAAGTGCGCCGCTTTCCTGAATCGAACCTAAAAGCGAATCAAACGGCAAAAACGAACGGTTGTCGTCGCCGTCCGACAAAACGACAATTGCCGTTCTTTCGCCTTTCAACGGACGCAAAGTTTCCGCCAGAGTAAAGGCAAGCGCGTCGTAATAAGCCGTTCCGCCGCCTGCGTCAAAGGTGTCTAAACTTTCGGAAAGTTTTCCTTTATTTGTAGTAAAAGTCGAAAGAGTTTTGACGTCTTCGTTAAAAATTATGATGGCGATTTTGTCGTTTGGATTAACCGTGTTGACAAAATTTCGTGCAGATTTTCGAATAAAATCAACAAAATTATCCACGCTTCCCGAAACGTCCAACAGCAAAACCAGATTGAACGGCGCGGTTGTCGGTTCAACCGCTAAAATCTCGCGCTTTTCGCCCGCTTCCGAAACTTCAAAATCCTTTTTGCTCAAATCGGGAACGGCGCGGTTATTTATATCTACAACTCGCACGAGAACTTTTTTGATTTGGGCATTTACGGAATTTGGATTGTCCTTTTTTTCGCCTAAAACGGGTTCGCGTTTCATCGGCGGCAAAGTTTTTGCATAATCGCCAAAGTATTTCGGACTGGCACGCCGAATCGCTTCCATCAGGAGCGAATCGCCGCTGCGGATAATCGCTTTTGCCGCGTCGGTCAAAGCTCTTTCGCGCAAATCGGACGGAACTTCGTTGGGATTAACATTTAGAAGAATAATTCCGCGGGCGGTTGTTAGATTTAATTCAATTTGTCCTTTGTCCTTTGTCCTTTGTCCTTTGTTTTTCGGCTTTTCATCTTTGTTTTCGTTGTCTGTTATATCTACTTCGTTTTCTTCATCTTCCCTTTTTCCCTTTTCCCCTTTTCCCCTTTTCCCCTTTTCTTTGCCGACAATTTTGCCTTTAATAACAAATTTCCCTGCCGCTTTTTCCTTAACTTTTTCGAGTTCGACATCGCTCAGAAAACGCGGGCGCGATTCCGTCCAAACAAAATTATAACGAACATTTTCGAGCGGAACGTCCGCCGAAATCGTGCCGGTGTCGGTTTCGACTTCCGCCGATTCCAAATTACCCGAAACGCGCACTTCGCCGTCATTTGTTTTTACGCGAACGCGGACGCGCGGCGGGAGTTTTATTGTTAAATCAACTCTTTTTTGCGAGTTTTGCGGCGCAACTTCTACTTTCAAACTTCCGCCCGAATTATCAATTTTAATATCGCTTTCGTCAAGAGATTGTTTGGAATCGGCTTGGACAAAAACTTTTCCGACGCTTTTTTCATCCGTTTCTTCTTTTTCTTCCGCCTGGATATAAACGCGCCCGTAAAGATTGGTAATCTCGACCAAACCGTTTGATTTGAGGTCAAAATCGCGTTTCAGGCTTTGCGCCTGCACGCTAAAAACAAAAAGAATAATTAGGAAAAGATTGAAGATTTTCATATATTTGTGAATCGTGAATCGTGAATCGTGAATCGTAAATCGTAAATCGTTTGAATAAATTTTAAGTTAAAATAAAAGCGCAAAAATATCTGTTTTCTATCTCAATTTACTTTTACGATTCACGATTACTTACGATTCACGATTCACGATTCACCACTTACGATTCAAGATTTGCTCGTTAGTTTGCCCGATTGTTCAAGCCGTTCCCGAATGTGCTTGCGCCAATTGCTGTGAGTTTGGTCGGACGCTTGAAATTGTGCAAGTAAATCCTGCATTGATTCGCCGCCTTCCTGTCTGGTTTTCAGGTAAAGCAGCGCGATGATAATTGACCATAGTGAAGAAATCAAAATCTGGAACGGCAATATCAGAATTGAACCCGCATCTCTATTGATGACTTCGCGCAAATGCTTGCTGAAAGTATTGGCGGCTGATTGTTCGTCGGCATCCAATCGCTCACTCCCGATAACGATTTTTCTCTCACCGTTTTCGTTTTCGATTGTAATTAGCGGTCTGCCTTCGTTTTGTGCCTTCGTTACTTCACGATTGATTGTTTTCGTCTTGATTCTATCGCCGGAAAATGTTTCAACGCTCATCGCTACTATTCCACCCGTTATTAAACCAACAAGAATCGGCACGAAAAGCATTAGCAAAATCGCCGCCGTCGTTGTCCGCAGCGAGCGTTTCACCAAAAGTTTCGAGCGTTTCATAGCCGCTCTGCCGCGCAAATTTTCCATCATCACGACCGGCGCGACCAACGCCCACAAAACCGACAGAATCATACCCGGAAGAAAGCACAAAGCAATCCCGATTATCGTCAAAGTGCCTGTCAGCAAACCCGTCCCAACCAAACTTTTCCATTTTTTACGGGTCGCTTCCAAAGCGGGACGCAAACGAACGGGACGAAGCGGAACGGCGAGCGTCTGCGCGACAATCCACGTTGTCGTTCCAGAAATAAAAGAACCGCAAAAAATACCGACAAATAAGTTGGCGAGAGCCAACACAACAGACAATATAGTATCGGCGGAATCACTTATTTGCTCGCCGACGTAGAATATATCTGCTGCCAGTTTGAGAATGATTACGACGATAACCGGCAAATAAAACAAAACTGACAAGCCGAGAAACTTCGGCAAATGTTTGCTGTAAATTTCCAGAGCGCGGCGAAAAAGCGTTCCGACACCTTCGGAGCGGGCGCGAATTTCGGAAGCGAATGCTAGCGCGGTTTGCGGGCGGTCAGCGATGTTTTTCGCCAAAGCGGAATTAACAACCTTTTTAACTTTTTTCGGGACTTTCTTGACTTCGAGCGGCGGCGGCGCGGTTTCCTTGTGTGCTTCCATCACCTTAAGATAATCGCCGGAAAAAGGCGTTTTGCCCGAAAGCATTTGATAAGCAATCACGCCCAAAGAATAAATATCGGATTGTTTGGTTAGTTTTTCGCCGCGGCATTGTTCCGGCGACATATAAAGCGGTGTGCCGAGAACTGCGCCGACGCGGGTTAATCCTGCCGTCGAAACATTTCCGGGCGCGGATTCGCCGGTTTCAATCTGTTTGGAAATTAAATTTGTGCCGACGTTTTTCGGCGCGGTTTGACTGTCCGATACAGGCAGAATTGCCGTTCCTGATTCGGAATCAACCTCGTTTGCCGTCTGAATCAGCGTTCCGGCTTCCGATGAAAGAGTTTGTTTGTTTGAAATTGTTTGGTCATTAACGGTTTGCGCCAGTGTTATGCCTTCAAACAAAGCCGTTGAATGTTTATTATCGGCGATTGTCCGCGTTTGATTTTCTCCGGCAAACGTATTTTTATTGATTGCCTGCGTCGGAGTCGTCGGCAGGGAAACATTTTCTCCAAAACCGGTAATATGCGCCTCTTCCAGCTTGGCGATTCCGAAATCAAGCACTTTAACCGTATAACCGCCGCGCTGATTCGGTTCGAGCCAGATATTGTCGGGCTTTAAATCACGATGAATAATTCCCTGCTCGTGCGCTTCGTGAACTGCCGAACAAACCTGCTCCAAAATATCAATTGACCACCCGAGCGGTAATTTTTTTTCTTCTTCCAAAATCTCGCCGAGCGTGCATCCGTCAAGATATTCCATCACCAGATAGGCGACATTTCCGTCATTCGTTTTTGAAAAACCAAAATCGGTTACGTCAACCACATTCGGATGTCTGAGTCGTCCGGCAGCGCGAGCTTCGCGCCTGAAACGCTCGACAAATTCCAAATGTTCCATAAATTGCGGCGCGATAACTTTGACGGCGACGGGACGTTCCGTGCCGACGTGCGTGGCGAGATAAACCGTTCCCATTCCGCCGCGCCCAAGTTCCCTTTCGATTTTGTATTTGCCGTCGAGCGTTTGCCCGACGACATTTCCCGAATTCATATATTTTATTCTAAAAATCTAAACACTTTTTAACGCTTTCGCGTGTAAATAACTCTGCCGAAAAATAATTTAATGATTACGGTTTTTATAAGATATTTGTTTTACCTGACACAAAAAATCTTTTTACAAATAGCGGTCTAAGCATAACAGAAAAGCGTCTAATTCCTGACAAGATAACCAGGATTTTGGGCATCTGATGATTAACAAATTTTGTTTAATTATCTGAAGCCTGTGCGTAATTAAATAGTTTTGTTTTCAGTAACGCGCGTTAAAACAAAACTTCTTTTCTCAGCGTTCTTTGCGTAACCCTTTGCGACCTTTGCGTTACTAAATTTTAGTAACGCAAAGAACGCCAAGGATTACGCAAAGGTCGCCAGGAATTCTCAACAATACGACTTACGCACAGGCTTCAATTATCTAAATTTACGATATTAGCCGTCAATTGGAATTTGCTTTTTGTGAAGCATTCATTTAATTTTCTTTTAGCACAAATTTTCAAAAGCAATTCCAAATCAAACTAAAGCAGGTAAATCCGATATGTCCAAAATGTATTTAAAATCGCAAACGATTTTAGTCGTCTTATTTTCGCTTGTCCTTTTTGTCCCGGGTTACGCGCAAACGCCGACGCCGACTCCGCATTTTGCTCCTTCGCCGGAAACTTCGCCGACACCGAAAATTCCATCAATTGCCGTCGCCGCTCAAAAAAAAAATGAGCCGCTCAAGAATTTTCAATATCGCCTAATCGGACCGTTTCGCGGCGGACGTTCCAGCGCGGTTGAAGGCATTGCGACGCAACCGAATGTTTATTATTTTGGCGCGACGGGCGGCGGCGTTTGGAAAACGCTTGACGGCGGCGTGAATTGGCAAAACATTTCTGACGGATTTTTCAAAACCGGCTCGGTCGGCGCGATTGATGTGGCGGATTCCGACACAAATATAGTTTATGTCGGGATGGGCGAACAAACCTTGCGCGGCAATGTTTCGAGCGGCGACGGCGTTTATAAATCAATTGACGCGGGCAAGACCTGGAAAAATATCGGCTTGACCGACACGCAGCAAATCTCGCGTGTCCGTGTTCATCCGAAAAATCCCGACATCGTTTATGTTGCCGCGATTGGGCATCTTTGGGGAAGCAACGAACAACGCGGCATTTTTCGCAGTAAAGACGGCGGTAAAACCTGGGAAAAGATTCTTTATCGCAACGCCGAAACAGGCGCGAGTGATTTGATTATTGACCCGACAAATCCGAACACGCTGTATGCGGCGTTTTGGCAAATCAGCCGCAAACCTTATCGGATGGACAGCGGCGGCGACGGCGGCGGTTTGTTTAAATCCGTTGACGGCGGCGACACCTGGACGGAAATTTCGCGCAATAAAGGTTTGCCGACGGGCGTTCCCGGCAAAATAAATATCACGGTTTCGCCCGTCAACGCCAATCGTTTGTGGACGATGGTCGAAGCCAAAGAAGGCGGACTTTTTCGCTCGGACGACGGCGGCGAAAATTGGCAAAAGGTCAGCGATAACGCCAATATCAGACAGCGACCTTGGTATTTTAATCGCGTTTATGCCGATTCGGAAAACGCCGATACGGTCTATGTTTTGAATGTGCAGTTTCACAAATCAATTGACGGCGGGCGAAATTTTACAACAATCGGCGTGCCGCACGGCGACAATCACGACCTTTGGATTGCGCCGAATGACGCGAAACGAATGATAAACGGCAACGACGGCGGCGCGAATGTAACCGCCGACGGCGGCGGTATGTGGACGGAGCAGGACCAACCGACCGCACAGTTTTACCGCGTTACGCTGGACAACGATTTTCCGTATAACATCTACGGCGCACAGCAGGATAATTCGACCGTCAGAATCGCCAGCCGTTCAGACGGGTTTGCGATTACCGAACGAAATTGGTTTGCCGTCGGCGGCGGCGAATCGGGCTGGATTGCGCCGCATCCTGAAAATTCAAATATCGTTTTTGCGGGAAGTTACGACGGATATTTAACCCGCTACAATCACCGTACGGGACAGGAACGCAACATAAACGTTTATCCCGAAAATCCGATGGGCGCGGGCGCGGAAGATTTCAAATATCGCTTTCAATGGAATTTCCCGATTATGTTTTCGCCGCATCAAACCGACGGCAAATATCCGCTTTATGCCGCCGCCAATATCTTGTTTCGTTCAATGAACGAAGGACAATCGTGGCAAGCGATTTCGCCCGATTTGACGCGCAACGATAAATCCCGGCAAAAATCTTCCGGCGGTCAGATTTCGCAGGACAATACGAGTATCGAATACTACGACACGATTTTTACGATGGACGAATCACCTCTCAAACAAGGCGTTATCTGGACGGGAAGCGATGACGGTCTGGTTCAAATCAGCCAGGACAACGGGCAAAACTGGAAAAACGTCACGCCGAAAAATTTGCCCGAATGGATTCAGATAAACGAAATCCGCGCTTCGCCGTTCGACGCGGGAACGGCTTATTTTGCCGCCACCAATTATAAAAATGACGACCTCAAACCGTATCTGTATAAAACAAACGATTATGGCAAGAGTTGGAAAAAAATCGTGGGCGGCATTCCCGAAAATCATTTTACAAGAGTTATTATTGAAGACCCGAACAAACGCGGTTTTCTCTACGCGGGAACGGAACGCGGCATTTATTATTCGGCAAATGACGGCGAAAATTGGCAATCTCTGCAGCTAAATCTGCCGATTGTGCCGATAACCGATTTGGCGATTCACAAACGCGAAGGCGATTTGGTTGTTGCCACACAAGGACGCGCTTTTTATGTTCTGGACAATCTGCCGATTATTTATCAATTATCAGAGGCAACCAAAGCCGACGTATATCTGTTCAAACCCGAAGACGCTTACCGCACGGCGGGCGGCGGTTTTCCGATTCCGCCGACGGCAACCGTTGGACGCAATCCGGCAAACGGCGTGGTTGTCAATTATTACTTGAAGGAAAAAGCGACCAAAGAAATAACTTTGGAATTCCTGGATGCAAGCGGCAAAATCATCCGCAAATTCACGAAAAAACCCGAACCGACAACGCCGACTCAGCCGACTTCGCCCGAACCGAACAATCCGCCGCCGAGTCCCGAACCGCCGCTTCCAACCGAAGCCGGATTAAATACTTTCGTTTGGAATTATCGTCAACCGAATGCGACGACCGTTCCGGGTTTGATTCTGTGGGGCGGTTCACTTACCGGTGCGCGGGTGATTCCGGGCAATTATCAAGCGCGTCTGAGCGTTGACGGCAAACCCGTTTCAACCGAATCTTTCGCTATCAAAGCCGACCCGCGACTTTCCGCAACGCCGGAAGATTTCGCCAAACAGTTTGATTTGATGACGAAAATTAACGACAAACTTTCGGAAACGCACAACGCGATTTTGGAAATTCGGGACGTGCGCCTGCAACTCGAAGGCGTGGCGAAAAGAATAAAACTGCCCGAACAAAAAGATTTGGCGGACAAAGCGCGTGAGATTTCTAAACAACTGACGGCGGTTGAAGAAGAGTTGATGCAAACGAAAATCAAAAGTTCGCAGGACGCGCTGAATTTTCCAATCAAATTAAACAACAAACTCGCGGCTGTCGGCTCAACGGTTGACAGTTCCGACGACCCGCCAACCACGCAGTCTTATCAAGTTTTTGACGATTTGACGGCGAAAATTGACGCGCAACTGGCACGTTTGGCAAAAATCAAAGCGGAAGACATAGCCGAATTTAACAAACAGTTTGCAGCGAAGAATTTGCCCGTGATTGTTACGAAAAAATAATACAAATTGAAAATAATTTGCGCGTAAAAGGCAGAAACACAAGTGTTAGAAAAGTTGCAGGTCTTGTTGCCTTGCCGCTTTGTATTCCATCATACAGACCGGACGTAAATAGCTTGTTATTCTGTAAATCCAATACTATAATCGGACAAGTCGTTTCTCCTCTTGTAAAGACGGCTTTGGGTGAAACAAATTTATGCTTTGAGCATAACAGACCGGAATTTAAGGAGTGTAGACAAATGAAAAATAAACTAATGAATTACGTTATATTTTCGGGAATGACTTTGACGCTGGTCGCAATGGCGTTTAGCTTGTCGCCATTAGCAAGCAGTCAGCAACAGGAACGCGGTCAGTGCGAAAAGGAATGCACTGAACAATATCAAGCCTGCAGGCGAGCGTCAAATGCCAATAAAGAGCAGTGTAAGCAAGCATTCAAAGATTGTAAAGATGCGTGCAAAAAGGACAAGGGTAATACCAATGGCAACATGAACGGCAATATGAATGGCAATATGAACGGAAATAGTAATGGTAATATGAACGGGAATATGAACGGAAATATGAACGGGAATATGAACGGAAATATGAACGGAAATATGAACGGCAACACCAATGACAACCGACCGGGTGTCAGACGTGGGCGAAATCCGAATCCTGGCACGCCGCGGGGTCCCGTCAATAAAAACATGAATACCAATAGTAACGGGAACACTAACAGCAACACAAATCCTCCGCTATAAATTTGTGCGTATCACTAACAGATATGCGACATTTTAGGGAAAAGCAATTTGTTCGCTGCTTGACAGAAAAAGAAAGCCTCGCAATTAAATGCGGGGCTTTACATTTTTATTTCTACCGATATATTACAAGGCAAAACTTCCATTAACGTCAGATTTACAAACCGTTGTCCGACATACCGTGATTTTCAACAGTCATTTCAATCAAGTCATACCAATTTATGTAATCACCGGGATTTTCTTCGACTTTTTCCATTCCTCATCGGTCAATATGCGCCCGTATTCTCCCATTGCGACATTTTGCACATCTTCGATTTTCAACCGATAAATTACCTTTTCGTCGTCCATATCAATCAAGCCTCAAAATTCAAATTAACTTGCGCTTCCGTCTTTGCTCTCTGCGCCCGTTTTGTAACTTCTTTCATCAACGGCAGCTTCATCTTCGCGCCGTCTAAAATCTCTTGCACAGTGACGATTTGCAAACGGTCAAAGGCGGCGAAGTTTTCCGGTTTGAACTGTCCGGCGGCTTTCGCTTCCTGCATCATCGGTTTCGTCGGTTCATTCCGCGTGATTAAAATTCCGCAAGCGGCGTTTTCTCTTTCGACGACACCGCGCAAATCTCTGATAACTGCCGAATTGACGTTGCCCGATTTGACGGAAATCATCACGGGCAAAACTTCGTCTTTGGATTTGCGCGTGTAGGCAACGCCGTCAATGCCTTTGTCCGCGCCCTTTTTTTCGTTAATCACGGCGCGATTGTCCGAATAGGTGAGAATCGCCCATTTTTCAAACTCTTTGCGAACGCGGTCGTCTCGTTTATGAATCAGCGCGTCAACCGATTCCATATCTTTCGGAACGCCGTGACATTTGACCAATCCGAATCGCGTTTCGTTTATAATCACCTACAAAATCTTCTTAATAAATCATTGTGAGAGGTATTTTGATAAACTTTGCCCCTCGGAGTGTGCAGCAATCTTCTATCAGTAAAATCGACATGAAGTCCTTGATCGTGTGAGCAAAGAAGTCTTACATTAGAAATCCTTGCAAGAGCTATTATATGTTCATCGTCGGCACTACATAAACCGGATATTTTAATTGCTTCTTCCTCATTATCTACTAAATCATCATCTATTTTGAACGCTTTCCCTGCTCTATCAAGCGTAGCTACCATTCTGAATACAGCGTGATTTTTGCTGTATTCCTTCAGGAATTTTGTTCCTCCATAGACAAGGCGTGCATTGTAGGGTCTTCCTGTAAGTAAACACTCGCGGACAACACCAAAATCAGGGTCGTTTTCAGTTGCTAATACTCTTTTAGCTATATTTATATCAATGATTAAACACATGAGTTCTCAGGTAATAATTTATTTCGAGGTTCGAGTTAGTAAATTCATTTCTTCACGAAGAAAAAAATTTCTGTAAGATAGGGGCGCATTTAAAACATTGCCCAGTTTATCCAATGAAAGCGGGTAAACTTTTGTTTCTAATCCTTCTCTTTCAAAATAAAGAATTGAAACTGCATCATTTTTGATTTTTCCTGAAGCTATCTCTTGTCTTATTCGGTCAACTATGTAGTCGCTGTGACTTTCAATTACAAATTCTTTATTATCACTAACTACTAAATCAACAAAGAAAGTGCCAAGAGCAGCCTGTGCTTTTGGATGAAGATGAACTTCAGGCTGTTGAATTAAAATTCTTTTTTCACTAGCAGCAAGAACGCTTTCAATTAGGACAGGGAGAGCTTGACTAACACCATAACCTACATCTATTAAATTGACGGGCTTACCTGAGACGTTCACTTGAACTTGAAAAGGATCGCTTCCTTTTTTTCCTAAATTCTTAACTTTAATTGTCTTAAAAAGACCCGATTCTTCGCCAAAACTCTCTAAAGCAGATGCCAGTGCTTTATTTTGCCGGTTTGAACTACTTTCACTTAAGATTTTAGCTAGAACGAAAGGAATATGACCACCTTCAGGAGAAAATGTTTCTGTAGTTTGGTCATAAGTTCTTTCGGGTCTAGTCCTGATTGGAGCTATGGAAACTGATTCATCAACTGTTTTTACTTCAATAAATTTGATTAGGTCGTCAAAATCAACTCGATTAGTTCGTTCATCTTGATTAATTATCTGAAAAGCAATTTGTCTCGGAAAACTACCTCCTACAAAGCCCGACTTCAAAAACCTTTTTACTGAAAAATGAGATGTTTTATCTTTATCTTTTTTTTTCGTTGTTATTTCTACTTTGTATTCTTTATTTTCATTTTCTTCGCTCAAACAAACTTTGATATTTCCCTGCGGAGAGTTGAATAAATAACTTGATAATTCAATTCTACCGGCTGCACTAGAATATGTTGCAATTTCAGAAATGTCCTTACTTTTACTGTTTCGGACTTTCTGGCACCAACCCAAAGAAAATGATTTAGAATGACCAAACCTTCCTCCTTTATTGGTTGCAATAGTATCGTAACTGCCAAGATTATATGGCGGTGCATTAAATAGAGGTTCAACAGGATAGCCTATTTGCGAGGTTAATGCGGATAAACTCGCTAAAAAAGTGGTTTTCCCAGAACTGTTTTCACCAGTTAGAATAGTTATTGGTTTGAGAGGAATTTCATGCCTTCCGGCAAATGTCCTGATATTCTCAATTATAATTTCCATAATATCGTTATTCTATTTCTATTTGTCACAGAAATCCAAACCGTTTATCAGCGCGATTGACTGCTGCGTCTGCACGCCGTTTTTATTCGTCAGAATCTCGTCGAAACAAAGGTTGGCGTGGTCGTCCCACGTCCACGTATCAACAAACGCCTGCGCCTGTGCGCGGTCTTCCTGCCCGATGTTGTTGTAAATCTGAGTAGTTGCGCTTGGAATTAAACGGCGGGTCAATATAGCAAAGGTCAACCGTCTCGTCGCGGACAAATTTCCGCAAAACATCGAGATTGTCGCCGTAGTAGAGTTTGTTCATAGAGAGTTTATAAACCGAGTCAGAAACGGATTCTCGTTTCGACTTCATTTAACTGCGCGTCGGTTAATCTGCCGAGATTGCGAATGAGTTTGGCGTGCGGAATCGTGACCAAATTCTGCGCGTCGAAGCCGCCTTCGCGCAAAAATCTTATTTTCAAGCCGACTTCAAAACGCGAGCCGCGCAAACTCGTCGTGTGCGGAACGAGAGTCGCCAAAGCGCGGTCTTCATCGGCGGCAGGAACGCTCAAAACCAGACACGGACGAACTTTTGCCGCGTAACCCAAATCAACAAGCCAAATGTCGCCGCGATTAGGATTCGCCATTTTGCGCCTCTTCTCTGCGGTCAAGTTCCAAGAATATATCTTCGGCGTTGAAGATAAATTCATCGTCGGATAAATCGGGCGTTTCCGTCTCTAAAGTATCGCGCAGAATGACTGACGCAACTTCGCGCTTTTCCGAGATTGGCAGTCGGGCGAACTGTTCTATTATTTCTTGTGTTGTATTGGTCATAAGTTTTACCTCGCAAATTCATTTTTCGAGAAGTTCGGCATAAACGTCGTCTTCCTCGCCCGTCCAGATTTCGTTTAGTGAATTTTCGCTTGCCGAAAGCCAGAAATTAGTATCAGTTTCGCCGCGCTCTTTCGCTTCAAGCAGACGCTTTTTCATCGTTTCGCTTTTTGTTAGATAAGCCGTTTCCTGTTCCGCTTCGATTTCCTGCCAAATTTTTATCGGCACAATAACACCGACCGGATTGCCCTTCGCGTCAGAAATGTATTGAATGTCTGTCATAACGGTTGAAATATATCAAAGAATCTGCCCGATGTTGTTCTGTAGTTGCCCTCTCAAATTAAACGGCGGGTCAATATAACAAAGGTCAATTGTTTCGTCGCGGACGAATTTGCGGAGAACGTCGAGGTTGTCGCCGTAGTAGAGTTTGTTCATCTTTGTTTCCTCAAATCTTCAATCATCAATGCAATCGTTTGTTTCAAATGCGCGGTTACGGCTTGGTATTTTTCCTCGTCGGTCATCTCGTTCGTAACAATATCTTTGGCGTAGAACGGTTTGCCGACGCGCATTTTTACTTTGGCAAGGCTGATTTTGTTCGAGCTGCGCGCCCAGACTTTGTAAAGTCCGTCGAGTGCGACCGGGACAATCGGAACGTCGATTTCGGTTGCGAGAATCGCCGCGCCTTTTTTGAATTCGTGCAGGTCGCCGTCAAAAGCGCGCTCGCCTTCGGGGAAAAGCAGCAGGACTGTGCCGTGCGGCAAACCGGGGGCGCTCGCTTTTATTGCTTTGAGAAGCTGCGTGTCGGGGTCAATTGGGACGACGTTCATCATATGGGCGATCGATTTCATAAAATCGCCCTCGAAAAATTCGGTTGCGCCGACGACGAAGGCATTTTTTAGATGCTCATAAG
>JBPCPU010000104.1:0-3116 GCA_050998795.1 Pyrinomonadaceae bacterium
TAGTTTCATTAAAAACATTATACAGCTATTACTTGTATAATGCAAACACAATTAGATTGCCAAAGCGCAATCTGCGGCTTATATCCCCACGAATAGAATTCGGGGGCTTTACGCCGCTTCTTGGTAAGTGATTTAGAAAGAGTTTAATGATTTTACAATAGCTTTAGATGTTAAAGCTGATTAACATTATAAAAATTTGTTGTTATTAAGTCAATAAAAATATTGTTGCATTAAAAATCCTGCTATTTTAGCAGAAGCGAATTTTTAAAATCGAAATGCAGTTGTTTGGAACTGTGAGGATTTGTGTTTTGTGAAAGTTTTTCAATCTTGTCTAAAATGCAGCGTTAATTTTTTGTGGATAATCTTCGCAACTGCCGTTTTGCCGTGCCAACAATTTTTACTTGATAAACCGAATTTCTTGCGTAACTCGGCAACAGTGTAGCTTTCCCTTGTGCGCTCATATTCGGCACGTACTTTTTTCGCATCGCGTAAGTCCGCCTTATTTTCGTCGGACACTTTTTTCTTATCGGGTTGACGTGCCGTTATTTCGAGTCGGGTAATGATTTCATCGGCAACCGTGACATCGGTCATCCGATAACTTTTTTTTACTTTTTGCGGCACTTTAATTGTAATTTGTCCCATAATGTTTAATTTTATCAGAAAGTTCCGTTGAATAAAATCGAATTAAAAAACGGGCGCGTAACCGAACGGAAAATGCCCCGGAAAAACGGCTCTTCGGCAAATAAAATAACGTGTCCCGAACCCGTCGGCTCGTCAATAATGTATGCCGTGTTTTTCAAAAGTCGTTCCGTGTTGTCTTCCCAAACGAAGCCGGAAATTGTCAGCGGTTTCGTTGGTTTCAGCTCAAAAAGAATCGCATTTGTTCCGTCTTTTGATAAACGGAAAAAGTAACCGGAAGCTAAAAGCACCGGCACATTTTCTTCCTCAATTCCATAAGTTAAATAAGTTGTGCGGTCAACCGTTCCGCGCATAATCGCGCCCGGAACACCTTCGGGAACTTTGCCCGCGCTTGCCGAAGGCGATGCAATCGGCGGCAGAACGGGCGGCGCACCGTCGGCTTTGTCAAACTTTAATTCCTGCGACGGATTCGGATTCGGCTCAGGCGCGGTTTGTTTGTTTTTAATTTTTGCCGGTGTCGGCGAAGGTGTCGGGCGTGTTTCCGCGTCTTTGCGCTTGTCAATCGTTTCGTCTTCAACTGCTTTGTCTTTGTTTTCGTCTTCATCGCTTCCGACGAGTTTTGCCGAAGTCAGACCGACGTCTTTGAGCGCGGCAAAAACCGACGCGCCTTTGACGGTGATTAAAGTTCCGCCTTTTGAAATCCAATCTTTAAGCGCAGAAACACCGCCGCTGCCGAGCGCACTGAAATATCTGCTTGCTGCGCCGTCGGGCATAATCAAAACACTATATTTTGCCAACGCGCCGCCTTTGACGTTATTGATTGTCAACGGCGTGAACTGAACGCCGTAACGGTCGAGCGTCCACCAAATCGAGCCGTAACTGGTTTGGTCAACGGCTTCGTCGGCAACCATTGCAATGCGCGGATTTTGCAGAGAAATCACATTTTCACTCCCGACATTCGTATCTCCTTCTTCCGTGTAGCCTGTATTTACCGCCGTAACATTTACGCCGAGTTCACGGGCAAGACGCGCCACCGCTTCGTGAACACTTTCGAGATTGCGCGTTACCCGCACGACAAAAGTTCCGCGATTCCAACTTCTTCCACCCGCGTTCAAAGTTTTTGTCGCCACCGCGACACGAAAATCTTCTTTCATCAAGCGCAAAGCCATCGCCGCCGCGCTGTCGGTTTGATACGGAATGATATACGCGATTTGTGCGCGTCCGTTGACCGAACCGCGTTTTGCCTGTTCGAGATATTCGCTCGTAACCGGATTTGCATTAACATTTGCCGCATCTTCCGTCCAAAAGGTGTCAACGCCAAACGCCAATGGCAGATTCCAGGCTGTAATGTCGTAAAAGCCGTAATCTTCTTTTTGCGCCGAACTTCCGCGCAGTTCATTGCGCTTAAACCGCGCCATATTATCTTTGACAAACGCCTCGTCCTGCGGCGTATCTTGTTCAAGCAACGCCTTGATAAGCCGTTTTTGCGGCTGATTTAAATCAATCACATACGCACCGGCGGGAAAAGTCTGCGAAACTCGCAAAGCGTCTTTTTGCAGATAGCTGTGCGCGGTTGTCGTTGAAAAGGAAGAATTGGCAACCTTGACTTCGATTTTAGCGCGTTGCAAAACTTCAATCATCTCCGCCGTTTTTACCGGATCTTTGGCGGGCAAAATCACGATGCGCTTTAATTTTTCGCCGCGTAGTTCGTCAATTCCGGTGCGCCGAAAATCGTAAAAATCCTGCAATCGGGCGGAGCGGTTTTTCGCCAGCGTTTCTAAAGTCGTCAGCGAAGCAACAAAATGTTTCGCAATCGCCGAGCGCAAAGTTACAATCGTGCCGTCGTCGCGCGTCCAGCGCAAACCTTTAAAACCGCCGCCGTCGGTTTCATACGTCATCCCGATTGCCCCGTTCAAAGCGGGAAAAGAATCCCAATAACCCGGATAAAAAAGGTCGAAAATATCCCGCACGTAATAATCCCATTTGTTCGCGTCAAAATTTTTCGCGTTGGCGCGTCCGAAAGTGTCAAGCCATTTATTTGTTTGCGGTTGCGGCAAATTCGGATTTATCGGCAAAGCGGCGGGCGGAAAGAAAAACTGCGAAGTCTGTCCGTGATGGTCAACCAAAACTTGTGGATTCCATTCAAAAAACGCCCGCTGCATATTTTGCGTTTCTTTTTGCGTCGCGGCGATATTATCGCGGTTCAAATCGAAACGAAAATGGCTCAAACGTCCGTAGATACTCCACGGTTCGCGGTGTTCGAGCGCGTTGCGGTCGGCATTTCCCGTCGCCACCGAGTTATACCAGGTGGCAAAGCGTTCGTGTCCGTCGGGATTTTCGCCCGTTAAAACGAGCGTTACGGTATTGTTTAAAATTTCGAGCGTCTGCGGTTCATTTGACGCGGCGAGTTGATAAACAACCTGCATCATCGTTTCAAACGAAGCCGATTCGTTGCCGTGAATCGTGTAAGCCATCCA
>JBPCPU010000105.1:0-7846 GCA_050998795.1 Pyrinomonadaceae bacterium
TAGTTTCATTAAAAACATTATACAGCTATTACTTGTATAATGCAAACACAATTAGATTGCCAAAGCGCAATCTGCGGCTTATATCCCCACGAATAGAATTCGGGGGCTTTACGCCGCTTCTTGGTAAAAATAGAATAAAGAATAAACGCCGGTTGTAAAAGAAGGAAGCATCTAAATCGTTAAAAAAAATTACTAATTCAACAATCTGCGGAAAAATTTACTGCAATTCTGACCAAAACGCGGCGGCGCGGCGGAACAAATCGGCTTCCGGCGAATTTGGATTTTTCATCTCCAGCGCGCGGTATTTGAGCAGGTATTTTAGTGTTTTGAAACACATAGTCGCTTCACCGCAGCGTATCAAATTTTCCATAGCATCGGATTCCATAAACCACAGGTTAGTCGCGTAAGCTTCGGCATCAACAGCGATTTTTCGCAATTCGGCGGAAGGAGTTAAATTCGCAGTTCGTATCTCATTTCCCCATTTCGATTCGTTGTCGAGATCGTAAATTATATTTGGCAAAATTTTCGCTTCAAAATTCGGGTTGACGAAAATTCTTGTATAGCCTAAATCTCTAATCCGTTTCATAAAAACCGAGCCAGCCATCGCAATTAAAGATTGCGCGCGCGAGACGAGGATTTCAATTAGTGCCGGAACGGTTAATATTTTGAAATGTCGCCAAACGTCAATTCCGGTTTCGGCGTTAAATTTTTTGAGTAGTTTTGTGAGCAGATTGCGTCCCCAAATCAAAAACCCAGCCGCGCCCGCCGCGAGCAAAAACGGAATCAAATACAAAAAAATCCCGCGCCAAAGCGATATGCCGAAAGCCTGATAAGTCTGCACGGCATCAATCACAATCGCCGTCATTGTCACGAACGAAGCGAGCATTAACAGCCGGAGTAAAATAGAGAACTGCCAAAGCCTCAGCCACCCTTTCAGCGGCGCGACCGGACTATTGAGCAGAGAATCATCGCGCTGGCTGGTATCGGAAATAATATAAAGTTCAATCTCGTTATTTTTGCGCTCGTAAATCCGCTCGATGCTGTCTATTCCCTGATTATCGAAAACACCGCCATCCATCAAAGCGATTTCTTCGGTAAAATTTTCGCCTAAAAGTTTTTTCACTTCATCTAGTTTGTCGCCGCTGCCCCAGGAGAAATCCGAGGGAAAGCGAAGCGGCTCGAAGCCGGACGGAAAACACGAGGAGGCGGCAACGATGTCGGCGAGCCGAATCATTTCGTTGACGCTTTTTTTAACTTCAAATTTGTTGTTGCCCGAATTCACACGCGGGCTGTCGCTGTGCTGAAAGCGAAAACAATTTCCGGTGCGAAAATCGGTCGCGTTAAAAACGATTTCTTTAAGTTGCGTTCGCGTTCCGTCTGGGGCGAACTTAATTGCTCCGAAAGTCTTGTCGCCTAAAAATCTCGATTCTGCATAAACGGCGGCAGCAGCTCTGATAAGACTCGGCATAGCCGCAAAATCGTTAATCGAAACGGAGGCTGAAAGGTTATTCAAGGCTTTTTCGATGACGTTATTGTTTTGCAGAAAATTCTTGAATTCCCCGTAAAACTGTCCGAATTTTTCCCCTTCCGAAAGCGAGTTCGCCCATGCCGCGCCGACGATAGTTCCGCCCGAAACCGTTGAAAGCACTCGAACCTGGTCGAGTAGTCCGAGACGATCAAGCATTTTCAGCGCGCCGAGATGAAATGTCGCCGCGCGAAAGCCGCCGCCTGAGAGCGAAAGCGCGATTTCATTAAACGCTTTGCCGGATTGATTCGTTTCAT
Source organism: Pyrinomonadaceae bacterium (assembly GCA_050998795.1). Classification (GTDB taxonomy): domain Bacteria; phylum Acidobacteriota; class Blastocatellia; order Pyrinomonadales; family Pyrinomonadaceae. The sequence goes on from JBPCPU010000105.1 coordinate 1,783, forward strand.
CTGGAGTCATATATTATTGGTTGACTGAAATTTTATTCTAAAATCAAATAATTACAAACCGCTTTTGCGCCGGCAGTCGCCTTTTAAATTAACGGTTTGGAAAAAATCTTTTTTATGATTAGGCAATTCGATTACCGTCAACCGCCTTCGCCGCGCCGCCCGTTGAAAGTCTACGCCTTTGATCCGATGCTCGGTCGTCGCGCGGGCGGACGCATTACGATTGATATTCCCAACGAAACCCCGCTCGAAAAAGGTCCGGTGGGTGAAAGAATTCAGGTGATTGATTATGACGGCGTGAGCCGGGTCCTCTACACGCCGGTTAATTTGAACGACGAAGCGATTTTAATGCAGAACGGGCTTGAGCCGACCGAATCCGACCCGCGCTTCCACCAACAGATGGTTTACGCGGTGGCGATGAAGGTGCTGGAAAATTTCGACATCGCTTTGGGCAGAAAACTTTTTTTCCGCCGCCAACGCCCTTTAAGGATTTTTCCGCACGCATTCTGCGGGGAAAATGCTTTTTACGACCGCAAACTGCGCGCCGTGTTGTTCGGTTACTTCCGCGCCGACGAACAAAATCCCGGACCGAATCTGCCCGGACAAACCGTTTTTACCTGTCTTTCGCAGGACATTATCGCGCACGAAGTAACGCACGCCATCGTTGACCGCCTGCGCCCGTATTTTATTGAGCCGACCAATCACGATGTCGCCGCTTTTCACGAAGGTTTTTCCGACATTGTGGCGATCTTCCAGCATTTTACCTTTCCGGCTATTTTGCGCGAACATATTCAGCAAACACGCGGCGATTTACGTTCGCCGAACAGTCTCATCGAGTTGGCGAGTGAGTTCGGATACGCTACCGGCGGCGGCAAGGCATTGCGCTCGGCTCTTGACGCGGGCAACGACGGAGCGGCAGTCGTTCCCGACCCGACGCTCTACCGGAAACTGACCGAGCCGCACCAGCGCGGCTCAATTCTGGTCGCAGCCGTTTTTGACGCTTTTTTTCAAACTTATCAAAACCGGATCAAAGATTTGATTCGGATCGCTACCGGCGGCACCGGAAAACTTCCCGACGGCGATCTGCACCCCGATCTGGTCAACCGGATTGCGGGTGAAGCCGCACGGACGGCGCAAGCCACGCTGACGATGTGCATCCGCGCGTTTGAATATCTTCCGCCCGTTGATGTCACCTTCGGCGATTATCTGCGCTCGCTCGTCACGGCTGATTACGAGCTGAATCCGACCGACGAAACCGGCATCCGCGCCGCAATGATTGAATCTTTCAGGGCGCGCGGGATTTACCCGGAAAGTGTAACTTCGCTGGCGGAAGACTCTTTATTGTGGGAATCTCCGCGCCAGCCGCTTCCGCCTTTTCCGATATATGAAAAGGGCGCATACATCCTGCGCGAAATTCTCAAAAACGCTTATGATTTCAGCAGTCCCGCAGCATCGGAATTTTATAGCGAATCCGCAAAATCCGAAACGGAAACGGCTTCAATCTCCGAGGAAGAGGAAATTATCTCCGAACAGGGAAACACTTATGAATTTAATCTGACAAAAGATACGGCGCAAATCTTGCGTAAATACGCGAAAAAGAACTGGAAAGAATTACATCTCAATCCCGATTTGGAAATTTCCGTTGACGGGTTTCATCCGGTTTTCAGAGTCAATCCGCGCGGGCAACTGCTCGTCGAAATGGTCGCGCAGTTTACGCAGCAGGATAAATCGTTTAAGGAAAATTACGGCGTTTCGGGCGGAGTTCCGCTACGCGGCGGCGCGACCGTTATTGCCGCCGCCAATGGCGAAGTTCGATATGTCATCGCCAAACCGCTGCCGTCCGCAAAGATTGACCCAGCGAAAAACGCGCAGGCTCTCGCGCGCCGCGAGCGGCAGGAGAATTTTATCCGCGATTGTGACCTGCTAGACCCGCATTTCGCTTGGGCTGACGAAAGCTATTACGAAAACAGAATAGCCCGCAGTTTCAGCTTCAAATCTATTCACGACTCGATCAGAAGATAAATATGAATACAGCCGAAAAAAAAACTTCGCGTAAAAGTACGATTTCTCGAAAAACGCATACAAATAAACAGTCGGCGGCGAGCGATGCGATAGTTGCCGCGCCCACGGACGAAACCTCCGAAATTGTTCAGCCGGGTTTGGCTTTGAGCGAATCGGTTAAAATTAAACCGGACGAAAACAATGTGGTTATACGGATGTATAACATTGGATTCGGCGACTGTTTCCTGCTGCTGATACCGACCAGCGGCGGTTCTAAAAAAGTTCTGATTGACTGCGGCGTGCATTCTTCGGGGCGCAATCCGCACAGTTCGCTCAAGCAGGTCATCGAAAATCTGATGCGCGACATCACGGACGACGAGGATAAAAATAAGAAACGCATTGATCTCCTGATTGCCACGCACCGTCATCAGGATCACGTTTCGGGTTTCGCGGACAAGGCTTGGAAAGATGTCGAGGTCGGCGAAGTCTGGATGCCGTGGACGGAAAATTACGAAGACCCCGAAGCTGTTAAAATACTCAAAAAACAAAGCACCGCCGGAAAAAAACTGCACGATGCTTTGACATTGATGCTCTCGAAACCTTCGTTCGGCTTTACGCCGGAGAAACTCGCCAAAATTCAGTTGGTCAAGGATTTTACCGAAAATTCTTTGAGCAATGCTAAGGCGATGGACACGCTGCATCACGGTTTTAGCGGCGGCGATGACATTCAGCGGCGTTATTTGCCGGACAAGGACGGCAAATTCAAAAAGATAAAATCCGATTTGCTTCCGGGCGTGACCGTTCACATTCTCGGTCCCTCGAGCGACGAGGAAGTTATCCGCGATATGGAGCCGGGAGCAAACGAACAATGGTTGCGGCTGATCGGCGAGATGGGGAATGATTTAAAGGTTTTGAATCCCTTCCACGCGGATTGGTCGGAAGCGGTTGAAACGACGGATTTATCAATTTTCGCGCCGAATCCCAATGCGGCTAAAAGTTTAAAAACGGATTTCGAGAAAATCAACAATCTCGGCGACGGCGCGGAGTTAAATCTCGCCACGCAACTGGAAAAAGCGGTCAACGGAACAAGTCTGATGCTGATGTTTCAAATTGAACACGCGCATCTTTTATTTCCCGGCGACGCGCAAAACGGAACTTGGAAGTCGGTTTTGCAGGATGAAGAAACTCGCAGCCTGCTTTTAAAAACCAATTTCTACAAAATCGGACATCACGGCAGTCACAACGCCACTCCAAAAGAGTTCGTCTATGACATCCTGCAGCCGAAGTTCAAAGCGATGGCATCGGTTTATCCGGTCGCCGCCTGGCAGTTTATTCCGAAAGCGGAATTGATGGCGGCTCTGAGGGAAAGAAACGGCGAAGTGGTCAGAAGCGACGCGGCTTTGGCTGATTTTCCCGACCCGGAAGATTTCACGCGAACCGCTTTTTTCGTCGAAACCAAAGTTCCGATTAATCCGAGCGGCGCGGCGGACGACGATACTGATGAATAAAAAACAAAAATTGATTTCGAGATTGAAATGATGAGCGACGCGCCGGAATTAATTATCGTCGGAGGAGCAAACGGAAGCGGCAAGTCAACCGTCGCGCTTCCATTGAGCGAGCGCACCGGCATTCGCTATCTCGGAGCCGACGCGATTGCCGCGAAATTAAATTCTGAAAATCCCGCCGACGCAGCTTTTGAAGCCGCCCGCGAATTTATCAAGACCTTGAGCCGCGCTGTCAACCGACAGGAATCTTTAATCGTCGAGTCAACGCTCTCCGGTTTGGTTTTGCGAAAATGGCTGCTTAAAGCCAAACAAAACGGTTACTACATTACAATTCTTTTTCTTTATGTGGAATCACCTGAATTGAATATCAAAAGAATTAAAGAGCGCGTCAAAAAAGGCGAGCATTTCGTTCCAACCCGCGATGTCCGCCGTCGTTTTCCGCGCGCGAACTTCAACTTCTGGAATTCGTATAAAGAACTGGCGGACGAGTGGATATTATTCAATAACGCCGGAAAAAACGCGGAAGAAATTGCCAGCGGCGGCGAAAGTGATGTTATAATCACAAAGCGGAGGAAATACACGCAATGGTTAAAAATGATTTCAAAACCGGTCAAGTGAAAAAAAACGACGAAAAAAGCGCGAACGGCAAATCTGCGAACAATAAATCCGCCGCATATCGTTCCATCGCCACCGTTGCCGTCAAAGAAGCGCAGCGCGATAATAAGGAACGCCGCATCACAAACTGGTATTTAATTGATGGTGAACTGGTCAACGACCGCGCTTCGGCGAAAGTTTCTGCTTCTAAATCTACTTCCCGCGCCGTCTGCAGAGGAACTGCTGTCAGTAAAAAAGCGAAATCCACTAAATAATAAAGACAGGCGGTTAAAATCCCGTAATTCCGTTGACAACAACAAAATAAAAAGGCGAGCGTTTGATTTCAACGCTCGCCTTTTTATTTTGTAAAATGAATAATCGAAGATTCACCAGTTGCCGGCGAAAAAGCGCGTTGAGCGAAATCGCCCGCCGACCCGAAATACCGTTTGAAAGATGCGAATTAGTGAAATCAGAAACTCACAGGAATTTCAGGATTTGTGCCAGCAGCTACTGGCGGCGGAATATGAAGATTTTGAAATTCTGGTCGAACAGCTACCGATTCTACAAGCTAATGAATCCGAGCAAAAACGTATGTCAAAAATGGTTTCGGAGGTATTAGAAAAACGGAAAAGTGGTATTGATACAAATGATATTGAGAAATCTATTGACGAATTTGTTTTTGAACTTTATCAAATTACTTCGCAAGAGGCTAAATTTTTATTATCAGCGTCAAGTAGATGAATTAAGTATAAAACTTATTTCTTCGTCTGTAAGAGCAAATAATTTAAATATTTCTTGGTCTATTTCTTGTTCTATATTTTTTGTATTAAGTTTGTTTTTTTTACGAATTTGGGTTTCACTAACAAGTTCTGCTAATTTGTTCTCAGTTTTGGCATCAACTGTTTGAGGAATGCAAATTTGCTCGACATAAACTTTAAACCATCGTCTTGTTCCCGCACCTGAAGTTGCTGCAATCTTTGTAAAATACCATTCACAAAGTCTCGAATTTAGGAATGATAAAATATATGGAAGCCTTTCACCAACCATAAAGCAAACGGTGTTATTTATGAAATAACCCTTATTATCCAAATAAAAATTTGGACTGTCGGTTAACTCTATCCATACAATTTTTTCCTTATCTAAATCCTCCAAATAGGCACAATTTCTTAGGTTAGTCCAATGTGAGCCTTTATCAAGTCTTGTTTCTAATTTATCTTTGTATGCCTCAAGATGTTCATATATTTGTGGGTAATCTTTTTTAACATCAATTCTTTTAATATTGCTTTTTCTCATTCCATTGTGAGAATTGATTATCCAATTGTCATCCAGTTCCGCACAAAACTTTTTGATATTTCTGCCTCTTAAAATCGGACGTATAATTTTATCGGCTTCTGGAGATTTTTCTAATAGTTCATTTCTTTGCTGTGTATTAATTATAAACGCTTCATTAAAACCCGTTTTGATACCATAGTTAATGGAAACACCCCAATCTTTCAGTGGCGTTCCTAATCTTTCAATCTTTTGCTTGATAGAGCTTTCACTTTTATTCAAGATTACCCAACTATTTTCTGTTAAGGGCGTTCCTTGGATTGCGAACTGTCGAAAATAATCGCTCAATAAACTTAGATTATTTAACTGTTTATTGATAACACAAGTAAGAGTTTCATTCTTATTTTTTGCCTTCTGTAAAATGAGAATATTAGTATCTACTGTAGCGGCATCAAAAACCTGTAAGCCTCCAAAATCTATCAAAATAAGCGGATTTGTATTATCGGAAAAATATTTGCGCAAGGCTTGTCCATACGCGGCTCGCATCCACTTGTTAGAAGTAATATATGTAATACGCTTTCCACATAGAAACTATGCAATAATATAATAATGAATAAAGCGATACCAAAAATTAAAGAAACAGCAGAAGAAATCAGAGAGAGGCTCAAAAACGAGTCGCAAGTCAAACGGCAAAATCG
>JBPCPU010000072.1:0-5944 GCA_050998795.1 Pyrinomonadaceae bacterium
CATTTCGTTGCCGATTGTCCACAGCAAAATGCTCGGATGATTGCGCCCGCGTTTTACTACGTCTTCATTTTCCATCAACCAATGCGCGAACATATCAGGCGGAGCCGCGCCGATTTTTCCCGCCAAAGCCCACGGGCGAATACCTTCGATGCTCACGCCCAAACCGATTTCGTCCGCCGCGTCGAGCCACGCTTCATTCCAGGGCGTGGCGTGCGTCCGCGTAACGCGCTGATTGCCGTCGTGCATCAATTGAATGAGTTTGCGCGGAAGTGTCGTATCCCATGAATTCTTGCCGTAAGGAAGCTGATTCGCGCCGCGCAGCCAATACGGTTTGCCGTTCAAAAAGAATTTATTGCCCCGTGTTTCAAATGTGCGAAAGCCGACTTTGTGCGTCCATCTATCCAGAATTTCGCCGGATTTTGATTCAAGTGTGACATCCAAACGGTAAAGATTCGGGTCGGCAGGTGTCCACAGTTTCGGCTTAACATTTTTGATAGTTAAATTCTGCGTCGTCTTGTTTTCATTAAGTTCAATAGCGATAGGTTCAGTAGCAGCAAAAACTTTATTCGTTTTCGCATCCGTCCAACGAGCTTTCAAAACGGCTGATTGTTTGCCCGCCAAACTTCGCGCTTCGATTTGGACACGCGCTCCGTCGAGCGATGGAATAAACCACGCATCTTCAATTACGCCAGCGTCGCGCACGACTAATTTGACCGGCTGCCAGATGCCGTGCAAATCGTAACTGCGGTTGTCGGCATCGGGCGAGAGCGGTCCGAACATTCCTTTGCTCATCGTCAAAATTTTGGAAGCCGTCAGATTAACCGTGACGGCTTGTCCGAGCGAGAGCGTCGAAGCCGGAATTTTTTCCATCGAAACAAAAACGGAAATCACGTTGCGCCCCGTTTTCAAATAAGGCGTTAAATCGTAACCGAAACGGCTGAACATTCCCGCGTGTTCCCCCAAAATTTGACCGTTGCAAAACGCTTTGCTTTTCATCGCCACGCCGTCAAATTCGATAAAGATGCGGCGATTTTTCGGCAATGCGGAAACGTCCAATTGCAGTTGATACCAACCGTCTTCGGCGCGGTTTGTGTCAAAGCCGAGTTTTTTCAGCCGCTCCGCTTCAAATTTTTTGAAATCTTCCGAATCGTCCAGCCACCACTGCGTCCGGTTGAGCAGTTGCGGCACAGGCACCGCCGAATAATCGGCAGTTGAATTTGAAGTTTGCGGCTGTTCGCCCGTCTTGACCAGATAGCCCGGTTTATAAAGCCATTCGCCGACCAGACTAACTTCCGCGCCTGCCTTCAGCTTTGCGGCATCAACTGCCAGAAGACCGCGCTTGACCGTTGCTTGTCCATAAACAGGATGCAAAAACGAAAGCGAAAGAAAAAACGCGCCAAACAAAACGGCGTAAGAAATTTGTTGTTTAGTAATTTTCATTTTCAAAATATTTTGGCTTCCATAGGATTTTCTCAAAATCACTTTTAACGCAAAGACGCAAAGACGCAAAGAAAAATAAATGCTTTCCACTGTAGGTTTTTTACCTTAAAAACTTTGCGCCCTTGCGTCTTTGCGTCTTTGCGTTAAAATTTTCCTTATTAACGAGCGTTATTGTCGCCAACGCCGATGATGCGGCAGGTCGTCATCGAGCCAATAGGCATCGGTTTCGGTAATCACCAAAATCTCCTCAAATTTCGCGCCGACACCGGCTTGTCCGAGATGCGGCTCAATCGCCCATAGTCCGGGCTGAGGCGTTACGTCGGAAGCGGCAGTGTGATTCCAATTCGGAGTCAAACTACGCATCCCGAATTTGGCTAACCGCGAAGCGACAAGAAAATAACCAACCTCAAGCGGTGCTAATCCCCAAATCCGTGCGCGGCGCATAAACGCAGCTGACGTTTTGTTGACGCGGTGTCCCATCACGGCGGCGATGTGTTTGCGGTGACAATTTTCCATTCCCCACGCTTTGATTTGGTCGTCAACCGTCCAGCAAATCTTTTGCATCGAGCGTCGTTCGCGGGTGAGATTTAGAATCAAATCGCGCAGAATTGGAAGTTTGCCGTCCAATTGCTCGAAAGTTTCGTTCGGTTCTAATGTGAAGGCATACGAAGTGTCAACCGTACAGCCGTCATAAATCGGCGCGGCATCGAGTATCACGGTTTCGCCGGGCGACAAAACCCGATTGGTCGCCAGTGCCTCGAACTTGCCGAACTCACCGGGATACGCGGTGCGACTGCCGAAAAGTGCCACCGGAACGTGGAAATAAGTGTGAACTCCTTCCTCATGAAAGGCTTTGCGGAGGCGACGCGCCACCTCTCGCTCGGTCATTCCCGGACGGACATCCTTAGCCGCCGCCGTCAGAACCGCAAAGGCGCGACGCTGAAATTCGCGGAATTTATCAAGTTCTTCAGTTGTGAAATCCTTGGTCTTAATCATGACGAAATCCAAAAAAATTAAACTTTACCTATTGATTAAACGCCCAATAATCGTGCTTCGCGCACCGCTTCGACAAAGGCGCGAGCCGTTTGCCTTATCTTTTCAAATTCTCCGGCGCGAATCGCCTGAACATCAGCTAAATCGCTTCCGATGCCGACGGCGATTGCCCCGGCGCGAATGAATTCGCCGATTGTTGCAAGCGTTACGCCGCCCGTCGGCATCAACTCGACGTTTGGCAACGGTGCTTTTATCGCTTTTAGATAATTTGCGCCGCCGACTGCGTTTGCCGGAAAAATTTTTACCGCATCCGCTCCGGCTTGCCACGCCGCGACAATTTCGGTCGGAGTCAATGCGCCCGGAAATACTGCGACGTTTGCTTGCCGACAAATTTCGATGATATTCAAATTCAAAATCGGACTGACAATGAATTTTGCGCCAGCCATCAGACAATTCTGCGCCGTTTCCGCATCTAAAACAGTTCCCGCGCCAATAATCGCCTTGTTGCCAAAATCTGCGACTAGACTTTTTATCAGCGAAACGGCGTTCGGGACGGTCATCGTTACTTCAAAAATCGAAATGCCGCCCGCCAGAATCGCTTCAATTAACTTTCTTGCTTCGTCTTCAGACGCGGAGCGAATCACCGGCACGATGCCGATTTCTCTGATTTGATTAACTAATTGCGCTTTATTCATCTGTTCACGTTTCCGCCCGCGCCCTGCATAAAGCGTTTGATTTCCGCAAGTGTCGCCATCGAATTATCGCCCGGCGTGGTCATCGCCAATGCCGCGTGAGCCGTGCCGCATTCAACCGCATATCGAAAATCTTTTTCCGCCAGCAAACCGTAAATCAAACCCGAAGCGAAAGCGTCGCCGCTGCCCACGCGGTCAAGCACTTCAACATTTTCGTAATTTTTCGCTTTGAAAATTTCGCCATTTGCAGAACAAACCGCGCTCAAATCGTGACGGCTTGCCGAATGAACTTCGCGCAGAGTCGAAGCAACGATTTTTAAATCGAGAAACTCACCCGACATTTTCTCCGCCGCTTGCCTAAAATTTTCCGCGTCAAACTGCGAAAGCCGCGCGTCAAAATCCATTGCGCCAAAGACGACGTTCACGAACGGCAACAATTCGCGGTTGACGGCGTTTGCCGCCGCGCGTCCGCCTTTGTTTTTCCAGAGAGAATCGCGGTAATTCAAATCGTAGGAAACGATTGCGCCGCTTGCCCGTGCCGCTTGCATCGCTTCGATTGCAACTTTCGATGTGTTTTCCGACAATCCGGTAAAAACTCCGCCCGTGTGAAACCAGCGCGTTCCGTTTTTATCAAAAATTTCGCCCCAATTTATTTCGCCCGTTTTGAGTTGCGAAACGGCAGTATTCGCACGGTCAAAGCAACTTGCCGGAGCGCGAAGCCCGAAACCGCGCTCGATAAAATAAATACCGTTGCGCGTTTCCGCGCCGTCCTCGCGCCAGACGATTTCCGACGCATCAACGCCGGCTTGAAACACAAAATCTTCTGCCAATCGTCCCAAAGAATTATCAGCCAAAGCCGTGACAATCGCCGTTTTGCGGCGGAAAACTTTTGCCAAACCGCGGGCGACGTTATATTCCGCGCCGCCGTCAAAAACGCGAAACATTCGCGCCGTGTGAATGCGCTCATTTTCCGGGTCAAACCGCAGCAGAACTTCGCCGAGAGAAACCAAATCCCAGCGGCAGTTTTCCGGCAGATTGTAATTGAAGAATTTCATATTCGGCAAAATTTGCAATTCTTAGTTTGTCGCCGCGTCGCCGACGTTTGCCGTTTCAAGACGCGGCACGAGCAGATGAATGACCAGCAACGCAACCAGATAAGCCGAAGAAGCGAAAGCGAACAAAGGCACATAACTGCCCGTAAATTCGAGCAAGTAACCGGCGACTTTGGCAATCAACATTCCGCCGATTGCGCCTGCCATTCCGCCGATGCCGACCACTGAACCGACTGCGCGGCGCGGAAACATATCCGAAGTCAAAGTGAAAAGATTTGCCGACCAGCCCTGATGCGCGGCGGTTGCCAAGCCAATCAGTCCAACCGCTACCCAAAGGTTTTCCGCCCGTGCCGCAAAAATAATCGGCACCACCGACAGAGCGCAAATCAACATCGCCGTTTTGCGTCCGGCGTTTATCGTCCAGCCGCGTTTAATTAACGCCGACGAGAGCCAACCGCCGGCGATACTGCCGACATCCGCCATCAGGAAAATAACGATAAGCGGCAGTCCGATAGTTTTCAGATTTAGTCCGTAGTTTTTGCCCAGAAAATCGGGCAGCCAGAAAAGATAAAACCACCAAACGGGGTCGGTGATGAATTTGCCCGCCGCGAAAGCCCAGGTTTGCCGGTGCGGAAAAAGTCGCATCCAGGGAATCTTCGTCGTCGGCTCTTCCGGGTCGCTGCGAATATAAGCGAGTTCGGCTTTCGATAAACTTTTATGTTCTTCGGGACGGCGATACAAGAGCAGCCAAAAAACGAGCCACACGAAACCGAGTGCGCCCGTGATGACAAACGCCGCCCGCCAACCATAAGCGACCGTTATCCAAGGCACGATGAGCGGCGTGACAATCGCGCCAATGTTCGAGCCGCTGTTGAATATGCCCGTCGCAAAGGCGCGTTCTTTTTTCGGAAACCATTCGGCAACCGTTTTGACCGCCGCCGGAAAATTGCCCGCTTCGCCCAAACCGAGCGCAAAACGCGCCGCGCTGAAACCCATCACCGATTGCACAAAAGCGTGCGCCATCGCCGCGACGCTCCAGAAAACTATCGCCAGCGAAAAGCCTTTGCGCGTACCGAGCCAATCCATCAACCTGCCGACGAGCAGCAGCCCAATCGCATACGCCGTTGTAAAAGCGAAAGCGATGTTGCTGTAATCAATTTCGCTCCAACCCAATTCGCCTTGCAGAGTCGTTTTCAAAAGACCGAGAACCTGCCGGTCAATATAATTTATCGTCGTTGCAAAAAACAGCAGAGCGCAAATCACCCAGCGAAAATTTCCGCCGCTTCGGACAGGATTTTCCGTCAAAGTTTCGGCAATCGCGCCGGATGCGCTCGCCGCCGATTCTTCCGCGCCCGTTTCGGCGAGAGATTTCGCCTCGTTTGATTTCTCGAAAGTATTTTCTGCCATTTTGTATTCCCGTCAGAAATCCGCCGCGTAGCGGCAAATTGAATTTAGCCGTGTGTTTCAACGCACGGAAAGCCGAATTTAAAAGGTTACGTCGCGTCAGCGACGATTGAAAAATCATCCGTGATTCAACCGTCGCTGACGCGACGGCATCTTTTGTCGTTGCCGACCGTGCGTTGAAACGCAACCTTCCTAAATTCAAGCCACCGCGAACGCGGTGAAAACACAATAACTTTGATTTGCACGGGCATCACTCAGGTTACGAATTCACACCCGACGCGAGATAGCCGCCATCTACGGCAATCGTTTGTCCCGTAATAAACGACGCGGCATCCGAAGCCAGAAAAACCGCCGCGCCCGTTA
>JBPCPU010000216.1:0-39153 GCA_050998795.1 Pyrinomonadaceae bacterium
ACAATTTGATAGTTAGGTCTTGATAAAATTATTATCGTCTTTAGAAATTTCTAATTCTTTGAAATACTTGAATAGTTTTTTGAAGAGTTGTGATAAAGTTCGACTTGCTTCTCGATACGGGCTACCAGCTCCAAAATTCACCTTTTCGTTAGCCAAAAATCGTTATCCTCGTAAGAGGATTTTTTCATTCTTGGGAATAGTGTAATGAGGGAGCTTGATTCTCAGATATGTTTTGTTTAATCGTCTGATTTTAACGTAACCCCATTCTCCCAACCGATTGAGATGTTGCCCAATGAGCAATGGCGTTATGCCAGTTTCCTTGGATAGTTGCTGCGTTGTCGCAACTAACGCACCGGTTTGGTGATGTGCATAGAGATACAACACAACGAACAGATGAAGTTCACTAGCAAATCCGTTAATTACATATTTACTTTTAGACATATATTCCCCTTTCGTTTAATGACAATGACGAAATGAGAATCCAAGTGTCCTAACCTGTTTTAAGGCTAACAACTATTGATAATTGAAAAAAGTAGGAAAATTTAGACCAAGAAGGCTATTTTGGAAATTGTGTATGGATAAAGAAGATTTGAAAAAATCAAAATAAAACTTATTGGTCAAATTTATGACCATAAAGAATTAGCGGTTTCTACCATTATTGGGTTACCGCAGAAATCGCAACCAATTTTACTATGGCGATATTTTTGTGCGCGTAACACTGGCACGCTCCACGGGCTAATTCTCCAGTAATTAAATTTTTCGACAGGATTACAACTAATTATTCTTTTTGCAAATTCTATTGCAAGATATGTTCCTGCTAAGACAGAAACAAATGAGAAAGGAGCCAATACTTGCTTATCTTCTGAAGTTTTCAACATTCCCTCACCACATAATTGCTTGAACAAACTATCATATGCCAGCCCTTCGACATTCCCCGCTATTAAATAGTCATATTTTTGACAAATCTTTTGAGCAGCAATGGCAGAAATATAATTTGACTGAACTTCTTGTAATGACACTCCCAATACTTCGGCGACGTGCAACTCATGAGCTGACTCCGCAACATCCTCGAAATAGATACAACTTAAACAAGCGAGTCCATTGAGCGGCTGATTATTAAAATGTAATACCACTTCTCGGATGTCAGTTGTTGATGCATCGTAAACTTCGCCCGGTATTTCGTTTTGCAAATTACGGCGCACTCTGCGGCTATCAACCCCAATTATTAACCTTCTTAACCAAGCTCCACTATTCTTAGTCGGAATACTTTGCAATTCACCACTGTGTGAAATTAAATCTAAAGTTTTGAATTTTGGCTGAGCGATTTTTACCAATTCATCGGCTTTGTTAAAACCGACATTGCTTTCATCAAACCATACACAACGGTTTAAATTGCCCTCATCCACAATATCTAGGTCTGCTATATACAATTTACCGGAAGGGTTAAGTAAACTTAATGCGAGAACAAATCCATTACCAATCGCACCGGCACCAGCAAGATACGCAGTTTGAATATCAAATTTACTATCTAACGAAAAATCATCCCCAAGAATTGATTTAAAGTTAATTTCTAAAGGATTAAAGAAAGGAATCGGTAACATATCACCAACAATTCTTTGAATAACTTGAGCCGCAGTATAACAAGCTCCCAAAAGCAGTAAAATTGGATGAACATTACTTGGCAATGCGGTTTTGGAAATCACGCTTGATATGATTATTCGTTCCGAGTCAAAATTTACATATAATTTATTATCTCCGTCACTCGAATCAACATTACCAATCAAAACTGATATTGTATTTTTCTCCGATTTTGCAGGATTATTGACTACTGATTTTATTGTTCGCGATAAAAGATTATTTAAAAAGCCAGCGAACTGACTACTTGCCAAATCCTTTGGGTCGAATACAAGTGCTATAGAAGAATCTAATAATGATGCCGCCATCTGCATGTCTTTTCCAATAATTGATGCAAGCATCCGAATATTTTCTTGTGCAATGTTTTTATTCATTCAGTAATTAAGATAGCGACTAGGTATATTATGCGGATATATTTTTAACCATTCGTTTTTCGACGATAACTCAAAAACTGCTGCATCTTGCACAAATGTGTCGGACGTTGTTTGTAGTCCAAAATAAGGCAGAACTAAAGATAATGCCCCTTCATGGCGAACAATTGCCCATTCATCGTCGACATGTGAGTGAAACGCCAGCTCTGGATGAGAATGCACTTGTGCAGCAATAAAATATCTGGTTTCTCGGAGATGTTTAAGCAGTGCTGCCATTGCTTCTCGCGGTATTCTAAAAAAATCCCGTTCGGCATATTGTTCCGGCACAAAAACTTCTCGAATTTCTATACCCCCTTTGTTTCGCACACCAAGCCAAAGAACTACCCGTTCACATCTTTTATTTCCACCGATTTGTAATTCCTCTATGGTGTTAACGATGTGCTTTATTTCTATTTTTATAGAATTCATAATGGTATCTTTTTCCAACCGCTCCATAATTTAGTTAAAATACCCCCTAAATCAAAATCGCTCTGATTCTTATAATTACTCCATAGGTCTGCTATATGACTTGAATGGGTATGATATTCAAGCGATCCGGGAGCGCAAACAAATGGTCTTCCCGTCGAAGGATGAGGGCTTTCATTAATGATTCCTGCCGGGTCTCTTTTTATTACAGTCAATAAATTTCCATCTAATGATAGAAATTGTATTGAGGGCGGTTGCTCATCCCAGTTATCACAAATCAAACGAACTCTTAGTGGAACGCGCGGTTCTTTGTGAAAACTTACATCTAAAATCGGATATTCAGTCGAATGCAGCACCCAGCCACGCAACTGAAGCAGCCGTTCATTTAGCTTCCCTACTTGGGAATCAAAAATCGCCTTTGAGGCTGCTTCATGCACAACCGCCACCACCTTCACGAGGACCAAAGTCAATTTCGACTTTGCTATGTAAATTATTATCAGCAAAGCTCGCTTCAATATTTATTTCCTTTTCATCAACGAGCGCAATCCAGCCTTTTGTGTCGGCAATTTTTAAATGCTTTGTAGCCTTTTCTAAAATAACTCTAACTTTTTGGTTTTCTGGAATTTGCTCAAAACCGTGATCGGGATATGAACCGCTAGTAGTGATTACCGCTACATTAACGAATTTTTCCTTATGGGCTTTATCCTCTTCTTGATTATCTTTTTTGGTTTCGTCTTTCATATGTTTCTCCTAAATACAGGACAAAAGTAACGTAAGTTGTTTGAATCGTTGCTTTTGTCTAAAGTTTGTAGTTATTTGGCAAAAGCAGTTCCGTAAAGTTTCAAATCCGAGTCGGAAAATGCTTTTCTCCAAATTACCGTGTTTCTTGGTTTTCAAGGGTTTGCTTGGCAGTTCAAGTTCGCCTGCCAGCATTGCCCAACTTACTGCTATCGTCAATAATGATAATAACTTACTCACTCTTTCAGATTCCGTTAAATGCGTATCTTCCAGCCGAAATCCGCGCGTTTTCAACACTCCGAACAAAGTTTCAATTTGCCAACGCATCCCGTATTCCAACAATATCTTCCCGCTTCGCTCCGATGAAATCACTAACACATTATCGCCGTCGGCTTTTCGACAAACCGCCACATAAACCGAATTGTTCCACAATTTCCGCCTCCCTCGTAACTCCAATCTTTCACCTATCTTCAAGGTTCGACATAGTTTAGATGCTCTGATACTTTCGCCTTTCGCATTCGTTGTTTGATAATTCGCCTTGATTGGCAACCGATATGAAATCTTCTTTTCAATCAAATAGGTGAGCCACTCTTTTGAACAAAACTCGCGGTCGGCAGTCACAAATCTGATGCTTTCCACTCCAAATTCGGCGATAAACTTCTCTAAAATCGCTTTTCTCTCCGCCGTGTCGGAACAGCCTTTTTCATCCAAAACCGTCCAGAAAACCGGTATCGAAAGGCTTTTATAAGTCACCGAAAGTAGCAAAACATTGACCCAATTCTTGCCTAATTGCCATTCCGTACGGTCTATCGCTATCGTGTATAATGGCTCTATCTTCAATAATCGCAACACTAAACGCGCTATCTCAGACTGTTCAATCAAAAAAAACGCAAAAACCTTTGTAGTTTCTTATACTGTGAAGCAATCTTCGCTTTTCCCGCAAAAACACAGGCGATTTTCGCTAAATTAACCGTCTGCACTTGAAACAATGCCACTAAAAAACGCGCTAAGAACTTGATTCTTGCCCGATTCCAACTTAGATTCTTTGATAGTATTTGCTCCAACGAGTAAATATCCATTGAGTTGATTCTCCTTCTTCAAATTTGCAAGATTTAAACAAGTAGATTTCAACTCAATGTTTCTCTTTTTTCAAATACCAATTTCTTTTTGTCCTGTATTAAGATTTTCGTTACAAAATGAACAAAAAAAACTAGAAATTCGTTCTCGAAAGCGGTTAGAATAAACACGAGGAGGAATTTCCGAATGGATATTTTACTTGATAATCCGCTGGCTTCGATGTATGGACCTTATTTTATGGTCTTGTATATCGGTTTTATCGTGATAACGCTTCTGGTGTTCGGTTTGATAAAAACTCGAATTGACAAAACGGACAGACTCTCGCTCCCGCCGATTCCGCCAAACATTGACCCTTACGAAATTGCATATTTACGCGGCGGAACAAATGAAGTTGCGCGTTCCGTCGTGTTTGCTCTGATGCAAAAAGGTTTGATTGAATTTAAAACGGAGGAAAAAACGACGCAAATAAAGCGAACTTTGAACCAACCGCCAAGATTAAGTCAAATCGAACAAATCACGCTTGATTGGTTAAAAAACTCACGCGATTCAAAAGACATTTTCCAAAAAAACGGTTTGGTTACGCAACTCAAAGCCTACGGCGATGTGTTCAAAACGCGGCTTGCACAACAACAAATGCTGGTCGGCGAAGATTTGGAAAATAAACTATCGCGTTGGAAATGGCTGATGATTTTGGCAATTGCGGGCTTGGGCGGTTATAAAATTTTAGCCGCGCTTTCACACGGTAAAGCTAATGTTTTCGGAATTATCATCATCGCCGCGATTGGTTTAATAGTTGCAATTTTCGTTTCCACACTGCCGCGTCTTACCAAACTCGGAACCGCTTATTTGGAACGCTTGCAATTGGCGTTTGATAATTTGAAAAATCAAACGCAACAAGCCTATAAGCCGTCGGGCGCACCGAAAATTATTCCAAGCGCGACTTTCGCGGGCGTTGACCCGTTGCTTTTATCAGTCGGCGTTTTTGGCGCGGGAATTTTGGCTGGAACGGTTTATAACGAATATAACCAAGCGTTTTCACGGGCGCAACAACAATCGGCGATTAGTTCGAGTTCGTGCGGTTCGGGTTGCGGAAGCGATTGTTCTTCGGGTTCGAGTGATTCATCCGGGTCAAGTTGCAGTTCGGGAAGTTCTTGCAGTTCGGGTTGCGGCGGCGGTTGCGGCGGTTGTTCTTAAAGAGATGAAGGATGAAGGATGAGGGATGAATAAAATTTGAAAACTACAGAAATCCATAATCTACAATCTAAAATCCAAAATCGGCTTGGCGTTGGAATCGGCTTTCGTGAACAATTTCGCGCCGATTTGTTTCTTCATCAAGCGGAAATTGATTTTCTTGAAATAACGGCTGACCATTATTTAGATACGAACGCTCAAAAACTTGAAGAGTTACAATTATTAAAGGAACACTTTCCGTTGATTCCGCACGGACTTAATCTTTCGCTTGGAAGCGCGGAAGGAGTTGACGAAGTTTATCTCGAAAAGTTTGCCGGATTGATTGAAAATGTTCAGCCCGCGTGGTTTAGCGACCATATTTGCTTTACCAAATCCGGCGGCACGGACATCGGACATCTCGCGCCGCTGCCGTTCACACACGAGGCTTTAGAAGTTCTAAAGCGCAACATTAAGCGCGTCAAAGAATTTATCAAAACGCCTTTGATTTTAGAAAATATAACTTATATGGTGCGTTTTCCGTTGGCGGAAATGTCCGAAGCCGAATTTTTGCGCGAAGTATTGGAAGAAACCGATTGCGGTCTGCTTCTTGACGTTACGAATCTTTATATTAATTCGGTTAATCACGGTTACGATTGGCGCGAGTTTATTGATGAACTGCCGTTGGAAAAAGTCGTGCAGCTTCATTTTGTCGGTTCGCATAAACACGAAAATCTTTTGATTGACGCGCACGCGAATAAAACCGGGGACGAAATTTGGGAAGTTTTCCGCGAAGTTTGCGCTAGATGTGAGATAAAAGGTGCGATTCTCGAACGCGACGAAAACTTTCCTCCTTTTGCAGAGATTTTAGCAGAAATAAAAATGGCTCGAATTTTGTTGGAAAATCCGAACTTTGCCGAGATTTCAGCCGTATAAACTTTATATTTTAGAAACATCCAAAATCGAACTATGTTTTGTCCAAACTGTGGCGCAAACAATTCAACCGAACAAAAATTCTGCCGTTCATGCGGTTTGAATCTGGAAAAGTCCGCCGAATCTTTGATTGAGCAGATGCCTTCGGCGCAAACGGCGAATTTGTTAAAACACGAAAAGCTGATTGAAAAGTTCGGCAATTTTGCGTTGGGCGGTTTGGGCGTCGTCGGGCTAATCGCGCTTACCGCCGGTCTTTATGTTCTTGTTACAAAGATAATTGTGACGGGAACGAATGTCTTTGCCGCGATTTTGTTAATTGCCTTTTTTGTTTTTGGACTTTTGTCTTTGATTTTTGTGATTTTCAATGAAACTTTGAAGGAAAAGAAACAAAAAATAAATCCCACGCTCGGAAATGAATTAGCACAGAAAAAAGACACGGCTAAACTTCTCGAAGATAAACCGTTTGAGCCTGCGGCAAGCATAACGGAAAACTCGACCGAACTTCTTTACACAAAAAACAAAACGCAAAAACTTCAATGAGTTTATTGGAAACGCAAAACTTTTTAGCGAAAGTTTTTACCGATGAAATTCTGCGCGGCAAATTTCTGTCCGAGCCTTTGAAAATCGGTAAAGAAAATGATTTAAGCGAAACTGAAATCGAACAAATCCGACAACTTTTGCCCGAACAAATTAAATTTTTTGCCGATTCGCTTCTTTATAAACGGCTGCACGAAGTCGAAAAGTTTTTGCCGTTGACGCGCAAAATGCTGGACAAAGACTTTGAAATATATTTTCGTGAATTTGCTAATCAATTTTTGCCGAAAACAATTAAAAGACATCTTGAAGATGCAATAAAGTTTTGCGATTTTCTGCAAGCAAGAGAAAACGGCTGGCTGAAAGATTTGATTATTTTTGAACAGGCGCGTTTGATTTTCAACGGTTATGGCAAAAGATTTTTATTGAGAGTTTTTCAGTATAATATCAAAGAAATTTGCCGCCGGGACGCAAAGGCGCAAAGTGATTTTCCGAAACGAAAAACTTTTGCCGTATGGCTGAAAATCGGCAGGCGAAATCGGCATTTTATCTGGTAAAACTTTGCGTCTTTGCGCCTTTGCGGTAGAATTTTATTTATGGCACTTCTGAGAATTGTTCATTATCCCGAACCTGTTTTGCTGACGGTTGGAAAACCGGTCGAAGAATTTGACGAGAATTTGAAAAAACTCGTCGAAGATATGTTTGAAACGATGTATGATGCGAAAGGTGTCGGGCTTGCCGCGCCGCAAATCGCCGAATCAAAAAGACTTTTCGTGATGGATTGTTCGGGCGGCGATGACGAATCGCAGAAAATCGCGCTGATAAATCCTGAAATAATCCACGTCGAAGGCGAGCAAATTGGCGACGAAGGTTGTCTTTCATTTCCCGGACTTTATCAAAAAGTGCAGCGAAATCTGCGAACCGTTGTGCATTATCAAGATATTAACGGCGAATTTCGAGAACTCGACGGCGAAGATTTAACGGCGCGCTGCGTTCTGCACGAAACCGACCACTGCGACGGTATTGTTTTTCTTGACCGAATGACGATTTTGAAAAGGGAAATGGCGAAACGCAGAATTAAAAAATTGCAGAAAACGGGAAAATGGTAATGATTTTATGCCGCCGAAGATAAGAGAATTGATTGCCGAACTCGAACGAAACGGTTTTACAAATCGCGGCGGAAAAGGAAGCCATCGTAATTTTGAACATTCTTTAAGTTCAAAAATTGTTAGAATTTCAGGCAAAACCAGCAATGATGCAAAAATTTATCAGATAAAGCAAGTTCGAGAGGCTTTAAAAGAGGTAAAAAGCAAATGAGAAAAGAATCAGACCTTTATAAAAAAATTGTTTATTGGAGCGACGAAGATAATTGTTTTATTGGTATGTGTCCCGAATTGATGTACGGCGGAGTTCACGGCGACGATGCGCTAAAAGTCTTCAAAGAGTTGAACGAAGCGGTCGAAGAAGTGATTGAGATTTATAAAGAAGATGGAACACCTTTACCTCAACCCAAAAGTGTTTCTTTAGTCGAAGTTGCATAGACACAAAAACTTTAAAGGAGAAAGATAGTTATGGAATTGGAGAAAGTTAAAAGAGTTGAACAAACAAAGTCAGTTGAAATTCTAAATTTATATTTAGATAAAGGTTGGATATTAATTGCAACATCTAGTCCGCAAGGAACACAGCTTATTACTCAGTAGGTTGGAAAGAAGAGGTTGACCCAATTTATCCTGAATTTATTAAAGCATGGAGAAATAAAGAATTAGACCCTTACCTTTACGAGCATTTTTCAACTAACGAAGAAACGGCTTATTACTTCCATTCAAAATATCAAGAGAATTAAAATTATGCAGACACAAAAAAGTTTAGACGAATTTATGAATGAACCGTTTACCGATTTTTCCGTTGCAGAAAATCACGAAGCAATGCTAAAAGCGATTGAACAGGTTAGAAGCGAATTGGGACGTGAATATCCGATTGTTGTCAACGGCGAAAAGATTACACTCGAAAAGAAATTTAAAAGTTTCAATCCGGCGGAAAAATCGCAAATTGTCGGCGCGTTTTCCGATGCCGATGTTGACGCGGAATATTTTGTGAACAGCGCGATTGACGCGGCGACTGAGGCGTTTAAGAGTTGGCAGTTTGTTCCGGCTGAAGAACGCGCTGAATATCTTTTCAAAGCAGCGAAAATTATTCGTGATAGAAAACATTATTTCAGCGCGTGGATGATTTTTGAAGTCGGGAAAACCTGGGCGGAAGCCGACGGCGACACGGCGGAAGCGATTGACTTTCTCGAATTTTACGGGCGTGAAATGCTGAAATGGGCGGGCGCACAGCCGGTTACGCCGCTCGAAGGTGAAACTAATCATTTTGAGTATATTCCGCTTGGCGTCGGCGCGATTATTCCGCCGTGGAATTTTCCGCTGGCGATTATGTGCGGAATGACGATGGCGGCGGTTGTCGCGGGAAATACCTGCGTTTTAAAACCTTCGCCGGACGCGCCGACGATTGCTTATAAGTTTATGGAAGTTTTGGACGAAATCGGTTTGCCGAAAGGGATTGTCAATTTTCTGGCGGGAAGCGGCGCGGCAGTCGGCGAGCAACTTGTGCAGAGTCCGTTGATTCGTTTTATTTCGTTCACGGGTTCAAAAACCGTCGGTCTGCATATTTATGAAGAAGCGGCGAAAATGCGCGAAGGTCAGCGTTGGATGAAGCGCGTGGTCGCGGAAATGGGCGGCAAAGATGCGATTATTGTTGCCGAAGACGCGGATTTGGATTCCGCCGCGATTGGCACGGTGCAAGCCGCATTTGGTTTTCAAGGTCAGAAATGTTCGGCTTGTTCGCGTTTGATTGTGGACGAAAAAGTTCACGATGAATTGATGGAAAAAATTGTCGAACATACAAAAAAATTGAAAATCGGTTTGCCAACCGAAGGCGATACAAATATGACTGCCGTTATCAATCAAAAATCGTTTGATAATGCAACTTCGATGATTGAAAAGGGAATTGCAGAAGGCGGAAAAGTCGTTATCGGCGGAAAAGGCGACGATTCCAACGGTTTTTACATTGAGCCGACGATTATTGACGAAGTTCAGCCGAAAGCGACCATTGAACAGGAAGAAATTTTCGCGCCGGTTCTCGCCGTTATCAAAGCAAAGGATTTCGACCACGCTTTGGAAATTGCGAATGACACGGTTTATGGTTTGACGGGCGCGGTTTATTCGAGCGATGAAGAAAAACTCGAACGGGCGCGGAATGAATTTCACGTCGGAAATCTTTATTTGAACCGCAAATGCACGGGCGCACTCGTCGGTGTTCATCCGTTCGGCGGATTTAATATGTCGGGAACGGATTCAAAAGCGGGCGGACGCGAATATCTGCTGCAATTTATGCAAGGAAAATCAATTGCACAGAAAATTTGAAAGGGAGAATCTCACGTTGAATGAAAAAAGTTGATTTAGATTGGTTACAAAAAACTAACGAAGAGTTCAAATTGAAAGGCATAGTTGATAGCGAAGATAAGACTTGGAAAGCCTGTCAAAAGTGGCGCGATGAAAATGTTTCTGAAATCTTCAAAGATACGAATATTGACCATCAAATTGTATCTGATTATTTAGATGAGCAAGATAGTAAGATTGAAGAATATTTTTTAACACAAACCACGAAAAACAGAGGATGGGTAAGTCCGCCATTTTCTGGAGTCTATTATTTTGCAGGTAACTTTTGGGAAATTACAATTCCTTTAGCTTTTGGAAGAGTTCGAATAGATTTTTTTCAATGCGTTAAAATGCCAAATGAGTTGAAGCAGAATTTACATGATGACAAAGATAAACTAAATGAATTCGTAAATGTTTCCTGTGATTGTTTAGATTACGGAATGGAGATTGATGGAATAAATCGAGTTTGTTCGCGTGACTATTCAAAAGAATTATTTGGAAGTGGTGATAAACATTTAAGGTCAGCTATTTCACTTTTGGTTCAAGAAAAGGCTAGTTCAAAAGCGATTGATGATGCGAGGATGGCGATTGAGATTTTTCAAAAAGCATATTTATCTGTGAAAGACACTAGTTTTGGAGATAAGGAAGCTATAAAAATAAGTCACCACCTAGAAAGAGGATTAGATGAGTGTGTTAGCAAAGGGCTTGTGGAGTTATCGGGAATAAGAAAGAATCTAAGCATTTTTCCAGACATTTCAGCGAGATATGATAGTGATGAGAAAACATTTGGTGAATTGTGGAGTGCTTACAAACTAGCACAGTTTGTCGCAACAACGACAATTCGTGACTTTACAGGTAGAGATTCTCGAAAATTATTTCTTGGTAAGTCTTAACCGTTTTCCAAAACAGGTGGACGCGAATATCTGCTGCAATTTATGCAGGGAAAATCAATTTCAACGAAAATTGCGGCAAATAAACGTGATGACGGCAAATCGGTCGGAGATGCAACAGACACGACTGCTAAGACTTTTTGACAATTAAAATATGATGAAAAAAACAAAGTTTCTAAAAAAGTTGGTTTGCGGCGGGATAGTGATTTTATCCGTTTCGGCAGTATTTGCTCAAAAAACAAAGAAGACAAAACCTGCGCCAAAAACGAAATCAATTATTTTCGCCGTTTTGAACGATGGTCAAACGCTCGAACCGATTGGCGAAATTGATAAAGGAAAATTGGTTGCAACCGCTAACGGTGGCGATGAACCGAAATCGTTAACGAATTTTGTTAACAGTTACTATAAACCGAAAACTGTCTACAACTTGATTTTCGGCGGTGCAGTGAACGGCACGATTACGATTAAAAGCAATAATGCAAAATCTGATTGCGCCAAAAATCTAGCGACCGTTACAACTCAATCAGCAAAAGCTAAATTAAAAGGTTTGGTAATGGGTTTGGCAACGAACGAGAAAATTGCGAAAACGGATTCCGGTGTGCGACGTTTACCGACGGCGGCGGAACGCGCGGAAATCGAATCGCTCGTGCGGGCTGAATTTACGAAAGAAGGTGTTTCGGCGAACGCGGTCAAAAATATGAAATATTACAATCTCACCGCGCTCGATGTTGATAATGACGGCAAAGCCGAAATGGTCGGTTCGTTCTGGACGGAAAATTCCGGCAAGGAAAGAAATTTGCTTTTTTTTATCGCCGACAAAGACGGCAGCGACAAATATAAATTCGGTTATAGCGAATATGAAAAAGTTACGCCCGATAAAGTAATGAGCGGTGAACTGAAAGATTTGGATGAACTCGGCGGTGAATTGTTGCTTGATGCGCTCGAATACAACGGCGATAAAACTGCCGAAATTTTTACCATCAATAAGGCTTTTGAAGGGAATAATTTTAATGTCTATAGTCGGCAGGGCGGAAAATGGACGAAAGTTTTTGAAGGTTATAATTACCACTGCGCTTATTAAAATTTTCAAAAAGCAGAACAAGGAGTAAAAATGAAAAGTTATACGAAACCGGCGGATGAAGAATTGCGGCGAAAATTAACGCCGATGCAGTATGAAGTTACGCAAAACGAAGGCACTGAACCGCCGCATCGCAACGAATATTGGGACAATAAAGAAGAAGGTTTATATGTTGACATCGTTTCGGGCGAGCCACTTTTCAGTTCGTTTGAAAAGTTTGATTCGAGCTGCGGCTGGGCGAGTTTTTATAAACCGCTCGAAGCGGAAAATTTTGTCGAAAACGAAGACCGCAAATTCGGTATGCGGCGCGTCGAAGTTCGCTCGAAACACGCCGATTCGCATCTCGGTCACGTTTTTGACGACGGACCGCGTGAACTCGGCGGGTTGCGTTATTGTATGAATTCGGCTTCGATGCGCTTTATTCCGGTTGATAAACTCGAAGAAGAAGGTTACGGCGAATATCTTTCTTTGTTTGAAAAAGACAAGGCGGAAAATTAGATTTTTCAAGAATTTTTAATGCAAAGTCGCCAAGATACAAAGTTGCAGAGGCTTTAAGGACTTGAAAAAAAATAATTTCACTATTTAAATCTTCACGCCTTTGCTTATCTGCGGCTTTGCGTTTGTTTCTTTGTTTATCAGTGAATAGTTGAAAGCAAATAGTTAAAAGCGGCGCGGTCTGTAACTGTTCACTATTCATTATCAACTATTAACTATTTTTCAGAAAAAACGCGACACAAGTCATTGTCTGTAAAATCGAAATATGAAGTTATTAACTAACAGAGTTACTTTTGCACAAATTGTTTTGTGCAGTTTGTTTTATTCACTGCTTTTACCGCAAGTCGCCAATATGCAGACGGCTGAAAATATGCCGAAACCGTTTCCGACCAGGCGTGTTGAAACGCCCGAAACCTGGCGGCAAAACGGTGAAGCGGCGATTGAACAAGCCAAAAAGTTGAAACTCTTTAAAGGAAAGGCAAAGAATGTGATTCTTTTTGTCGGCGACGGAATGGGCGTAACGACTATTACGGCTTCGCGCATCCTTGAAGGACAACTGCGCGGAGAAAGCGGCGAGGAAAATCAGCTTAGTTTTGAGAAATTCCCGTCCCTCGCGCTCTCGAAAACTTACAGCGTAGACCAGCAAACATCCGACTCCGCGCCGACGATGAGCGCGATTATCACGGGAATTAAAACCGACGAAGGCGTTTTGTCGGTCAATCAAAACGTCGTTCACGGCGATTACAAAACGGTCAAAGGAAATGAAACAAAATCTTTATTGGAAATGGCGGAAGATAACGGCAAATCAACCGGCGTAGTAACAACGGCGCGGCTGACGCACGCCACGCCCGGCGCGTGTTACGCGCACACGGCTGACCGCGATTGGGAAAGCGACAGCGACATTTCCAAAGGGTCAAAAGAGGCTTACGACGCGAAATTTCCCGACATTGCGCGGCAGTTAATCGAATTTAATTACGGCGACGGTTTGGAAGTCGCGCTCGGCGGCGGACGCACGAAATTTTTGCCCAATTCGATGAATGACTTTGAATATTCAAATCTGACAGGTGAAAGATTGGACGGCAGAAATTTGACTGACGAATGGCTGGAAAAATATCAAAGCTCAATTTACGTTTGGAACAAAGCACAATTCGACGCGGTTGACGCGAAAAAGACAAAACATCTGCTCGGACTCTTCGAGCCTTCGCATTTAAAATACAATTACGACCGCCCGAAGGACACAGCCGGAGAACCGTCTTTGAGCGAGATGACGGCAAAGGCGATTGACGTTTTATCAAACAATAAAAAAGGCTTTTTTTTGATGGTCGAAGCGGGCAGAATTGACCACGCGCATCACAACGGCAACGCTTTTCGCGCTTTGACTGATACAATTGAACTTTCAAACGCAGTACGGACGGCGGAAAATAAAGTTAATCTGAAAGATACTTTGATAATCGTTACCGCCGACCATTCACACACTTTTACAATGGGCGGTTATCCGATTCGAGGCAACAATATTCTCGGTTTGACACAGGAAGTTGACGGAAAAGGAATGCTTGAGGAGAAACCAAGCACCGATAAAAACGGCAAGCCTTATACAACGCTTGGTTATGCCAACGGTAAAGGTTATCGTAACGGGACGCGCCCGAATCTGACCGAAGAACAGGTTACAAATCCCGATTATAAACAGGAAGCAGCAGTTCCCTTAAACGACGAAACGCACGGCGGCGAAGACGTGGCGATTTTTGCCAACGGCGCGGGTTCTTATCTGATTCACGGCGTAATGGAACAGAATTGGATTTTCTATGTGATGAAGGAAGCGTTAAAATTTAAGATTCAAGATTCAAAATTCAAAATTAAGAATCTTAAATCTTAAATCTTAAATCTTAAATCTTAAATCTTAAATTTTGAATTTTGAATTTTGAATCTTGAATTTATGAAAGTCGTATTTATGGGAACGCCGCTGGCGGCTGTTCCGACATTGGAAAATCTTTTACGTGACAAACACGAAGTCGTCGCGGTTTGGACGCAGCCCGACCGTCCGGCAGGGCGCGGCAATAATCTGAAAATGCCGCCGGTTAAAGAATTCGGTTTGGAAAACAATTTGCAGGTTTTTCAGCCGATAAAGATAAAAACGGCGGAAAGTCTTGAACTTTTTAAATCGCACAATGCCGATGTCGCGGTTGTCGTCGCTTACGGCAGAATTTTGCCCGAAGCATTCTTACAAGCATATTCTTTAGGCGCAATCAATGTTCATTTTTCGCTTTTGCCGAAATATCGCGGAGCCGCGCCGGTTAATTGGGCGGTTGTCAACGGCGAGGGCGTAACCGGCATTACGACAATGAAAATGGACGCGGGACTCGACACCGGCGATATTCTGCTGCAAAGTGAAGCCGCAATTGACGCGGAAGAAAACGCGATTGACTTGATGGCGCGGCTTTCGTTTGAAGGCGCAAATCTTTTGAGCGAAACGCTGAGGAAATTTGACGAAATCAAACCGCGCAAACAAAAGGACGCGGAAGCGAGTTACGCGCCGATGCTGACCAAAGAAGAAGGCAGAATCAACTGGGAATCACGCGCCGCGACGATACAAAATCACATTCGCGGTTTTCAGCCTTTCCCGACTTCATTTACAAGTTTTCAAGGCAGAAAATTAACAATTTGGAAGGCGCGTGAAGTCCAAAGACCAGAGTCCGAAGTCCAATGTCCAAAGTCCAATGTCCAAAGTTTTGGTGAAATTTTGGAAGCAAAAGGTGATGAGTTATTTGTTTCGTGCGGTAATGAATCGGTTTTGCAAATTGAAGAATTACAAATTGAAGGCAAAAAACGAATGAATGTGCGCGATTTTCTCAACGGCGTGAAAATCAATAGTGGAGATAAATTGGGTTAGAATCTGATGAGTGAAATCTATCAAATAATTACGTTTTACGAATTCAAAGCGTTGAACAATCTGCCCGAAATCAAACAGATTGTAAAAAATGCGATGCAGGAAAACTCCATTTTAGGAACGATTGTTTTCGCCGGTGAAGGTTTTAATGCAACGGTTTCGGGCTTGATTGCGGACGTTGAAAACTTTATTGCCATTTTTGAAGAAGTTCTTGAAACGAAGTTGATTTGTAAATCTTCGTTTCACAAAGAATGTCCGTTTCTTAAAATTAAAGTGAAAATTAAAAAGGAAATCGTCTCGCTCAGACAACAAGTTAGTATCGAAAAAGGCATTGGCACACACGCCAAGCCTGAAAATTGGAACGAGATTATTTCCGACGCGGAGACAATTATTTTGGATGTGCGGAACGATTATGAAGTCAAAGTCGGGACGTTTCGCGGGGCGATAAATCCGAATATCGAAAAATTCAGCGATTTGCCAAAATTTGTCGTCGAAAATTTGAATCCTGAAAAGCACAAAAAAGTGGCGATGTTTTGCACGGGCGGAATTCGCTGTGAAAAGTTTGCGCCGTTGATGAAGGAATTGGGATTCGCGGAAGTCTATCAACTCGAAGGCGGAATTTTAAAATATCTCGAAGAAACGCCTGAAAATGAAAGTCTTTGGGAAGGAGAATGTTTTGTGTTTGATGACCGAATCGCCGTTGACGGCAGCCTGCGCCGCGGCACAACCGAAGATGCGCGACCTTTAACGCTGAATCCGCCGCAGAAAAAATGAAACTATCGCCAGCCAGAATTGCCGCGTTTGAAATTCTTTTGAAAATCGAAAAGGAAAAAGCATTTTCTTCCGCGCTTTTGCCGCTTTATGAAGAAAATCTCGAAGCAAAAGACCGCGCTCTGTGCCACGAATTGACGCTCGGCATTTTGCGAAGACAAATTTATCTCGACAAAATCATTGAAACATTATCGAATAATAAAAAAATAGATTTAGCCGTTAGAATTGCGCTGCGTTTGGGAATTTATCAACTGCTTTTTCTCGACAAAATTCCTGATTATTCGGCGATAAACGAAAGCGTTAATCTTGTGCAGTTTGCAAAAAAGACTTCGGCAAAAGGTTTTGTCAATGCTGTTTTACGACGGGTTTTGCGCGAAAAAATTGAACCGGCGTTCACTGATGAAATAGAAAGAGTTTCGGTTGAAAGTTCTTCCCCTCGCTGGCTGATTGAGCATTGGATAAAACAGTTTGGCTTTGAAGAAACCGAAAAACTTGCCAAAGCAAACAACGAAACGCCGCAGATGGTTTTTCGCCTGACGGCAAAATCAGACGAACAAACACTTGAAATTCTGAACAAAATCGGACTGGAAATTACTGAATCAGAATTTGTTCCAAACGCTTTTCACGTTTCAAAGTCGAATGAAATTCTTTTCGCCTACGCTCAGGAAGGCAAGATTTACTTTCAGGAAGAATCGTCGCAACTCGTCGGACAAACTGTTAATTTACGAAACGGCGAAAGTTTTCTCGATGTTTGCGCCGCGCCCGGAAGCAAAACAACTCTGATAAATTCAAGATTCAAGATTAAAGATTCAAAATTGTTCGTTGCCGGAGATTTTTACGGGCATCGCATCAAGACTTTGCGCGAAACTTGCTTTCAACAAGGCGCGAAAAATGTGAACATTTTAGCATACAATGCGTTAAATTCTCTGCCGTTTGCGGACGAAAGTTTTGATGTCGTGCTGGTTGACGCGCCGTGTTCGGGAACGGGAACGATTCGCCATAATCCTGAAATCAGATATTTTTTGACGGAAAATGATTTTGCCGAATTAGCTGTCAAACAACTCAAAATCTTAAACAACGCATCAAAGGTTGTGAAATCCGGCGGAAGACTTATTTATTCGACTTGTTCACTTGAAAAGCAGGAAAATGAAGCGGTTTGTGAGAATTTCTTAAATCAAACAGTAAATTTTAAAAGGATTTTACCGAAACTTCCCGAAAGATTTTTAACCGCAGAAGGTTTTGCGCGGACTTTTCCAAACCGCGATAAAATGGACGGATTTTTTATTGCCGTATTTGGAAAGATTTAACGCAAAGGCGCAAAGAAGCAAAGACGCAAGGATTTTAACAGATTAGAAATTACGCAATTGAAAAGTCGGTGGACGGATTTCTTCTGTTTAGCAGCGAATAGTTGATAGTTAATAGCGAACAACGACGCGCTCCGCAACTATTCGCTGCTTTTGCGGTGAAAATACTGCTTGAATTATTCAATTTATTTTCATCTGCGTAATTTCTATAGATTTTAATTCGGCGGTTTTCGCAAAAAATGTTAGACTTTCGTTTTATTTTTCGGATTTTGAGAGGTTGAAAATATAAAAAAGTGAGTATTGTAAAAAAAGGCGCGTCGGCGTTTGGAAAATTATTTATTGTGATTGCGCTTGCCGGAACATTTCTGGTCGGATTAGTCGGCGTCGTTTATATGTCGCTGCAAGGTGAGGAAATAAAAGTGCCGGATATTGTCGGCAAGGATTTTACTGCCAGCGAAGAAGAACTTGCCGCGCTCGGTTTGCGAATCAAAAAAAGAGCCGACCGTTTCAGCACTGAAAAGCCGAATACGATTTTGGAACAGCTTCCGAAAGCGGGCGAAACCGTTAAAACCGGACAGATGATTCTGGTTGTCAGGAGCAAATGGAATCCCGAAGGCGAAGAAACTCCCGCGACGATTAAGAAAAATGACGATGAAGACGACAGCGAAAAAATCGAAGAATTAATTTCCGACAAACCGAAAAAAACTACTAAAACCAACAGCAATTCAAATAAGAAAAAAACTTCGACCACGCGCGATGTGTTGAGCAATAATTCGGATAATTCAAACGATAATTCCGCCGGTAACAGCAATTCCAACAAAAAGAGTTCGGATGCAAACGATAATTCGTCAAAAGGCAACAAAAACAGTTCGACGACTCCGGGTAATAAATCTACAACAAAAGATACGGAAACAAAGAAAAATACGGAAACCGATAAACCGAAACCGAATAAAACTCCCAATAGCGGTGATGTGCGCCCGCGCAAAACTCCGCAACCTTGAACTTAAGCAACGGAAGGATTTGTTTTTGCAACAAAGTTAGACAGTTATAAAAAGGCAAAAGCAAAAAGTAAAAAGGCAGAAATTTGGAAGAAAAAATTGTCCAGAATGTTTGAAATAGCACCTTCAATTTTATCGGCGGATTTTACGCGCCTTGCGGAAGAAATTCGCGCCATCGAAACAGGCGGCGCAACCGTTTTGCATTTCGATGTGATGGACGGGCAATTTGTTCCGAACATCACGGTTGGCTTGCCGGTTTTGAAATCGGTTAGAAAAGTAACCGATTTAACGATTGACGCGCATTTAATGATTGAAGAACCAAGCCGTTACGCGGTGAAATTTGTTGAAGCCGGAGCAAATATGGTTTCGGTTCACGTCGAAGCCGATGTTCATTTGCAGAGAACTTTGTGTGCGATTCGGGAAGCGGGCGGTCAGGCGGGAATTGCGATAAATCCGGCAACGTCGCTGGTTTCATTGGAAGAAGCCTTGCCGTTTGCCGACTTTGTTTTGCTGATGTCGGTTAATCCGGGTTTCGGCGGTCAAAAGTTTATTCACACTTCGATTGATAAACTACGCCGTCTGCGCCGAATGATTGACGAACGCGGCTTGAACACGCGCATCGAGATTGACGGCGGAATCAGCGCGGAAAACATTCAAGAGATTGTCGAATCCGGCGCGGAAATAATCGTCGCCGGTTCAGCAGTTTTCGGCGAAGGCAAACCGACTGAAGCAGTAAGAAAATTAATTGATGCGGCAACGGTCTGGGTGTAAAACCAATTACGAATTACGAATTACGAATTACGAGAAAAGAATTTCTTAAATTCGTAATTCGTAATTCGTAATTCGTAATTGAATAAAGAGGTAATTATGTTTTTTAACAAAAGTAAAGCAGTAATTTTTAGTTTGTTTTTATTAATGAGTATTGTCGTGCCGGGTTTGGCACAAAGGAAAACCAATGACAATACTCCTTTACAGCGGCTTGAAGTGATGCGGCAGAAACTTGAAACGATGCGGCGTTCTTTGGGCAGCGCGGCTTCGGTTTTGAAAGACGACAATAAGGACGATAAATCGAAAAAGGATGATAAAAACTCATTGGAAACTCCGCTTGGACGGTTGAAATCATTGGAAAAGGAAACGAGCAGTTTGCAATCGGAAGTCAACACATTGCGCGGAAAGGTTGACCGTTCGGAAAAATACGAACAAAGTGAAATTGACCAGATTGAAACGACTGTTTCCGAACTTCAAGTGCGGGTTGATAATGCTTTAACCGAAACCGCCGGTGCGCGGGCTAATCCGATATCCGATGTCGGCAAACCGCGCGAAAAAAAGAAAAAAGGTAAATTTCTGGGGATTTTCGGCGGCGGCGGAAACGACGAATATGAAGAACTTATCGGTAATGTCGTGCCGGGACGCGACCGGGAGCTTTTCATCGAGGCGACGAAAAATGTGCGGAAAAATAATTATGACGTCGGGCGGCTTTTGTTTCAAACAATTATCACCACTTATCCCGATTCGCCTTATCTGCCGATGGCAAAACTTGCCGTTGCCGATTCATTTTATCTCGAAGGCGCCACCAGTTCACTAATTCAAGCGGCGCAACAATATCAGGATTGGCTGACATTTTTCCCGACTCATCCGCTTGCCGACCGCGTTTTACTAAAAATTGCCGAATCGCAAATGCGTCAAATCGGGTTGCCCGACCGCGATGCGACCAAAGCTAAAATTGCCGAACAACGCTTGCGGGCATTGCTTCAGCAATCTAAAGATCCGGTTTTGCGAAAGGAAGCGGAAGAACGGCTCGGAGAAGTGCAGGATAATCTCGGTCTGCATAATTTGTATGTTGCCAACTATTACTACACTCTTTCGATTAACCAAAAGAAAGGCGGACTCAAAGGAGCGCAGTCGCGCTATCGTGAAATTTTGGATAAATACCCGAATTTTAGTTTTATGGATGAAGCACTTTTCAAACTTGCCGTAACTTATCAAGTCGAAGAAGAAACCGACCAGGCGGCGAAGTATTTTCAGCAAATCGTGCGTGATTATCCGAACAGCGATTATGTTGAAAAATCGAAAGAGCAGCTTCAACTTATCGGAGCGACCGTTCCCGCGCCAAATCCTGAAAGAACGAAGATTCTACCGCCCGAAAAGAAATCGTTCATCGCAAATTTCAAAAACGAACTTTTCGGTATTTATCCTTTGACAATAGATAAAGACGGCGTTTTGATGACTGATGATTTTGATAAATCGAAGTTTGAATTGATTGACCAGATTATCGAAAATCAAGGCGATATAAATGCTTCGCAGATTCCGAAATCATTAACTACAATCATTTCGCAACGGCAGGCAAACACACGGCAACCGTAAAGGATGAAGGATGGATAATAAGTTGGCAGTAGCAGTTGGCAGAAGGCAGTTGGCAGAAGGCAGTTACTTATTTCCTGCTGACTGCCAACTGCCACTGCCTACTTCTTATCCATCTCTCATCCCTTAAATAATATGGACGAAATTTCCGCCGAAAATCTTGCCAAACTCGAAAAACGGTATCGAATGACCGCGATTATCGTTTTCGCGCAAATCACAACGGCTATCATTTTAATAATTTTCGGCTGGTTTTACGCGGCTGGTTCGGAAAATGCAGTTTCGTCCGGCTCTTTAATGACGCTTTGGATTGCGGTTATATTTATTGCCGTCGGAACATTTGTTCTCCGGCGAATGTTAAATCGTTGGCAAAGGTTGAAAAATATAGCTTTGAGCAAAGGTTTTTCGGGTCTTCTTGCCGCATTACAAACAAATGCAATTATTTTAGGTGCGTTGGCGGAAGTAATTGCGATTATCGGATTTTTGATTGCTACGCTGGGCGGCGTTAAATTTGATATGTTCCGTGCCGGTGCGATTGCTCTGATTGTTTTTTTGATAAATTTTCCGCGCCAATCGGTGTGGAAGAAAATTGCGGCAAATTTGGAAAAAGTTTGAGAGGTTTTTAATGAAAAGTAAAAGTTTTATTATCGTTGTGGTTTTTGTGCTTTTTGGTTTGCAAATTGTTTTCGCGCAGAATAATTTGCCTCCCGTGCCGCCGAAAGTTTCAACCACGCCAAAACTCTCTGAAACGCTTTCCAGGAATTTGGAGCAGTTACAACAAAAAACCGATATTTCGCGTGAACGGCGCGAACAGGCTTACGCCAAACTACTCGAAGGACAACGCTATATCTGGAACTTGAGTCGCCCGCCGCGCTCACAGTCAACAATAACAACCAATGCGCGGCTTGCTAAACAATCTTTGCAAAAAGCAGTTGAACTCAACCCGACTTTGGCGGAAGGCTACACGGCGCTTGCGGAAATGACCTGGACTACTTCGCCGAATGATTTGGACGAACCAATAATGCTGGCAAATATCGCGGTAAAAATTGACCCGAACAATTTTGGCGGACACCAGCTTTTAGCGCGTTTTTACAGTATTAAAAGCGGTTTGAATAGTGGGAATTTGGATTTGGCTTCTGTCCAAAAAGCAATTTCAGAATGGAAAGAAGTTGCGCGGCTCGACCCGCGCAACGCCGAAGCATTTGCCTTTTTGAGCGAGTTTTACGGGAAAACCAATAAACAAAACGAGCGAATTGAAGCGTTGAAAAGTTGGCTGGCTTCGGCTACGCCGCTGGATTCAAGATTTTATCGGGCGGTAATCGGAAAACAGGCGGAACTTTCGCCGGATTCCGCCTCTCTCAAACTCGGCGAGGCTTTAATAGAAAGCGGGGAAACAAGGGAAGCGGTTGAGATTTTAAGCCGCGCCGTAGCTGATAATCCTGATAATCCGCAAGCTCTCGAACTGCTTCGTGAAGCCATTGAAACGGCGGACAATAACTCGGTCGGAACGGCTGTCGAAGCCTTGCAGCAAGCCGTTTTTGCCAATCCTGAAAACACTTCTTTAATGATACTTTTAGCAAAAGTTCAAGTTCGCACCGGCAAAAAACAAGAAGCATTACAGACAGTCCGCAAAATGCGCCTGCGTAATCCTGATGATTACGGGCTTTTGCGAACCGAAGCATCAATTTTGACCGACAGCGGAAAAGTTGACGAAGCAGTTGCGTTGGTCAAAACTTTAATAAATAGGAAAACTTTAAATACGGATTCGGCAGCGGGTTCTTCAAGCACAGCCGGTGGACAGGGAAATGGAAATGGAGCAGGAATGGCGGCAGCTTTGTCGCCGATGAATAATGATTTTACGAACTATTTATTAATTTCCAATCTTTACAGTCAAGCAAAACGCGGCGAACAAGCCGTCGAAGCGGCAAATCAAGCCTTCAAAATCGCCCAAAATGATAACCAAAAACAGAATGCCAAATTAACATTAGCAACCGCGCAGCAAATGGCGGGTGAATATGCCGCTGCCGAAGTAACTTTGCGCGAACTGCTCAAAGAATCGCCGCAAAATCCGATTGCGCTTAATAACTTAGGTTATTTTTTGGTGGAACGCGATGCAAAACTCAATGAAGCATTGGATTTGATTCAGCAAGCCGTTAAAATTGACCCGACTAATCCTTCTTATTTGGACAGTTTGGGCTGGGCATATTTCAAACTCGGAAAACTAAACGAAGCCGAAAAGTATCTGAAAGATGCGCTGCGCTTTGACGCTTCTTCGGCTACCATAAATGAACATCTCGGCGACGTTCATCAAAAACAGGGCAAACCCGACCTTGCCAAATCCTTGTGGCAAAAAGCTCTTAATCTTACTTCTGACACGGAGGAAACAAATCGTCTTAAAACAAAATTGAATACAAAAGTTTTGAGGTAGATTTTTTGTAGATTTTATCGAAAAGCGGTTGATTGTAACATTTTTGTTCAATCAGCCGCTTCTTTGTGGAAGTTTATAAAAATTAACAATTTATAATTATTAGCAAAGTTTTCTCCCGAAAAATTTGCCAATTACAATAATATAGCGGACAAATTCCCATATTTGTCCAAAACCTTGACCGATAACGGCAACTCCGCAGCGATGCGGCAGACGCAAAATCGTGAATCTCAAAATTTTGAGATTGTCTGATTCCCGAAGTGAGGTTGTTGATGAAAACCAAATTATTCTTAACTATTTCTCTGTTTGTTCTGAGCAATTTTTTATTCTGTGTTTCTTCCCGAAGTGTCTTTGCCCAAACGATTGAAAGCCAAAACAAAATAATTTTATTCGTTAATCGTAATGATAAAAATGCCGCCGTGGTTCGCCCGCGAGTTTTTAAAAGTCCGGTGCGGAAAGAAATTTCTGATAATAAACCAACCGAAACTAATCCGGCAAAAGCGACCACAAATTTCAGTTGTGAACGCCAGGTGTTTGAATTTATCAATAAAAAACGCACGGAAATCAGTTTGACTCCGCTGATTTGGAATGACGATATTGCCAAAATAGCGCGAATTCACTCGGAAAATATGGCGAGCAATAAATTTTTCAACCACGCCGGACTCGACGGCTCAATGGTGAACAACCGCGCCGACGCGATTGGACTCAGCAAATGGCGGGCAATCGGCGAAAATATTGCTTACAATCGCGGTTATGCAAATCCGCTTGAATTTGTAGTCGAAGGTTGGATGAAATCGCCCGCGCACCGCGAAAATATCTTGAATAATCGCTGGCAGGAATCGGGAATCGGCATTGCGATAACGGCTGACGGAACTTATTATTTTACGCAGGTTTTTCTTTTGCGAAAGTAGAATTTAATCCAATCAAATTTAAAAACATCTATGTCTAAAACAAATAATTTGGTGTATTTTAAATTTAATGGCGGAAAATACATTTACACTTCCTTCGTTTGCGAAAATAAACTGGTTTTTGCGTGTTTTAGGCAAACGCCCGGACGGTTTTCACGAACTTTGCACTGTTTTTCAAACAATCTCGCTGCACGATAATCTAACATTTTCAGAACATAATCAGGTAACTTTAACCTGTGATGACAAACGAATTCCGACTGATGAAAAAAATTTAATTATAAAAGCCGCTTTTGAATTAAAACAAAAATTTGACATTAGAAGCGGCGCAAAAATCCATCTCGAAAAAAAAATTCCCGCGCCGGGCGGACTCGGCGGTGGTTCATCAAACGCGGTAGTCGCGTTATTTGGTTTGATAGAACTTTGGGAAATCGAAATTAATTTTATCGAACTTCTTGAAATCGGCAAAAAACTCGGCTCGGACGTGCCGTTTTTCTTCTCCGGCGGAACTGCGCTCGGAACAGGGCGCGGAACGGAAACTTCTCCGCTCGATGATTTTACGGAAAACCACATTTTAATTGTAACGCCGAATGTCAATGTTTCAACCGCCGAAGCGTTTGCCGGATTAAATGCGCCGCGCTTGACAAATAAAACGCCAAAAAGTATCCTTCAAATTTGCCGTGACGATGCTCGAACGCTTGATTTTCGGCAGTCATTGTTAGTTAATGATTTTGAAAAGTCGGTCTTTAAGGTTGAACCTGAAATTGAGCGTGTTAAGGTGAAACTTATCGAGCTAAAAGCGAAACGTGCATTATTAGCGGGAAGCGGAGCAAGCGTTTTTGCCGTCTTTGAGGGAAAAGAGCAATTACAAAGTGCGTTTGAAGCGTTGAAAATCAAGCAAAATTGGCGTAAATTTATTGTCAGAACAATTTCACGGCAAGAATATCGAGTTTTATTAAAATTATAAGCAAGTTTGCTTCTTGAAAATTTTGATTCATATTGGGGCGTCGCCAAGTGGTAAGGCACCGGGTTTTGGATCCGGCATTCGCAGGTTCGAATCCTTCCGCCCCAGCCAATTTATTAAAAGTTGACGGGCAACTTATAAAAGAAAGTTGCTCGTCATTTATTTGTATTTCGCAGAGTCAATGAGCGTTACAGGCAATATCAAAGTTTTTTCGGGAAACGCGCATCCGCTTTTAGCCGAAGAAATTTGCAGCCATTTGAGTTGCGATTTGGGCAAGGCAAGCACGGATAGGTTTTCGGACGGCGAATTTAATTTTCAGATTGATGAAAATGCGCGTGGCGCGGACGTTTTCATCATTCAGCCGACTTGCCCGCCGACCGACCAAAATTTGATGGAATTGTTGATAATGATTGACGCATTTCAGCGGGCTTCGGCGGAAAGAGTAACGGCGGTTATTCCATATTTCGGCTACGGGCGTTCCGACAAAAAAGACCGTCCGCGAGTTCCGATTGCTTCCAAACTCGTCGCTAATTTGATTACGACGGCGGGCGCGGAACGAGTTTTGACGGTTGATTTGCACGCTTCGCAGATTCAAGGGTTTTTCGACGTTCCGGTTGACCATCTTTTTGCCGCGCCGGTGATTGTTGATTATTTTCAGGAAAATCCGGTTGAAAATATGATTGTCGTCGCGCCCGACACGGGCGGCGCGGAACGCGCCCGTGCGTATGCTAAACGCTTGAATACGGGTTTGGCGCTCTGCGACAAACGGCGCGACAAGGCGAATGTCGCGGAAGTGATGAACATCGTCGGCGACGTCGAGGGCAAAAATTGTTTGATAGTTGACGATATGTGCGACACCGGCGGCACGATTTGCAAAGTCGCCGACGCGCTTTATGCAAACGGCGCAAATGGTATTTATGCTTGTTTTACCCACGCCGTTTTGTCGGGCAACGCGATTGAAAGATTGTCTAATTCGCATCTAAAAAAAGTTATCGTAACGAACACGATACCGCTTTGCGAAAAAGGCAAAGCATTGAAAGAAAAAGGTCGAATTGAGGTTCTGAGCGTGGCAAAACTGTTGGCGCGGGCAATTAAATCAATTCACGATGAAACGAGTGTTTCATCTTTGTTTATTTGAAAATTAGTCCAAAGTCCAATGTCCAACGTCCAAAGTTTGAGAATTTAAGTCCAGATTTGGAACTTTGGACGTTGGACATTGGACTTTGGACTTAAAAAAATATGGCAGATAAAGTAGTAATAAAAGCAGAAAAAAGAGAAGACCGCGGCAAAAACGACGCTCGTCGTTTGCGAAGTGCCGGAAAAGTTCCGGTAATCGTTTATGGCGGCGGCGGCGAAAGCGTGGCGGCAGTAGCTGAATTGAAGGATTTGGCGGCGATTTTGCGCTCTGATACGGGACAAAACACGATTTTTACAATTGATATGGCGGGTGAAGGCGCGAACGACGTGATTTTTCACGACCGTCAGATTGACCCGATTAAAGGTCGTCTGATGCACGCGGATTTACGCCGACTGGCAAAAGGCGAAAAAATCGAAGTAACAGTTCCGGTTCATTTAGTTGGCGAAGCCGTCGGATTAAATGAAGAGGGCGCGGTTTTAAATCATCAGATTCGTGAAATCAAGGTTTTATGCGAACCGAGCAAGATTCCCGAATTTATTGAAATTGATGTAACCAATCTTGAACTTGGTGAATCAGTTCACGTTTCCGACTTGAAAGTTGATGAAGGCGTGGAAATTCACGAATTGCCGGAATCGGTGGTTGCTTCCGTAGTCATAGTTAAAGAAGAAGAACTCGAACCGCAGCCTGAAACTGCTGAACCGGAAATTGTCGGCAAAGAAGGTGAAGAAACTGAAAGCGAAGATAAGTAGGCAGTAGCAGTTGGCAGTAGGCAGTTGGCAGTCAAAACTCTCTGCTAACTGCCAACTGCTAACTGCCAACTGCTAACTGCCTACTGCCAACTGCTATGGATTCGCTCTCTGAAATAAATTGGTTAATCGTCGGTTTAGGAAATCCGGGTTTGCAATACGAAAAAACGCGCCACAATCTCGGCTTTATGCTGATTGACAAATTAGCGCGTAATTTTCAAACGCAGGTCAAACGCGAAGAATGCCGCGCTTTAATCGGACGTGCCGAGGTTGGAAACAAAACAGTCGAACTCGTCAAACCGCAGACTTTTATGAATTTGAGCGGTGAGGCGGTTAGTTGTTTATTGAAAAAAGAAAATCGAAGCACAGAAAAGTTGATTGTAATTTCGGACGATTTGGCTTTGCCGTTCGGCAAAATCAGGCTTCGTCCGCAAGGTTCGGCAGGCGGACATAATGGTTTGAAATCAATCAACGATTGTCTGCAATCACAAGAATATATTCGCTTGAGAATCGGGATTCAGCCCGAACATCAGATTAGCAACACAAAAAACTTTGTGTTGGAAAATTTTTCCAAAACGGATTTGGAAACGATTGAAAAAGTTTTAGAACAAAGTGCCGATGCAATCCGCGCCGTCTTGTCTGACGGAGTTGAAAAAGCAATGGCGAAATTTAACGGTGAACGGTAAGTGGTGAGTGGTAAGTTTGATAAAGATTCACTTACCACTCACCACTTACCGTTCACCACTAACAAAAACCTTCTTGCTTCATTCAAAGAAATGAGGCTTGACGAGCCAAAAGGAGGACAATAAATTGGCAGAAAAAAGAGTATATGAAGTGATGTATATCGCATCGGCGGAAACAGCGGACGAGGACATTACAAAATTAAATGATTCAATTACGAACATAATTGAAACCGAAGGCGGCAGCGTGGTCCGGCTCGATGATATGGGACGACGCAAACTTGCTTACCCGATTAACAAAAAAAATGACGGTTATTATGTTTTATTTGAAATTGAAGGTTCGGGAAAGGAAATAGCCGAACTCGAACGGCGGATGCGCGTCAACGACGTGATTATGCGTTATCTTACCGTCAGAGTTGACGAAGAACGCAAAACGGCGCAGAAATTGACTGATAAACGTGAAAAACGTCAGAGTAGAAATAACGAAAGAAATAATACTTCGGCGAATACGAGTGAAACTAAAGAAACTGCGGTGGCGGAAGCCCAAGATAACGAATAGGAGGCAGGAAAATGGATAAAAAACCTAAAAAATATGACGGCGAAGCCGACGATAAAAAAGATATTGACCTGGGCTTTGAGCAAAAAAACGAGAGAACGCCGCGCCGCTATCAACGCCGCCGGCAGAGTCAATTTGTTCCCGATTACATTGATTGGAAAGACGTTGATTTCTTAAGAAGATTTACTCCCGAACGCGGTAAAATTATGCCGCGACGTATTTCGGGAGTTACCGCAAAAGACCAGCGCCGCGTTGAGCGGGCAATCAAACGGGCGCGTTTAATGGCATTAATACCTTTCGTAACGGATTAAATCAGGATGATGCTTTGGGAAAAAGGTTAAAAGGGAAAAAGTGAAAAAGTTTAAAAGGGAAAAAGTGAAAAAGGTTAAAAGTGAAAAAGTTTCTGTCGTGTATCGGCTAAAAAATTAGAAAGGTGTGAAATTTTTAACTTGGCAGCTTTTTGCTCAAATTACAAACAAACTGTTATCATTCAATCTAAACTTTTCCCCTTTTCCCCTTTTTCCCTTTTAAACTTTTAAACTTTTTCAATGAGCGATTATAAATCAGGAGAATTTTAATTATGGCAACGACAAATGTTCTTTTACGCGAAGATGTGGATAATCTCGGCGGGCGCGGTGAAATCGTTAAGGTGAAAGCCGGTTACGCGAGAAATTTTCTGCTTCCGCAGGGCATTGCGACACAAGCGACTAAAGGAAATATTAAACAGGTTGAGCAGGAACGCTCGGTGCTTTTGAAAAAAACCGCGAGTGAAAAATCAACCGCCGAAGCGCAAGCCGAACAAATGAAAGATATTTCGCTCGTCTTTGAACGAAAAGCGGGCGAAGGCGGAACGCTTTTCGGTTCGGTTACTTCGATGGATATTGCCGAAGCTATTCAAGCCAAAGGTTATGAAATTGACCGTCGCAAAATCCAGTTGAAAGATACGATAAAGGAAACCGGCGATTACACCGTCAACATCAAACTTCACCGCGAAGTTACGTTGGAAATTCCCGTTTCGGTAACGGCGGAAGGCGCGACGGCAGAAGAAAAGACCGAAAAAAAAGCCAAAGCCAAAACACCGGAAACTGAAACGGCTGAAACGCCGGAAAAAGTTGTGGAAAACTCGGTCGAAACCACCGACGAAGAAGCCGAAGCCCAATAAAATCAGGAAAAACGGACAAGCTATAAACCTTTGTTTGTTCGCCCTCTTTGTAGTAGCATCAAAGACTGCAAGTTTTTTAGCTTGCGGTCTTTTTTATCCAATAAAATATCAAAAACATTCGGCTTTTTGTAATTTAACCTGAGTTCGTGGTAAGAAGAATTGCCACAGGAATGCACGGAAAACACAAAAATAAAAAAACAATTAAATTGTTTTCGTGAGTTTTCTGAATTTTTGCGGCAAAAACAACCTGAAAATTTTTATATCGAAATTGAGGTTAATTTAGAGTCAACTTACCGACTATTTGTATTGACAAATTACGCTGGAGAGCCATAACTATTCGCTGTTCGCTATTGGCTATTCGTTGTTTTTCAAAGAATCTCTTCGTTTATTAGTGAATAGCTGACAGCGAACAGCCAATAGCGGACAATACATTTGACCACCTAACCTAATTTGTCAA
This sequence comes from Pyrinomonadaceae bacterium, assembly GCA_050998795.1. Classification (GTDB taxonomy): domain Bacteria; phylum Acidobacteriota; class Blastocatellia; order Pyrinomonadales; family Pyrinomonadaceae. Next base: position 30,169 of record JBPCPU010000216.1, read on the forward strand.
TACAACTATTGACTACTGAAACAATGGCGACACCAAATCCTGAATACACACGCGAACAGTTTTTAGAAAAGCCGCTGCCGAGCAGTCCCGAAAGCGAACGTGTCATTTTGGGCGCGATTCTGCTGGACAACGCGCTTATCACGCAAGCCATTGAACAACTCAAACCCGAAGATTTTTACTCGCCGAATTATCGCCGCATTTTCAAAGCGATGATTGCGCTGTTTGAAAAAAGCGACCGCATTGACCCGATTTTAATTGGCGAAGAACTGAAAAAAGAAGGTTCGATTGATTCCATCGGCGGCGTGGCAACTATCACGAATTTAACCTTCGGCTTGCCGCATTTTTCCGACATCGCCGATTACGCCAAAGTCGTCAAAGATAAATCCGTTACCAGAAATCTCATCAAAGTTTGCAATCAAATCACGAGCGAAGCACTTGCCGAAGAAGAAGACGCCGAAGTCATTCTCGACCATGCCGAACAGATGATTTTTGCTCTCGCCGATGAAAGAACGCGGCAGGGTTTCGCGCACGTTAAACCCGTTGCTGAAGAAGTTTTGGCAAAAGTTCAGGAATATGCCAAACGCGAAACTCACGCGCTGACAGGTCTTGCCACCGGTTTCCGCGACCTCGACCAAATGACTTCGGGTTTGCAAAAGACCGATTTGATTATCATCGCCGCGAGACCGTCGATGGGCAAATGTTTGAGCGCAAAGAGTTTAGCGGTTCTTAGTGATGGAAGTATAGCAACAATCGAAGAAATTTACAAGCAAAAATCCGCAAAACTTTTGACGCTTAAAGAAAATTTCAAATTTGCTTTCACCGAAGCGAGTAATTTTATTGACGACGGCATAAAACCTGTTTTTCGCGTTACGACCAGACTTGGAAGACAAATTGAAACGACAATTACTCATCCATATTTAACGATAAATGGTTGGAAAAAACTCGAAACTATAAAAGTCGGAGAAAAAATTGCCGTTCCGCGCATAGTGAACATTTTCGGAAAAGATGAAATGCGCGAATGTGAAGTTAAAATTTTGGCGTATTTAATTGGCGACAGTTGTTTGACGAAAAATTCGCCTGAATTTACAGTTGCAAAAAGTTGCATTCAAGAAGATTTCAGCAAAGCAATTAAAGAATTCGGCGAAATCGAAGCAGTTCAATCTAATTCAGCTAATCGGACTTTTGCTTTACGGGTTCGCAAAATTGGCGGAAAGACCAAAGGCGAAAATGCTTTGACGGTTTGGCTGAAAAATTTTGGCATTTTCGGTTGCAATTCTCACACGAAATTTATTCCAAAAGAAGTTTTCACTTTAAAAAAAGAACTTCTCGCGCTTTTCTTAAATCGTCTTTTTTCAACCGACGGTTGGGCGACGATTTTAACTTGCGGACAAGTCCAAGTCGGTTATTGTTCGGTGAGCGAAAAGATGATTCGGCAAATCCAACATCTGCTTTTGCGGTTCGGCGTGATTGCGAAATTGAAAAAACGCGCTGTGAAATATAAAGATGAAAGAAGAACAGCCTGGCAATTGGACATCACTGACGCGCTTTCCATCAAAACTTTCGCCGACGAAATTGGTATTTTCGGGAAAGAAAAAGTGTTTGCAGAAATTCTAAAAATTCCCGAAAAGCGAAATTATCAAACCAACAAAGATTTGATTCCGATGGAAATTTGGCAAGAACTTTCGGCTAAAAAAGGCGAAGAATCTTGGGTTTCATTGGCAAAACGTGCCGAAATAAAAGGACACTCGAACATTCACGTCGGAAGACGTGCGCCTTCACGCGAAAAGTTAGCGAAATTTGCCGATGCTTTTCGGGATAATCATTTGCAAAATCTGGCGGCAAGCGAAGTTTATTGGGACGAAATTGTTTCGATTGAATATGTCGGCAACAAACAAGTTTATGATTTGACCATTCCCGAAACACATAATTTTGTGGCAAATGATATTTGCGTTCACAACACGGCTTTGTGTCTGACTTTGGCGCAAAATGCGGCGATTCAGGAAAAAGCGGTAGTTGCGATTTTTTCGCTTGAAATGTCGAAAGAACAGCTTGTAATGCGGATGCTCAGTTCGGAGGCGAGAGTTGATGCACATCGGTTTCGCACGGGTTATCTGACACGCGAAGAATGGGGCAGACTTGCGGGAGCAATCGGAATACTTTCCGAAGCGAATATTTTTATTGACGACACGGCGGGAATTTCCGTTTTGGAAATGCGGGCGAAAGCCCGGAGGCTGATGGCGGAACAGAAAAAACTCGATTTGGTTGTCGTGGATTATCTGCAATTGATGTCGGGTTCGCGCCGCACCGAATCGCGTCAACAGGAAGTTTCGCAAATCTCGCGGGAACTCAAAGGTTTGGCGAAAGAATTAAACGTGCCGGTCGTCGCGCTTTCGCAACTTTCGCGTGCGCCCGAAGCGCGAAATCCGCCGCGTCCGCTAATGTCTGATTTACGCGAGAGTGGATCAATTGAGCAAGATAGCGACGTAGTAGCCTTTATTTATCGGGAAGAATACTATAAACCGTCGGAAGAAAATGCAGGTTTAGCGGAGATTTTGATTTCAAAACAACGCAATGGTCCGACCGGCACAATTAAACTTGCATTCTTGAAGGAATTTACCAGATTTGAAGATTATTATGGAGAATAAAATGAGCGAAGATTTACGTTTTCCGATTGGAAATTTTGATAAAAACATAGAAGTTACGCCCGATTTGCGAAAGGTATTCATCCAAACAATTACGGATTTGCCAAAAAATTTGGAAAATGCGGTTGCAGATTTGACGGATGAACAACTCGACACGCCGTATCGTCCCGAAGGTTGGACGGTGCGGCAAACAATTCATCATATTGCCGACAGTCATTTGAATTCTTATATTCGATTTAAACTCGCTTTGACGGAAGATACGCCGACGATTCGACCGTATTACGAAGACCGTTGGGCTGAACTTGCGGACAGCGAAATGCCGATTGACGTTTCGATGAAAATTATTGACGGCTTGCATTCGCGTTGGGCAAATTTATTAAACGCGATGTCCGATGAAGATTTCCAAAAGCTGTTAAATCATCCCGAATCGGGCGAATGGACATTGGAAAAAATGCTCGGACTTTACGATTGGCACAGCAGACATCACACGGCGCACATCACAAAATTACGCGAAAGACGGAATTGGTAGTAAATTTTGTTCCAAAACATTAGACATTATCGGAAATAAGAAATTTGCCCGCGAAGGCGAAAAGACGCGAAAAAAAAGATATTTTTAGAAAAACATCGGAACATGGAAGTAATGCAGACAAATGCGCGCGCTTATTGGCGTTTATTGGCGGGCAAACTATTCTTTCTAAATCTGAAGAATCAGTCAATATTTTATTTCCGATAATGTCTATTGACATAAAAATATTTTAGTTCTAAATATGAATTGATATAACATTTCATAAAAAGGAAAAAGTAAAAATGTCTGTCGAAACAGGGCAAAATCGCTTAATCTCTTTGGATGTATTTCGCGGAATAACCATCGCCGGAATGGTATTGGTCAATAATCCGGGAACCTGGGGCGCGATTTATTCACCGCTTGCCCACGCCGAATGGCATGGCGCAACGCCGACGGATTTCGTTTTTCCTTTCTTTTTGTTCATTGTCGGAATTGCGATTACACTGGCACTTGGAAAGCGCGTCGAGCAAGGCGGAATCAACCGCGATATTTATTTAAAGATTGTCCGCCGTGCTTTAATCATTTTCGCACTCGGCTTATTTCTGGCGACATTTCCTTTTTACAATTTCACCAAAGGCGAATGGCTTGATGTTTCAACCGTCCGTATTATGGGTGTTTTGCAGCGCATTGCGCTTTGTTATCTGGCTGCGTCGTTGATTTTCGTTCATACAAATTGGAAGCAGCAGGCAATTATCGCGGTTGCGCTTTTGCTGATTTATTGGGCGTTAATGACTTTGATAAATATACCGGGTTGCGAAATAACCACTATTAACGATAAGGCTTGCAACCTCGCGGCATACGTTGACCGCCTGATTTTGACGGAAAACCACATCTGGAAATCGTCAAAAATTTTTGACCCGGAAGGACTTCTTTCGACGATTCCGGCAATTGCCACAACTTTAGCGGGCGTTTTGTGCGGACATTGGCTGCGGCGCGAAAAGGATGATAACGAAAAGGTCGCGGCGATGTTCTTTTTTGGCATAGTTCTAACAGCAATTGGTTGGATGTGGGCTTTCTGGTTTCCGCTCAACAAATCGCTCTGGACAAGTTCCTATGTCATTTATACGGCTGGTTTGGCGTTATGTTTTTTAGGTTTTTGCTACTGGCTGATTGATATTAAAGGTTACAAAAAGTGGACAAAACCTTTCGTGATTTTCGGTGTCAACGCGCTCGTGCTGTTTGTCGGTTCGGGCGTGATGGCGCGGATTATGGGTATTATCAAAGTCAGCGACGCGGAAGGCAAATCTATTTCGCTTCAAAAATGGATTTTCGATTCGTTGTTTTTACCGTTTGCTTCACCCATAAACGCTTCGCTGATGTATGCGATTTTATTTATTTTGGTTTGGCTTTTTCTAATGTGGCTGCTTTATCGGAAGCAAATTTTTATTAAAGTTTAACGGCGGAGTTGACGTGGGGCGAAACCACCACCAAGCCCGCCGAAGTTTAACACACAACGTGATAACAAAGTAGCTGTTTCGCCCTCACGTCCAATGATTTGTTATGTTTTGCCTTTATCTTTAGTGCGCCATTTGCCTTCGCGCAACTTTGATTAAATCACGCGGGCGATAACGCGCTTCTTTTTCTTCGCGCCGTCCGCTTTCACACAACGCACGAGTTTCAACGAGTCTTCGCCATCGTTCTACTAAAGCTAAACCGCAAGGGCAAACCGTGTCAAGGAAAATCTTTGCCCAACGAACAACTTTAACAGTAACGCGCCTTTTCTTTCCGCCTTTGAACACGCGATTCGGGGAAAACAAGTTCTTGAAACCTTAAACCTTTGCCCAGAAGCGACACTAGAAAGAACGCGAATCGGTTCTACGTTTTCCGGCGCGACATTCACGAAACTTGAAAGTCAAAGAGCAACAAGAAATCTGTTAAAAGTTCTTTCATCCGATTTCCCAACTCAACCGACACGAAAAACATAACGCCCGAATTAACCCGCCCCGCGCGAACAGCCTTCAATTTACACCGCAAGGAAGAATGATGAAAGGCATGCTATCGCGGGGTCGGGTTGAATGAGTTGTTAGGTTTCATCCGCCTACGCTTACGCCAACTATGCCTCGTTCGGATTCTTATACCGTCGAGTCGCTTACGATGAACCACCATTCTTTACGCCATCGCAACCCTCTCTTTCCGAGTTTCCCGCCTGCCAATTGCAGCGCGCAGCCTAAGGTCTGGTTGAGCGACACTGGGGGCGTTGACAGACTCTTTTGTCTGAGTTCACGCCCCCACCGTTCGCGCCAAGCTGAGGTTAGGCTAATTGTCTTGATTGTTCGACAAAGAACCTCATTGCTTTTGGAAGCGCCATTGAGTGCTTCCTGTATCCCTGTTCCAGTTTGCACTGGTAGAGACACAGTATAAATTTCCTTCGCAGCCCGCTCCTCTGGTGTCCAAAAAGCCCCCCGTCCAATCACCCCAGCCGTTCCACAAGTGAACAACGTCGTTTTCTTGCACGTTTCCGCCAGAGGAATCTTTAATTAATCTCCAAGTACCGCTGCCTGAATTCCTGTCAAAGGTCTCGGCAGTGGAGACACACAATAAGTTGTCCTCACAGCCCCGTCCTCGGGTGTCTAAGTATCCTCCATTGTATGGTTCTCCTGACTTGTATTGATTTTGCAGGTAAACCTGATCACCAGACAAGACAGGATCGCCTACAGCCTTCCCTGTCGCCGACAATATAATCCAAGTACCGCTGCCTGAATCCCTGTCAAAGGTCTTGGCAGTGGAGACACAAAATAAGTTGTCCTCACAGCCCCGTCCTCGGGTGTCTAGATAATTTCCATCCCATCCACCAAAACCATTCTGCATGCGGTACGTAGCTCCGTACTTCAAATTTGCCATAATTACCTTCCTTTCAGCCACGTTGTTGTTAAATTAAGTTAGAGTTCTCAGGTGTGGCTATGTACCTGAGTATCTAACAAAAACATTCATTTGAAACCGAACAATTGAGTTGACGTGGGGCGAAACCGCAACACGAATGTTGATATGAAAGAAGAAGCGTTAAAAGAAAGTAGCTGTTTCGCCCTCACGTCCAATGATTTGTTATGCCGCTCGACTACCATAACTATTTTTATACAGTTTTTTTGCCAATCATGTCCTCAATCATTAGCTCCGTAGTATAAGCAAAAATAAGGGCAGCACCAATCAAAAGTCCTTGCTCTTTGAGTTTTGGTTTAACTTTGGTGGCAAGTTCGTGACAAAATATATGTCGGTAGCGAAAAATTTCTTTCACATCTTCAAATAATTCTCCTGCAAATTCTTCAATAGTTTCATTCAGTTCGTCATTTTTAACATTTTTCAGTTCGCTGAGAAAATCTTTGTCAATTATAATCGACAAATTTCGGTTAATATCCTCAAAGCTACTGATAGGTATTAGATGAGAAATAAACTCTCCGATAGATATTTTCTCTCGTCCAAGCCCTAAAACAACATTTAAGTCAATTCGCCCACTTTCCAAATTATGAGCGTTTGAGTTATAAGGTGAACCATAATCAATGAGGTCTCGGATTACCATTCGATAATAACTTTCAAGACAGGCAACCATACCAATAGAAATATATTTTAGTATTTCCGTTCTAACTTCAAGAGATTCGTCAGTGCGTTCTTCCAAAAACTCAAATGCCCATTCTATTCGGTCAAAGCGTTTCAAGAAATGTTGCCATCGGCTCGTCCTCTTTAACGAACGAGAGCGTTTATCAATTATTTCGGTAATGTAATCCCGTTTCTTAGACACAAGTAACTTCAATTAGCGGCATAACGATTGAGTTGACGCGGGCGAAACCGAATACGGACAACGTGGAATTAACCGCGCAAGTTTTAAAAGGAAATCTGTTTCGCCTCGCGTCCAATGACTTGTTATGCTGCAGCTACCCACTAATTTCCAAATCTATTTCCTTATCAATCAACGCTGTTTCCTGTTTCTTCACTCTTTGCGGCTTTAGATTGATTGCGACGAGCAATCATAGGCAACATCATTCCCACGCCTACAATAGGAACTGCCACGACAGTAAAGATTATCAAATCTTTTGAAAAGTCAAACCATATAATAATGGGTACGAGAATTAGTGCAATTACGACTATGAAGAATATAACTCCAAAAATCGTGAACAAAAAGTGTAATGGCTGAGCATCAGGAAGTTCTTTGATTTTCAGTCCGAACCCATCATTATTCAACTCCTCCATAAGTATTTTAGTTTCCGCAAACGCTTCTTCCTGTAACTCTGCGCCATAAAGGAAAATGCCTCCTAAAACAGAACCTATAAGAATCGGCAGCAATAAGAAAAACACCAAATGATTATCTTTCGCTTGTTGTGTGGAATCCTTTAAAAAGAATCCGAGAACACCGCCGGCAGTTAAATAAAAAAACGCGTTAACCTGCAAGGCTATATTGAGATAATACTTATAATGCTCAACGCGGAGCTTAAATTCTTCCCATTTGAAATTACGCTTAATTTCTGGATTTGGCTCTTTACTATCTCCCATAAGATATAACCCCGTTACCGTTAAATGATAACAACGTGAATTCAACTGATTAAGTAAGCAGCATAACGACCGAATTGACGTGGGGCGAAACCGATTACACGCAACTCAGAGTTTAACGGACAACGCCGAATGAAAGTCGCTGTTTCGCCCTCACGTCCAATGATTTGTTAGATTTCGCCTTAACAAAAGTGACTACTTTGGATTTTTCTCCCTACTTTCAGGCAACTTAATTTCATTGAGTCCCTTTATCTCTTGTTCAAGTCGCTCGGTATTTTTAAAAGGTGTAGTTCGAGTGCATTGATAAGTCGTGAGTTCTTCATTTGTGCCGTAAGCGTAAACTAATAACTTTTCACCCAATTCGTAATAGTAATCGCAACTCGTTCTTACATATCTACCGTCATCTTTTTTCAGTTGAATCACCATTACGATTTCATCAACAGATTCGCCTTTCCATATCTTTTCAACCTTGAACTTAACTTTATTTTCCTCAAGTTCAACGACTTCGCCAGTAAAGATGGCAGCAGCACTATTAAAATCTTTAAGACGTGCTGCTTTTTCATGCTCAAGGGTAGTTCCGATAGTTGGACAACTGCAACCGAACGCACTGCTATAAAACAGTGGCGAAAGAATTATTGTTAATGCCAGAAGTATTTTCTTCATATGAGCCTCACCTTTTCATGGAGAAAGAAATCTAACGATTGAATTGACGTGGGGCGAAACCGAATCCACGCAACTTTGAGTTCACCAAAGACCGTTTTAAGAAAGTCGCTGTTTCGCCCTCACGTCCAATGATTTGTTAGATTGCGTGTTTAGGTAAAGCACGCGCTGTTGTTTAATGGCACGTTTCGCCGCAACAAGTTTCTCCGCGCAAGGCTTCGATGCCTTCTTTGGCGATAATCGGTATCATTACCAAACCGGCAATAGGGTCAGCCCACCACCAACCGAACAGCGCGTTTAACCCAAGCCCGATAAGTAGAATTGCTGAAAGATAAGCGCAAATTTCGGTCTGACGTGAATCGGCTTGCAAAGCGCGGCTATTCAGGCTGACGGCAACGCGACGTTTCGCCCTTGCCAGAATCGGCATCACAATCAAAGACAAAGCCGCCAATCCAATGCCGACATAACTTTCTTCGGGCGGCTCACGAAAAAGCAGAGATTTTCCGGCATCAAAAGCGACGTAAGCCGCCAGAAGCAGAAAACTCCCGCCGACAAGTTTCAATGCAAGCTGTTCACGATGTTCGCCCGCGTAAAGCCGCCACAACAAAACCGCGCCCGATAAACTTTCAATCACCGAAT
>JBPCPU010000073.1:0-11089 GCA_050998795.1 Pyrinomonadaceae bacterium
TTGTTCGACGGCGCGAGGTCGGCGGAGCCGCCGATGAGCTGCGGAACGGCATCGGCAATCGCGTTGATGACTTCGCCCGAATATGCGCGAGTGGCTTTTGCTTCAACATCATCGAATTTCGGCAGAGATTTTTCCCAACCTTCAGGTAATTTATTTTTGCGCGTTTCCTGTAAAGTCTTGCCCAAATCGCCGTGCGCTTTCTCGTATTTTTTCACGAGCGCGTCCCAATCTTTTTCCAATTTCGCGCCGCGTTTTATCGCTTCTCTAAAATGCGCCGCCGCTTCTTTCGGCACGTAAAAATGTTTGTTCTCGTCCCAGCCGAGATTGCGTTTTGTTTCCTTCACGGCTTCTTCGCCGGGCGCGTCCGAGTGCGCTTTTGACGTTCCGGCTTTCGGCATTCCGAAGCCGATAATCGTTTTCACGCGAATCAATTTCGGCTTGTCTTTAATTTTCTGCGCGTCTTTAATCGCCCGTTCAATTGCCTGAACATCGTTACCGTCTTCGACAACCAAAACGTGCCAGCCGCAAGATTCAAATCGCTTCGTTACGTCTTCGCTAAAAGCCAAATCGGTCGAGCCGTCAATCGTAATACTGTTATCGTCGTAAAAATAAATCAGATTTGAAAGTTTCAAATGTCCCGCCATCGAAGCCGATTCGTAACTCACGCCTTCCATCAAATCGCCGTCCGACACAATCGCGTAAATGTGGTGGTCAATAATCGGAAAACCTTTACGATTAAACTTCGCCGCCAAGTGTTCCTGCGCCATCGCCATTCCAACGCCGTTGGCGAAGCCTTGCCCCAAAGGTCCGGTCGTGATTTCCACGCCTTTGGTCATAAAATTTTCGGGATGCCCGGGCGTTTGTGAATGAAGCTGGCGAAAGCGTTTTAACTCGCTCATCGGCAAATCGTAACCCGTCAGATGCAGCAGCGAATAAATCAGCATCGAGCCGTGTCCGGCTGACAATAAAAATCTATCGCGGTTAAACCACTTCGGATTTTTCGGGTTGTAGCGCATAAACTTCGTCCATAAAACGTAAGCCGTCGGAGCCATTCCGAGCGGCAAGCCCGGATGTCCCGATTCCGCCTTTTGCACAGCGTCTAAAGACAAAGTTCGGATGGTGTTGATGCAAAGTTGGTCTAAATCAATTTTCTTTTTCGGTTGCGTTGTGGTTGTCATAGATTTTTATTTTTTGCGGATAAATTATTTATTGGCTCGTGTTGGTTTCACTTTCATAAAATGCAAAAACTCGACGCATCTTTTCGGCGTGTTGATAAATCTCGTCAAGATTTTGAATTGGAACTCGTTCTTCCTTCCTATTTTCATCAAAAATTCCAAGATACTTTTGACCTCGATTAAAATGCAGTCGTGCTAAAGGTTTGCGATTATTGTCATCAAGCAAAATTCCCATATAACTTTGCGTATCTCGATGCGTAATTCGATTTGGGTCAACAATGTCGCGCAGCAAAGATTTCACAACATAAAATCCTTCGAGTTCTTCTTTGGTAGTTTCGACAAGTTTTTCACGGCTTGCTTCATTATCTTGAGTTAAATCTTTTTCGATTTCAGCAGAAGCAGAATTGGTTTCAACATTTGTAGTTTCAGACATTGCAGATTTCAGGCGCAAATCAATTTGCTCGTTGATTAAATGTCTAAACGCTCTTTTGGCGATGCCGGAAAAATACTCGCGGCGATTAGGAGTCATAACGCCGCTAAATACTTTCGACGCGACTAGCTTTACAAATTCGTCGGAAGGATTTTCTAGCTGTTCGGCTAGTAAGCGTTTAATCTGTTGCGTGTATTTCAATTCGCCAGCCGTCGTCATTAAGTCATCAATATTGAAAGCCGATTTAGTTAATTTTTTCAGTTCCGCAACAAGCGAATTATTCAACTCTAACAAATTGATTTCAAGGAACGGTTTCTCGTCCATTTTGTTCGGTGCTTCAAGGTCTGTGAAAAACCGATAAACGATTCCGTTGGTTAATACAGCAATACGAGCATCGGTTACGGAAAAATAACGGAATAATTGCGAAGCGTGGCTGATACTAAGGTCGCCGCCACAATGTTTGCATTCAAAAAGCATAATAATTTTGCCGTCTTTTTGAATTGCGTAATCTACCTTTTCACCTTTTTTGATACCAACATCAGCAATAAATTCAGGTATAACTTCTGTCGGGTCAAAAATGTCATAGCCCAAAATTTTGATGAAAGGCATAACCAAAGCGTTTTTGGTAGCCTCTTCGGTTTGAAGTAAATCACAGATTTTGGCGGCTTTGGCGGCTAATTCTTGTAATTGGTCAATGAAATCCATCTTATTTTCCTCTTTTACAAGTTTATTTGCTTCGTAAATTTCGCTTAATTGCTTTTCAATTCTTCCTTAATCCGGTCTTTCAAAAACATCTTTATCAACGATTGATACGGCACATCGCGCTGGTTGGCAATCAAGCAAATTTGATTGAGCATAGATTCCGACATTCGCAAAGAAATCGTTCGCGTCGTTGGTTTGAGATTCGGCAAAACGCTCACTTCGCCGTTTTCCCAATCAATAAAATCGGTCGAATCTTCGTTCGCCCAAAACTCGCGTTCCTTGTCTTCGCTCTTAAAAATCGGAATATCTTTTAATTTTTTCGGCATATTTTCTTTGTTCGCGTCGCGTCATATCACGGGCGGAAATAACTCGGATTAAATTTTCTCTAATCGTAAAAGCAATGAATAACCAACGATTATTTTCCGTTCTGCCCAATGCGAAAAATCGTTTCTCACGATTTGAATGTTTTGCTTCGGCGGCTGTGGTGATTAAAGGCAAATTAAAAAAAACATCTTCGCATTCGGCATCGGTTACGCGATGAAGATGCCAATTTTTGTTGGAATTTCCTTCGTCCCACTCGAAGCCTTCGCACTTGGAAATAATATCTTTCACTCTCAAGTGTATATTATAACGATATACGCAAGTTGTAAATTTTTGCGAGTTTCAATAGTAATCCTCGTCAAACTCGTCGTCTTCGTCTTCGTCCTCAAAATCTTCGTCGAATTCACGTAAAAATTCGCGCCTGAACTGCGAGTCTTTTTTGAACAGATTTGAAACAAACCTTCGCAATGCTGATTCGTGCAGGTTTTCCAAAAGCGAGTTTAGTTTGTCGCTTACATTGCTGAAGTTTCCGTTCCGAATCGCGTAAAAAACGGCGACTTTGTGTTTGCAGACGTTGCCATAATCATAAGGGCAATCGCATTCGTGTTCGACAATCGCATCGCCGTTTATTTTGACGTAAAGGCTGTATTTTTCGCTGCCGAAAACGACCGCGCTAAACTCGTTCTCGCCGACTTTTTCGAGTCTTTTCACGTCGCCGCTGCGGTAATAATCAAGCCCGCGCGCGACGATTTTGTTTTCGACAGCGCTTTCAAAATGTTTCAGCGTCATTGGCATAGCAATTCGTAAAAATGTTTGTGTCTTTCCCTTGCTTTTCTGTAAATCGCGTTTCGCTTTTTATCAAATTTGAATTCCCGACCTTTCGGTGTTTCAATTTCTCCGATACTTTTTATTTTGCCAATAGTTTCGAGCGCAAGCAAAACCGCGCCGCGTGAAGATGCTTCGCGCACGTCCGGCAAAGACATATTTTGTGCCAAAACGTCGGCAATAATTTGCGTCCAGACGGGCGATTCGCGCAATGCGCCGCCGGACGCGATGATTTCACGGATTTTACAAATGTCGTTCAATTGGTCATAAATTTCAGCGAAACGATACGCGACCGCTTCGAGCGCGGCTTGCACAATATCAATTGTGTCAGTCGCCGATTTCAAACCTAACACTGCGCCGTGCGCGTTTTCGTGGTAGCCGGTGCTGCGCTCGCCCGCGAGAAACGGCAGAAATGTCAAACCGTGTGCGTCGGGAGCGCGTTTTTCGATTTCAATTTCGGTTTTATCGTCGTCATCTTTCAGACGCAAATTATCTTTCAGCCAGCGATAAAGTCCGCCGCCGTCCGACAATGCGCCGCCGGTTAAAACCTTTTCGCGGTCAATTCGATAACACCACAAACCGTTTGGAATTTGCTTTGGCGGTTTGCCTTGAAACGCGACGCGCATCGCACCCGACGTGCCAATCATCAACGCCGCTTTCTCTTTTGCCGCGCAGCCTGCGCCGAGATTATTCGCTGCGCCGTCGCCGATTGCTAAAAACCATTGCGCGTTTTTTAGTTTTTCCCAATGTTTTGCGTAGTTTTCGTTTAGCTGAAAAGTCCGTGCATCGTTTTCGACAATCTTCGGCAAGTTGTCTTTACCGATTTTCAGAAATTTAAGTAATTCGTCATCCCAAATACACGAGCGAATATCAAAAATTCCCGTTCCCGAAGCCATCGAAACACTCGTTCGGGTTGCGCCGAACAATTTCAGCGCAATAAAATCGCTGAACGAAAGCCATTTGGATGTTTTGTCGAAAATTTGACGTTTTTCCCGGCGAAGCCACAAAAGTTTCGCCGTCCAATAACTCGAATGAAAACGGCAGCCGGTTCGATTATGAACTTTATCTTCATCTAATTTATCGCGCAAAGTTTGCACATACTTTGCCGGACGGGTTTCCGCCCAGGTATAAACCGGCGTGGTCGCTTCACCGTTTTTATCAATGCCGACAAGACTGTGCCAAAAACACGAAGCGGCGACATATTCGGTTTCGGCAACTTCAGACGGACATTTTTTTAGAACGTCGTCAATCGCTTTGACAACTTGCGCGAACGCTTCTGCCGCGTCAATTTCCGCGCCGCCGTCTTCCGTCATTTCAACGGCGCGTTCGTTTTTCACCATCGTTGCGGGCAAAACATTCGCCCGGCAGTCGTAGAGCGCGGCACGAACGCTCGAAGTTCCGATGTCTAAGGCTAAAATAATTGGCGATTTCAGATTTTTATTCACTGAATTTGTGATAAAGTTTAATCGAAAATTCGTTGGATGGAAAGAGCCGATTTTTAATAACTGCAATTTCGGGTTATTATTATCGGCAAATTTTAACTGATTTTTTTGTCTTTTAAAGAAGGAGTTTTTAAAGTATGAAAAGTTGCAGAACCTGTGGTATCGAAAATTCTGATGCAATGCGCTTTTGTGTCGAGTGTGGAACGCCGCTAACGGTTTCGCCGATGGTGGTTAATGTTCAAAACAGCGGAACGCAGGGACAAGAAAATGTTCCGCCGACTGTATTTGGCGGAAATAAAAATACCGGCGGCGGACAGCAAAATTTTTCACCGGGTTTTCCCAATGCGCCGACGCAAAAACCGAAAGGCTACGGCAAAATTTTTCTAATTCTCGGCGGAGTTTTTGCGCTGTTTTTGTTACTTTTGACGGCAGGCGCGGCAATAATCTTTTTCAACTGGCAATCGAATAACCCCGTCGTCGTTGCCGACGCCAGCCCGACACCTTCGCCGACGCGCACTGCCGAAAGGAAATCACCAACTCCGTCCCGTTCGGTTTCCCCAACCGTTTCGCCGAATGTTTTAAAAGACGACGAACCGCCGCCGCCGAAATCCGATTCCGACGCAAGAGCAGACTTTGATAAAGTGTGGGTTGATTATAATGTAACCGATAAAGGACGGCTCGGAATGCGGATTCACGTTAAATTTACGGTTCATAATATGAAAAATGTTGACTCGGATTTGGCAATTTATTTTCAAAGGGAAGACGGCACAAAAATTTTGACCAACAACAAAGAATTTGCAAGCAAAGATGGGCAAGTTGCCGTTTATAGAGCTTTGAAACCGTCTTACGACGAAACCGTATATGAAGATTTGCAGCTTTTTATACCGTATACCGAGTTTAATTTGAGCCGCGGAAAATACAAATTAAAGTTGGACGCAGATTTGATTAATAAAAACGGCGACCTCGTGCAACATTTGACTTTCTATGATTTCGAGTATGAAAAGCCGTGAACCCGGGCGTTAATTTTCATTGCAAAAAGGCTGTCGGAGAATTTCAACCCCGATAGCCTTTTCAGTTTAAGTATGGTCAAATACAAACTTCGATTTGTCATTTTTCATCGCGCATTTTCTTCAGCCACCAACGCAAACCGACAAATAAAAAACGCCAATCCTTAAAAAATTCGGGCGGTTTGCCTTCAAAATAATGCCCGATGAACTGCAAGGTCCAGCCGATTACGAAAAAAGAAACCGGCAAAATCCAAAAATTTTTGACAAAAATCGCTACCACGAATAACGGCAAAGACAACGCAATCATCGGAATACCGATGGTGTGCGCCAACTTATTTATCGGATGCTGATGACTCTCCGCGTATTCGTCAATCCATTCGTCCCAGGGTTTTCCACCTAACATAAACTTTTCTCCTTTTTGTTTTTCCGCAATTCTACAACAAATTTAATTTTGATGAAAGATTTTTATCTTCAAATTGTCTTCAAGTTCTTTTGTTTCCTGCAACTCAAAACCATCAAGAAAGTTTCGCGGCATAAAGGTATCCGCGTTTTCAACATTCAATGGAATTTCCGTAACAATCCATTTTTCAATCACATCGGCAAAATTTTCGTAAGTTTTTGCGCCGCCGATGATGAACAAATCGCAGTTCAGATATTTCGACAAAGCCAAAACTTCTTCCGTGCTTCGCAAAAGCAGAACATTCGACTGATTTTCGATATTTTGCGAATGTGAAAGAACAACATTTAAGCGTTTCGGCAGAGGTTTGCCAATTGATTTCCAGGTATTGAAGCCCATCACAATGGCGTGATTTAATGTTGTTTGCTTAAAAAACTTCAAATCCGTCGAATAATGCCACGGCAATTTGCCGTTTTTGCCGATAACGTAATTTTGTGCAATGGCGACGATTCCGATAATCATGTAAAAAGTTTCGCACCTTTATAAACTGCGATGGGCGAACCTTTCGCCAGAAAAATCGAGTGCGGTTTCATTTCACTCAAAAAATCGAACCTTTCGCCGTAAGTAAAGCCAAAATCAACATCAATTTCCGCGTAACTCACTTCAAAAAGTTCCCATTTCGGATGCTCGACTTTGTATTCATCCGTCCGATTTTCGCCGCGCTTCGTGTAGCCCCAATAATGTTCGATGATGAATTCGCCGTGCGAATTTTCCGCCGGAACGCCCAAATTTTTGCCAATCTCAATCGTCACGCCATTTCTGCAATTTGCTTTCGACCAAAAATAAGCGAGTTCGCCTTCCGTTTTTGTATGGTTCATTTTCCAGGTTTCATAAGGTTCGCCGTAAAAAGTTCGCGCAACCAGTGAAATTGCCCGGCGCGGAACTATTTCTTTGACGAAAACAACGCCGCGCCGAATTTCGTCTTCTGTTTCCCGCCTGACGTAGAACCGCAAATTCACTTCTTCAAAATTGGTATGAAACGGAATCGGCAAGCCCAAAACTCTCGTGTCGAGAAACATAAACGCGACAAGGCTGGCGTAGCATTTCCCGTCGTAAAAATCCAAAGCCGTTCCCTTCGGCACAAACTCGGCTAAGAGCGACGGTTCAACTTCATAGTTTGCCATCACCAAATCTTGCCATTTCGCCGTCAGGAATTTTTTCATTTTCATTAAACTACATCTTTGCGGCTGATTATTCAAAAATCTTTTTGCGAAAATAAAGCGAGAATGTAATAATTTTGCTTGTTCTAAGTGAAACTTTGCCCTGAAATAAATCTGACTTTATGAAAATGAACCCGAAATTTTTCCAATCGCTATTTTTGATATTTATGTTATTTGCTTCGATTGCTAACGCTCAATGGCAAAAACAGACAGTTGACACAAAAGCGAGTTTGCGCGGACTTGCAGTTGTCAATGAAAAAGTAATTTGGGCAAGCGGAACAGGCGGCACATTTTTGAAAACAACCGACGGCGGGAAAAGTTGGACAATCGGAAAAGTTCCCGATGCTGAAAAACTCGATTTCCGCGATGTTGAAGCGTTTGATTCTAACACGGCTTATCTTTTGAGCATCGGCGAAGGCGAAAATTCGCGCATTTATAAAACGGTTGACGGCGGAAAAAAGTGGAAACTGCAATTTAAAAACGCGAATCCAAAAGCCTTTTTCGATGCGCTCGCTTTCTGGGACAAAGATAACGGAACTGCGATGTCCGACCCGATTGACAATAAATATCTTTTGATTTCAACCAACGACGGCGGAGAAACCTGGAAACCTGTTTCGACCGATAAAATGCCGAATGCCAAACAAGGCGAAGCGGCGTTTGCGGCAAGCGGAACTTGTTTGCTGACAAATGGCAAGACAGATGTTTTTCTCGTTTCGGGCGGAAACGATGCGCGGGTTTTTCGTTCAAACAATCGCGGTTTGACGTGGTTTGTTTCCGACACGCCGATTGTCAAAGGAACGGCGGGAAGCGGTATCTTTTCGATTGCGATGTTCAACGCAAAAAACGGTTTAATCGTCGGCGGAAATTACGAAAAGCCGAATGAGATTACAAACAATCTGGCTTTTACAAACGATGCGGGAAAAACCTGGAATTTATCGAAAGGTTTAAACGGTTATCGTTCGGGCGTGGCATTTGTTGACAAAAAAACTCTGATTGCCGTCGGTTCAAGCGGTTCGGATATTTCTTTTGACGGCGGGAAAACCTGGAAAAATCTCGACAAAGAAAATTATAATTCCGTGCAGACAAAAGGCAAAAATGCGATTTGGGCGGTCGGCGCAAACGGTTTGGTCAGCAAATATTCTGATACTTTAAGGTAACCCAAGTTGCCGGTTATATTTTTTACCGCAGAGGACGCTCCAGGACACTGAGAAGAAACATAGGCAATCGGTTGATTTTATCTTGATGTTTAATTTTCAACTGCCTTTTATCGTGAGAATCAGGCGAAAGTTTTCAAAAAACCTCTGCGTCCTGGACCGTCCTCTGCGGTTCATTATTTTAATTTTAATAACCGGCAACTTAGGTTAAGGTAAGCTAAATTCAACCGTTTGAATAAATTCTATGCAATATGCCTGGTATGATTTAGTCGGAACGCTCGGTGTTTTTACGATAATCCTGACTTACATTCTGCTGCAAACCGGGAAATTGAAAAGCGAAAGTTTGGCTTATTCCGTGCTGAACGGTTTGGGCGCGGCTTTGATTGTTTTTTCGCTTTTTTACAGTTTCAATTTTTCCGCTTTTGTAGTTGAATCTTTATGGGTGCTGATTAGCATTTACGGTGTCGGAAAATATTTTCTGAAAGGTAAAAAGTGAAAAAGTGGAAAAGTGAAAATGTGAAAAAGTTTAAATAACCCAAGTTGCCAGTTATAGAAATTATGAAAGAATTCACCGCAGAGGCGCAGAGAAACGCAGAGATTTTGTCATTTCTCTACGCTCACTCGGCGAAAACTCTGCGCCTCTGCGGTAAAAAATCATAACTGGCAACTTGGGTTAAATAGTATTCGCGGGTTAAACTTTTTCACATTTTCACTTTTTCACATTTTCACTTTTCCACTTTTTCACTTTTGAGATATGTCAGCAAAAACGAATTTAAAGAAATCTGAAAAGCCTTTGAGCTGCACGAGCGAAACTTCTCTAACCAAAGAGCAATTTCTGGAACTTTACCGTTATGTAAAAATGACGCGGATGTTTGACGAAATCACCGTCAGGTTGAAGCGTCAGGCGAAACTTACAGGCGGCGTTTTTACATCGCTCGGACAAGAAGCAACGGCGGTCGGAACTGCTTTCGCGCTCGAACCGCAAGATTTTATCGCGCCTTTAATACGCGACATCGGCGCGGTTTTTGTCAAAGGAATTTTGCCGCGCACGATTTTCGCGCAGTATCTGGGGAAAGCCGACGCTCCTTCACGCGCTACCGATGTGCAGTTTCACTTTGCCGATTTGGAAAAAGGTTTTATCGGTCCGATTTCACATCTTGGCGATATGATTCCCGTGATGACGGGCATTTTGCTTGCCGCACGGATGAAAAAAGAAAATCGCATCGCTGTTGCGTATATCGGCGACGGCACGACTTCGACGGGAACTTTTCACGAAGGTGTGAATTTTGCCGCCGTTCAAAAGCTGCCGCTGATTACGATTATTGAAAACAATGGTTACGCTTATTCGACTCCGACCAGACTGCAAACAGCCGCCGCCAATTTTGTTTATAAAGCTGTCGGCTACGGAATAAAAGGTTTGTCGGTTGACGGAAACGACATCATTGCTTGTTATGAAGTGATGAAAAAAGCCGTCGAATATGCGCGAAGCGGCAACGGTTCGGTTTTAATCGAAGCGCACACTTATCGCCGCAAAGGGCACGCCGAACACGACAATCAATCTTATGTTCCCGAAGGCGAAATCGAATTTTGGGCGAAAAATAACGACCCGATTGACCGTTATGAGCGATTTTTGAGAGAGGAAAAAATCGCTCGGCAGGAAGAATTAAACGAAATTGTCTCGGAAGTAGAAAAATATCTGAGCGACGAGCTGGCAATTGCCGAAGGCGCGCCGTTTCCCGAAGCAATTACGGCGGCGTATAATGTTTTTGACAATTCGATTGTCGCGCCGTCACTAAAGAAAAAAGTATTGGAAAAATAGACCGAGAATTTCAGATGATTTCACGATAAAAAATGAAATGGTTGATTGAAAAATCGCGCTATGTGGCTTACATCGGCGTTCTCGTTTTATTCGTCTGCTCGCTGACGGCATACGTTTTGGGAGTGTATAAAACCGCTCAAACAATCGTTGCCATAGTTTTTAATGAAGTAAAAGACGACTTGGCGTTGGTTCGGCTTTTCGATTGTTTAGACAGCATTCTCGTCGGCACTGCTTTGCTGGTTATTTCGGTCAGTCTTTATGAACTTTTCATCGGCGAACTCAAAGTTCCCGATTGGATGCTCGTCAGAAATCTAAACGAACTCAAAGCCAATTTCAGTTTCGTGATTATCCCGTTGATGTCGGTTAAATTTCTGCAAAAACTTTTGCAGGCGGAAAACGCGCTCGACACGCTTTACTACGGCATCGGCGTCGCGTTGGTAACGCTTTCTTTAGCGGCTTTTAACTACGTCAGCGAAAAGGAAAAAATGGACGAACTCGAAATTCACCCGGAAGAAGAGGAAACCAGAGCGCAAGATTTATAATGTCTAAAACAAATTTCATCAGCGTTCCGTTCAAAATAGACGACAATTTCACGCA
>JBPCPU010000259.1:0-13454 GCA_050998795.1 Pyrinomonadaceae bacterium
TAATCTTTCTCTCATACTTTTACGCTCCGGGTTGTGTCGAACGCAGTTGATAAATTCCTTCCGTAACAACTCGTTCGCCTTCTTTTAGTCCCGAAGCGACTTCAAAATAATCCGCGCCTTCCGCGCCCAATGCGACGGGTCTTTTCTCGAATGCTTCGCCGCCGTCGAATACAAACACGAAAGTTTGTCCCTGCTCGGTAACGACTGCATTTTTCGGCACGGCTAAAACCTGACGATCGCCGCTCGTGTCAATCGTTATCTCGATAAACATTCCGTCGCGCAATCTTTGCAGCGGATTAATAATTTCGTAAATAACCGGAACAGTGCGCGTCTGCTCGTTGACGGTTTGACCGATGGACAATAATCCGCCGTCGCCGTCTGCCGTGCCGATGGTGTAGACTTCGCCATTCAAAGCCGCCGCCGTAAAACTCGCTCTGGTAGATTCGCGCACAAGCGGCAAATCACGCTCGAAAACCTGCGCTTCTAATAAAACGTTTGAAAGATTGGCGATTGACATAATTTCCGTTCCGGTTTCGACTTGCTGACCGCTCGTTGCTTTGATTTCGTTGATAATCCCGGCAACGGGAGAAGTTAAAGGAAAGCTGCGCGTCGGCTGGCGCACCGTCGGCGCATTAAAAATCGCTTGTCCGGCTTGAGCTTGTTTGATTTGATTTTCTAACAGCACGACTTGCCTGTCTGCCGCCGTAACTTCCTGCTCGACAACCCGAACGGAAGTCTGCGCTTCTTCAACCCGCCTTCGCGGAGCCGCGCCGACTTCCACCAGATTTTCCGAGCGTCTTAACTCGCGTTGCGCCTGCGCGAGCCGTGTTTTGGCTTGACTCGCGGCGGCGCGTTGTTGCGCCTGTTGTCCCTGAAGCGCAAGAGCCGTGTTTCTGAGTTCCAGCTTTCGCGCTTCGACGTCGCGCTGTTGGGCTTCGACTTCAAGCCGTTGCGATTCGAGTCCGGCTTGACCGGAAACATCCAAAATTTGCTCGACCGTCCCGATTTGCTCGCCGCGTCCGACCGCCGAACCTAAAGTTAATCCTTGCCGCAAAACGATTCTTCCGGCGACCGGCGGAACGACTACTGCCCGCGCATCGGGACGCGAACGAACAACGCCCGTCGTTTTCAGTCCGCTGGTGATTTGTCTGGTTGAAACGAGCGCGGTTTTAATGCCGAACAGAATCTGCGATTCCTTCGGCACGGTCAACACAGTTCCGGTTGCCAAAGCGTTGGTTGGAATTTCCGTAGTCGCATTCGCCGGAATTTCGGCGACAGTTCGCGTTTGGCGCGGCGGTAAAAAATAAGCCAAAGCGAAAGTGCCGAATACGAAAATCAAAAGCGCGGCAACGGCAAACGGAGCGACTCGCTTGTAATTAACTCGCCCTTCGCCGCGATTGCGGGCGGCAAAGAAAACCGCGCCGAGCAAACCTAAAGTCAATAAACTCAAAATCGCCAACCCAATCCAAAACGATGAACGAACCGGCGCAGACGCAACCGAAACGGGAAAATCGCCGGAAAAATTGCGATTGTCGGCAGTCGCAACCGCAAACACAATTTTGTAATCGCCCGCGCTTCCGAAGGTGTAAGCCACGCGATAATTTCCGTTTTCCTCCTCGTCGGCGGGAAGATTTTCCGCTATCGGCGTTCCGTCCGTTTTAATAATGCTCGCTCTGACCGTCGCTTTATCGAGCGGCACGGGTTCATTTGCGCCGAAACCGCCTTTCACCTTTTCAGCGATGCGAACGAGAAACTGTCCGGTTTCACCGACTCGCGGGTCAGACGGAGAACGCCGCAAAACGAAATTGAAGTTTCCGCTCTCGCCCTGAATGTTGCGTTCCGCCGTTACAATCGAAACGGTTTGCGCGGCGTTAGTCGGCGCGGTGGTGGTTTTTTTTTCGGCGGAATGGTCTTCGCCTTCGTGCGCGGAAACAGTGAATAGTGAATAGTGAATAGTGAATAGTGAAAGCAAGAGCGCAACCGCTTTGATTTTACTGACTACTAACCAACCCTTCGCACCACCGACTACTAACTTTGAACTTTGAACTTTAAACTTTGAACTCATATTTATTTAATGCGAGTGGCTCGCGCCGTAAAGCGACTGCATCGTTAAAGAATCAATCCGCACGGCTTGGGCGATTGCCTTTGCCAATCCTTCGTCAACGCCGCTGGCTTTTATATCGCCGCCGACGGCAAATTTATCGTCGTGTCCTTTGCCGACGAACTGCGCGAGAAACGGTGCGGGAACGCCGTCGGCGCGAACTTCTTTGATATACGGCTTGCCTTCTTTATTTTCATAAACGACAACCATTTCCTTGCCGTTTGCCGTCACGATTGTCGCCGCGCCGATTTGTTTTCGCGCTCCGCCCGTGGTTGAAAATGCCGTGTAAGAATGATGGTCGGTATCAGGGACTTTTCCGCCCGTGTCTTTCTCGATGTCGGCAATCGCGTCTTTCGGAATGTCTTTATGCAGTTTGGCAAAACTGTTTGCGTCGGGAAATGCGGCTTTGACCGATGCCGGAGCGTCTTCGTCTTTTTTGGGTGCTGTCGTCGCGTTGTCGGCGACGGTTGTATTAGCGGCGTTGGTCGTCGCACGATTGGCGTTAGCTGTTGTTGTCGTCGTATTTGTTCCCGACGAACAAGCTGCCGCCAAACCGATGACCAAACTTAAACCCGCAATGGTTAAAACTGTAATTTTTTTCATTTTTGTTTCCTCTACTGTTGTTTTTTTAATTCGGCGTTTTGTAAAACGCTTTTTTTCGGTATCTCAATCGTTTCGATGGATTTCAATAATTTAGCGCGGTCAATCTGCGTCGGAACTAATTCCTTATCAGGCAAAACCGAACTCGCGCCGGACGAAAAACCCGAAGCCGGAAGTTCGCGTCCGATTGCCGTTTCGAGTTCCGTCAGCGCGTTGTAATAATCGCGCAAAACTTGGTTGTAATTGGTAACATTTTCGGTCAGACGGCGTTGTTCATTGACGACTTCAAACACGGAAAATTCGCCCAAGCCGTAAGCCGCACGAACGCTTTGCAGATTTTCTTCCGCGCGGGGCAAAATCTGCGTCGAATAAATAACTAAAGCCTCAGCCGCCGCCCGGTATTTTCTATAAGCAACAGCGACATCGCGCTTGATTGTGCTTTCCAAAAATTCGCGTGTCCGCGTGGCTTGAACTCTTTCGCCCGTTGCCGAAGCGATTTCGCCTTGATTGCGGTTGAAAATCGGAATGTCAACCGACACGCCGAAAGTCAGAGAATTATCCTTGTTCGGAAAACTTCCACCGCCGAGCCTCGCCGGAAAATCAATAATCGAGTTACTCCGTGAATATCGAAGCGCGGCGGCGACATTCGGAATGGCGTTTGCCCGCGCCAAATCAATTCGTGCCGCACCGAGTTGTTCGCCGAGCCGTGCGGCTTGCAAATCGGAGCGCGTGTCGAGAGCCGTTTCGGTCAATTCACTTAGTCCGGTATCAAAACGCGGCGGGCGTTCGGGTTGCGGCGCAAGTTTGATTGATTCGGCAATGTCCGCGCCGATTAAAGTTCTGATTTGCAAAAGCCGCGTTTCAAGTTCGCTCCGCACCTGAATCGCCTGAACTTTTAAGCGGTCAGCTTCGACTTTAACTAAATTTACGTCAAGCGGCGCGACATCGCCTTCCTTCAGACGCGCTTCGGTGACGCGGACGAGTTCTTCGTCGGCGGCAATCAATTTTTCCAAAATGTCGAGCTGCCGGGCGGCTGCCAGCGCGTTGGTGTAAGCCGTGCGGATTTCGACGGCGAGAGCGCGTTCGAGCGCGGCGACTTGAGCGCGAATCTGACTTAATTCAAGCCGGGCAACCGCCACGCGGCGCGAGCGTTTTCCGCCGAGTTCAAAAACCTGCGTTACGCCGACGCTTAAATCCGATTCCGCATCGCCGCCCAGAAAACGCGGGCTGCCGTATTCGGTGTCGAGCGTCGGATTAGGTCTGAATCCGGCTTGTCTGAGCCGTCCTTCGGCAATCGCCAGACGCTGCCGCGCCGCCAGCAAATCCGTCCGCCGGCTTTGCCCCAGTTCGATTAACCGTTCGATGTTTAAGCCGTCCTGCCCGACGAATTGCGCGGAACTCAGTTTCACCGCAGGTTGCGTCGGCGCGAGAACGGGCTGCTGTTGCGAAAAAGCGGAGGCAATGAAAATTAACATTACCGCCGCCACAGCCGGAAGAAGACAGGAGAAAATATCCGGCTTAGAGAAACTGCCCCTGTTCGATTTCTTGATTGTCAAAAACATTCTGATTTTCTCGTTTATGCGGATACGGTTTCTTCGCCGACTTGTTTATCGCCCGCCATTCTCCAGACGAAATAGAACAAAACTCCGAATAATCCTAAAACCGCCGCGCCGACCAGATAAAACAAAGCCGAGCCGAACCACGATGCGCCGCCCGCCGCCGTTTCCGCTGCGGGCGGCGCGACTTCAACGCCGGAAAAGACGGCTGTATCGGTTTCGCCGCCGGATTTCAAGTTTGCGCGGACGCTGTAATTTCCAGCCGGGAGCGCGGGAATCTTTAAATTGTAGCTTCCGGCATTAGTGCCTTTTTCAACCGCCACTTGCGTTACCGAGCCGTTTGCCGATTCGATTTCCATTGTCGGAGCGGCTTCATTAACCGCTTCGTTGGTTTCATATTTGGTGACGAATAAACGCCCGTCGGCTGCCGCGTCCGGTTCAAGCACGGAATGTTTGAAGGTTATTTCAAAGTCGCCGAGCCGCATCGTGCGCGTAACCGTTCCCTTTTCGGTGGTTGCGACTTTCGGCTTTTCTTCTCCGTGGTCTTCGCCGCCGTGGGCGAACACCTGCGCCGCATTGCCAAAAAATAAAAGCGCAGCCGCCACCAAAAGAGCCATTGATAAACTCTGCAATTTGAAATTGACGATATTGATTGCTTTCATATAATTTTAAGTAGTTGGACAATTTTATATTCAACTAAATTCTCGTGATGTCAGAACCGTCTGCGCCTACAGGATGGTTTATCTGTCGGATATTTAACCATCTGCTACCGCAGACGGTTCTGACAAGTTGTAAAATATTTCCTCTGTACAAGTTGTAAAATATTTCCTCTGTATTTGTGCAAAGACCGTGCCGAATTTAGTTTTCCGTCGAATATCCGATTTAAGTCGGTAAATACAGTGTTGTGTGCTGTGCTTAGATGTGAATTTCTTAAACTTCAAAGAATTATCTGCCTGCTTGCAAACACGGTTGTTTGATAACAAACAGATTTCTCAAAAGGCTTTCGACAAATAAAAAGTCGTTGATACAACAGCTTAAAAAATGAACAACGAAAAAGGGTTTCAGCAAATTGCTGAAACCCTTTATTGATAGTGGTGCCGAGGACGAGACTCGAACTCGTACGGATTACTCCACACGCCCCTCAAACGTGCGCGGCTACCAATTACGCCACCTCGGCTTGGGAAAATCAAAAGCGATTTTAAAACCTGCTTTCACAGTTTTTTTATCAGCAAAATTAACGATTGTTTTATCAGTGCTTCTACTGCCGACTTATTTCAATCAATCTATTATTTCACCGGCGCGTTGGTTGTTGTGTTGGAATTGGTCGTGGTATTTGCATTAACTTCAGCATTTACCGCGTTTGTATTCGTTTGCACCGCCGCATTTATGTTCGTATTCGCATCACTATTTGCGTTTGTGTCGGGTGTAACAACAGTTGCATCTTCGGTTGGCGCGTCGGGATTTGTCGTTAAAACCGAGATATTTCCCGTCAAAGCGGGCATCGCCAAAAGTAAAGCCGACAGCATAAACGTCGTCGCTGCAACAATCGTGATTTTCGACAAAATTGTCTGCGAACCGCGCGGTTGAAATGCGGTGCTTGATATATTGCTGGTGAAAAGCGCACCTGCGTCCGTCTTTCCCGGCTGTAGTAAAACACTTGCAATCAAGGCAATACAAGAAACAAAGAATAATCCGTATAATAAATAAACCAACTTTCTAACCTCTATTTATAATTCACAATTTTGGCGAAACTTTCCGCTTCCAGACTTGCTCCGCCGACCAATGCACCGTCAATATCCGCTTCATTCATCAATTCTTTGACATTATCGGGTTTAACCGAACCACCGTAAAGGATTCTGATGGCATCGGCAACATCTTTGCCGTGTGTTTCCGTCAATGTTTGGCGGATAAAAGCGTGCATTTCCTGAGCCTGCTGAGGCGTGGCGGTAACTCCTGTGCCGATTGCCCAAACAGGCTCGTAAGCGATAATAATACGTTCCATATCGGAAACTGTCAAACCGTCAAGACTGCCGAGAAGTTGTGTCCTGACAACCTGTTCCGCTTTACCTGCTTCTCTCTCCGGCAGCATTTCGCCGATGCAGATAATTGCCGTTAGCCCAAACGCCAAACATGCTTTCGTTTTCAAATTAACGGTTCTGTCAGTTTCACCATAAAACTGCCGACGCTCCGAATGCCCGATAATTATATGCGACACACCGACATCTTTTATCATATCGGCACAAACTTCGCCCGTGTGTGCGCCGTGCTTTTGTTCAGTCGAGCAATCTTGCGCTGCAACTTTGATATTCGAGCCTTCGAGCCTGTCGCAAACCGTCTTCAATGTCGTGAACACCGGTGCAATGACAACTTCGCAATGATTCGTGTTCGCCACTAAAGGCTTCAAAGCCAACGCCGTTTCAACGGCTTCGCCGGACAGTTTATACATTTTCCAATTTCCCGCAATCACAGGTTTTCTCATAAACAATCTTCCAATATCTGTAATTCTACATATTCCGGTAAATTTATCCACTTTTTAAAAGTAAAAACTTTACCGGGAATGTCGGGTAATCTTGGAATGATAAAGTGTTTATTTCATTATATTCAAAATTTTTTGAATATAAACTTTTATAACGGATTTATGTTGACGGTTATTTTCAGGCGAGTCGGAACTTGCGAAAGATAAATGTATTTCTTCCTGAGGACTTTGCCCTAAGAGATATTTATGGACAACTTTCAAATCGTTTAATAAATTGGCGGCGTTTTGGTAGCGGTCTTCAACTTTTTTAGCAAGAAGTTTTGTTAGTATTTGTTTGATTTCAAAAATCTTTTCCAAATGAAGCGGAAAGTTCGGTTCTGTGAGTAAAATCAACGCCTGCACGTCGCTGGGTGTTTCACCGACAAAAGGTCTTTGTCCAGCCAGCATTTCATAAAGCAATACACCTAAACTCCAAAGATCGGTTCGCGCATCGAGAGGTTTACCGCGCACTTGTTCGGGTGACATATAACTAACTGTTCCGATTACCAATCCGGGAGATGTTTGCAGTGAGATATTGGAATTTAGGTTCTTTGATAAACGATTTGAATCGAA
The DNA here is from genome assembly GCA_050998795.1 of Pyrinomonadaceae bacterium. Lineage (GTDB taxonomy): Bacteria > Acidobacteriota > Blastocatellia > Pyrinomonadales > Pyrinomonadaceae. The sequence goes on from JBPCPU010000259.1 coordinate 7,346, forward strand.
CATTTTGGCTAATCCGAAATCTAAAATTTTCACCAGCCAGTCTTCAGTTATGATGATATTTTCAGGTTTTATATCACGATGGATAATATCGGCTCGGTGTGCGGTAAGCAACGCTTTGGCAACCTGGATAGAAATTTCAAAGGCTTTGATAACATCTATCTCTTTTGATTTGAGCAATTGCCGCAAAGTTTTCCCCGAAACATATTCCATTGCGATATAAAATCTGTCTTTAGCCTTTCCAAATTCATAGATATGCGCGAAATTCGGGTGTGAGATAGCAGAAGCGGCTTTTGCCTCTCGTTGAAAACGCAAAATTCTTTCATCATTGTCAGATAATGAAAACGGGAGAACTTTTAAGGCGACTAAGCGTTCTAAATTCTTATCTTTAGCTAAGAAAACCACACCTGTCCCGCCGCGCCCTAAAACGCTTAAAAGTTGATATGAAGCAAAATCCGGTTCTTTTAAAAGTCCAATCGGGTCGGAAGCCAACAATCTGGTTCCAAGTTCAAAGACGGGTTGGCTGAGAAAATTTTCACTATTTTCCGCTTCCTCTATTAAGCTGATAACTTCCTGAAACAAGGCTTCGTCCTCTCTACAAGCGGATAATACGTATTCGTGCCTTTGTTCGGGAGGCAAAAGAATAGTGTGATTAAAAATCGTTTCGATATTTTCCCACGGAACCGCTTGCATAAGTAAAGTATTAAAAGCCTTTTGAAAATTGTATCGCTGATATTGCAGCAATTTCAGTTTCAAATATCAGATTATTGAAAATTTGAAAAAGTAAGATGCTTCATAACTTGTAAAATACGAATGACAGAATCCAAACCACTGTTTTTCAGCAAAATCAGAGGACCGTATATTTGGCTGAGCAAAGATGCCTTTTGAACATTTACCATTTAGGAGCGCGACATAATTTTCAAATAACTTTCTCAGAGCCTAAATTTGTTTTTGTTAACATTCTAATAAAGCAACAGTTTACGAGCTATTGTTTCATAAATTACTTTATAAAATTTTGCTAGGAATTTGCGCTTTTAATTTGTTTTCTACAAAAATTAAAACTTGCAAAGAAAGTAATCATTAAATGCCGCGTTTTAACTACTTAAAGTCGCGTATTAATAACTATAATATGAAATGCCGAACACAAAGCCGACATTACTTTTACGAACTGTTTGCTAACCAATAATTAAGTTACTAAGCACTGGTATATGTAGTTGTAGGAAAAACCTTCTTTTTGTTTTTCCCTTGCATTTCTCGTCCAAGCCAAGCCTTTGCTAATTTCCAGTGAACTGCAATAGTTACTGAAGCATAACCTGAGATTGTTCCAATCTCAGCAATTGTCAAACCACCAAAATACCGTAATTCAACAATCGAACTTTTTATCGGATCAATTTCGGAAAGGCGATTAAGTGCTTCATCAAGTGCAATTAGTTCTTCAGATTTTTGCTGCGTCAGCACACAGACATCTTCCAAACTAACGTGCTGAAAACTTCCGCCGCGTTTGGCGCAAGAGCGGTCACGCGCATATTTGAGTAAAATTCGCCGCATTATCTGCGCCGTTAAAGCGTAGAAATGTTTTCGGTTTTGCCAATTAACCGAATGCTGATTATTAAGTTCAATATATGCTTCGTTAATAAGAGCAGTTGTTTGAAGGGTATGATTAAAACCTTCATTACTCATATAACTATGTGCAATACGTCTTAATTCTTGTTCAACAAGCGGAAGCAAAACATCCAGTGAGGTTTCATCTCCATCGCTCCAAGCCCTTAGAAGTTCCGTAATGTTAAGACTTTCTTTCATGAAGTTTTACCTAAAAGTTAATGACTTAAAATACTGCTACGAAACTAATAAGGTTTCGAGCAAAGTTGTCCTAAAAATAAAAATTCCATTAACCAGTAACATAAATAGGTTTAATATGTCAAGTTTTTTATTTTTTCAATTTTTATCGAAAATAAAAAACAAATAAAGGTTTATTTCTCAGTTTTTTAGCTTGACTAAGTTCTCTCTTTTAACTTACTATTTATCTTTCCGAAAAAGTTTAATTGAAATTAATTTTTATTTTCTTTAATTTCAATAAAACCAACGACTTATGAAAAACGATTAAGATTTTTGCAAATTTTCTTTGCTTTTTTTAAAAAAGTCGTATATGTTTTACCTAATTTTCGGACGATGTATGTAGCCAAAAATTTTTTGCTAGATCTACGAACTTTCAGCTTTTAAGAAAGTCTTAAAGTAACGTAGTTGTCTGTTGGCAGATTAAATAAGGATTTGTGGTAATAAAATTTGATTTAATTTTCCTCCCAAGCCATAAGCTCTTATATATATCTACCAATTTCAATCAAAAATTAATTGCTTGTTCTAGCCGGTTTCTGTATTCAAACATTTTATTTTTGGAAGTTTGTGGAAATTGGTAGTATTGCACTAACAATGCATAGTTTTGAACTAGCATATTGTGACCAGTAAATCAAAATAAATAAGGAAGGATTACCAAATGAAAAAGAATATTCAAAAAACTTTTCTGCGCCGAATAAGCACGAAAACGTTTTATCTCATGACGCTCTTCGCCTTAGTGGCGGTAGCTGTTATGGGTTTCTTACTAGTGCCGACTTTTAATAGTACAGGCACGGTTTCAGCTCAAGATAGAGCTAATGTAGAACGAGCAACAACCGAGATGCTCTCTATATCATTAGACATTAAAACGGCAGGCAACTTTGCGATTCTTGCCGATAGAGGAATTTCCGACACTGGAAACTCCAAAATTAAAGGTGATGTAGGCGTCGCGGGCAAAGATGCTGCAGTTAGTCTTGATCGCGCAAGCATTCAAGGAAATACCTACATCAATCAAGAAGGTCAGGGTGTTGATACACTTCGCGCCCAAAAAGATTTAGCCGCATCATTTAATGCCATCAAGCAATTACCATGTACTGATGTAGCTGATGCGGAACTTGGCGGACGTAAATTTACGCCGGGTGTATATTGTTTGTCATCGGCTCGTTTAGCAGGACAAGTTGTTCTCGATGCTGAGAATGACCCGAAAGCTGTATTTCTCTTTAGAGTAGCGGGTTCGCTCAATACAAAGGGTGATTCAGGCGTTTCGCTTGTTAATAGTGCGCAGGCAAATAATGTATTCTTCGTAGCGGGTGATTCCGTAAATGTTGGAAAAAACTCCGACTTCCAAGGAAGCATTTTTGCAGAAAACTCTGTAAAAGTTGATAACGGTGCAACCGTTAGCGGCAGAATTTTGTCACTTAAAGGTGATGTTACATTAGACGGTGCTACTGTTGTATTGTTAGACGGTACTTTGGAAATTTGTAAGGTAGTTGATCCTGCCTCACCAAATGCTGCTTTTTTAACAGGCAGAATCTTTCAATTCACAGTCACCAATGTAACACGAGTAATAGAAGCTCCGGCAAATGGTTGTTCGGGTCCTTTTACAGTTCCTGGTGCAGGTAATGTTGTTATTACGGAACAAAACACTTCCCGCGCAGTTGGTTCTCCGACCCTTGTGGCAGGCAATTTCCAATTGACAGATGTCAGACAGATTAATCGGCAGCCGGGATCCGCCAATGCTGTAACGGCATTTAATCTTCCCTTACGCACAGCTAACGTAACTGTCCCTATGGGTGGAGTTGAGTCACAAGTTACGATTCAATTTACTAACCAATTCGCTATCATAGCATTTGTAGAAATTTGTAAATTCGGATTAGATTCGGATGTATCGGGTTTCTTCAGATTTACCATTGATGGAGTGCCGCAACAAACCAGTCTTCCTGCGCAACCACTTCAAGTATTTATGGTTCCTGTCGGCGGTTGTGCCGGACCAATCGCTGTAACAGTACCTAGTGATGGCACGGGAGTCCCGCGGTCAGGTATAGTCACAGTCCGTGAATTAGCTCAAATCGGCTTTTCCTTCGTCGGCGCGACAACAAATCCCCCGGATAGATTAAGAACCGTTACTATCGTCAACAATACAACGACAGCCGGTATCGTAACGGCGCAGGTCTTTGAAGCAGAGGGTAGTACCAACACTTCTAACCAAACCACAATCAATTTCTTCAACCGTTCTAATCCGGCACGAGTTAAAGTTTGTAAGGTTGCCGGACCTGGTGTCGCTGAAGGAACGTTGTTCAATTTCACCGTTACGGGAACTGCTCCGGTTTTCGACCCTGTTACCGGTGCTTTCAGCACGACGGCGGTCACGAGAACTTTCGACGTGCAGGCTGGTCCGGCGGCTAACGGCGGATTCTGTAGATTCGTTCCTGATGCAAGCGGTGCTTTTACCAGTGCACAAACTTTCGTAGTTGGCACAAATGTGACAATTACCGAAAATGGACCATTAGTCACACTTAACAATGAAGAAATTAGGATTTCGAGAATTACTTCGACATCCGGGTTCACTTCGGTTCAGCCATGTACCCCTAGCACCGTCCCAAGCGGAAATGTTTTCTTCCCGCCGAACGGCACTTGCAGAACTGTAACAGTTCCTGTCCGTAGAGAAGTCGTTGAAGTAGAATTCACCAACGTCGTCTTCAGACCAGGAGCATTAAAGGTTTGTAAAGTTGCCGGACCTGGTGTTACTCCGGGTACTTTCTTTACCTTTGATGTTACTTTTGACAGACTTCAAGGTACATTCCCGGGTGCTCCGAATACAACCACCAGAACGGTGACCGTAGCAGCCGGTGATGCGGCTCAAGGCGGTTTCTGCACATTTGTAGATGGACCTTTTACACCAGGAATTAATGGTTTCAACAGCTTTAATGTTGGCTCATTAGTAACAGTTACAGAAAGATCTGTAACAGGCGTAGGAGTAACCGGTATCACAACATCGAGCGGTGGAGCAATAACCACTAACCTCCCTGGAAGAACGGGAACAGTGACTATCGTTCCGGGTCAATCTAATAATGGTGTGTTTTCTCCTGGAACAACCGAAATTGAATTCGTCAACTCGGCGGTTGCAGTTACCCCTCCGGTGGAAAGACCTACGTTATACGATTTTGATGGCGACAAAAAAGCCGATATTTCAGTATTCCGTGATGGAAACTGGTATCTGAATCGCACGACACAAGGTTTCAACGCAACCCAATTTGGTTCTTCGACTGACAAACTTGTCCCGGCAGACTATGACGGCGACAAAAAAGCTGACATCGCTACTTTCCGTGGTGATGCGAATAAAGCCTACTTCTATATTCTGGATAGTTCCACGGGTGCATTCAGATTCATTCAGTTCGGTGTTGGCAGCGACATTGCTGTCCCGGCTGATTGGGATGGTGACGGTAAAGCAGACATTGCGGTTTATCGTGATGGAGCAAATGCCGGTGATGCAAGCTACATCTACTATCGTCCGTCAAGCGACTCTTCTGTTAACTTCCGCGCTATTCAATTTGGCGCGAAAGGCGACAAACCTGTTGTCGGTGACTATGATGGTGATGGAAAAGCTGATGCTGCGGTATTCCGTCCATCTAATGGAGTTTGGTATATGTTGAGATCAACTGCCGGCTTTACAGCTGTTCAATTCGGAATTTCAACTGACGTTCCGGTTGCAGCCGACTACGATGGCGATGGCAAAACAGATGTCGCTGTCTATCGTGGTGGAACATGGTATTTGTTGAGATCAAACGGTGGCTTTACCGGCGTTCAATTCGGTATGGGCAGCGATATGCCTGTCCCGGCTGACTTTGATGGCGACGGTAAAGCAGACATTGCAGTCTTTAGATCAGGAGCCTGGTATTGGTTAAACAGTCGTGACGGAGGTTTCAAAACTATGAACTTCGGTATCGCTTCTGATAGACCGGTATTATGTCCTGCCAGCAACCAATAACATTTAGTTTTCGGTATACAGCCGATTTAGGATTAGAGTCCCGATTGCATTAATGCAATCGGGATTCTTTTTTATTACCCCTGAATAAATCACAGAACAATGATTAAAAGAAACAAAACAAAAAACTATGTTTGGGGTAAAAAATTTGCAAGTACGAGAATAGCAGTAATCAGACTATTAGAACCAAATATCAGCTGCTTAGAGCAGATTCGAGGTGAATGTATGGTTTATATCTCAGAGGCGGAAACCCGCGCGTCAGCAAGGGTGCAAGTTCCCGTCACGGCACCCTTGCTG
>JBPCPU010000004.1:0-12909 GCA_050998795.1 Pyrinomonadaceae bacterium
GCGCGGGTTTCCGCCTTATTTACCTTACACTCATTCCGAACTTGCTCTAGTTAAACGAGCGACGTTCCTATGAAAGTAGCTGCCCGCGCAAAGCAATCAATGACTTGTTCGGTGTGGCGTTATTTTCACCACGCTGTTTGCTTTTACGGCACAAAAGCCGCCGAAATCGGTTGGTCGTTTGTCGTGCCAAACTGCACCGCGCCGAAACCTTGTTGCGACCGCAGCAAATACCAAACTCCATCTCGATAAACCGCCGCATCCGCTCGTCCGTCGCCGTCATAATCGGCGGGCGCGGGAACATCCGAAGCGATGCCGAACTGAAACGCCGTAAAGCCCGCTTGCGAACGAAGCAAATACCAAATGCCGTCTCGATAAACGGCTTGGTCTGTCTTGCCGTCGCCATCGTAATCGGCAGGCACGACCTTATCGGTTGACAAACCAAACTGAATCGCCGCGAAACCTTGAGTTGACTGCAAAAGATACCAAATGCCGTCACGATAAACGGCGTAATCGGCACGACTGTCGCCGTCGTAATCGGAGGCGACGGGTTTGTCGGTTGAATTGCCGAACTGCACGGCTTGAAATTGATTATTTACTAAATTCAGCGTGAACCAACTACCGGCGCGATAAACGGCGAGTTCAGTGCGTCCGTCGCCCGTGTAATCAGCGGGAACAGGAATATCATCCGCCAGTCCGAATTGAACCGCATTGAAATTTCCGTTGGAACTGTTGAGCCAATACCAAGTTCCGTCGCGGAAAACGGCGATGTCAGTTTTGCCATCGCCGTCGTAATCGGCGGGCGTGATTTTATCGGTTGAAACACCAAACTGCGCGGCGGTAAATCCCGAACCAGAGCGAAGCAGATACCACACGCCGTCAGACGGGCGAAAGACGGAAACATCAGCTTTGCCGTCGCCGTCAAAGTCAAATGGTGCGCGTCGGGCGACAGCCGAATCGCCGAGATAACGCGCCAGAGCGAAATTGCCGGCAGAGAAGTTCGCATTAGCGGTAGATCCAACTGCCACAATTTTGCCGTCCGGTTGAATCACGATACCGCCCGCACCATCTCCGCCGCCAAAAGTCGTCGTTACTTTGCCGCCCGTGCCGAAAGTCGTATCGAGCGTGCCGTTGGTGTTGTAACGAACTAATCCGAAATCATCGGCTCCGTTGATATAAACCGTTCCCGCAGCTACAATTTTACCGTCCGCTTGCAAAGCGACTTCGGCGATGTAACCCGATAATCCGAAATCTGTAATGACTTTTCCGCCGTTGCCGAAAGTCGAATCGAGCGTACCGTTGCTGTTGTAACGCGCCAACGAGAATTCAGGAGTTTCATCCTTATAATCAACAATATATCCAGCCGCGACGAGCCGTCCGTCCGTCTGCAAAACGAGCGCGTTAGCTTGATCGTATTGTCCGTTTAAATCCGTAGAAACTTTTCCGCCGCTTCCAAATGTGGAATCAAGGCTGCCGTCAGAATTGTAGCGAGCCAGCGCGAAGTCTAAACTACCCGCGACACCGGCACATCCAGCCGCCACAAGTTTGCCGTCCGCTTGCAGAACGAGCGCGTTAACCGCATCGATTTGTCCGTTGAAGTCGGTAGAAACTTTTCCGCCGCTCCCGAAAGTCGTATCGAGGCTGCCGTCAGAGTTGTAGCGAACCAGCCCGAAATTATGATTAAATAACACGGGGGTGACCATTCCCGCCGCCACAATCTTACCGTCCGGCTGAATGATAATGGCGGCTAGATAATCCTGAAAACCAAAAAAATCGGTCGTTACTTTGCCGCCCGTGCCAAAAGTCGAATCGAGACTGCCGTTGGTGTTGTAACGCGCCAGCGCGAAATTGCTCGTAGAATACGTCGGGTCGGGTAAATTGACAGTAACTCCAGCCACTACAATTTTACCGTCTGACTGACGGGCGACGGCAGATGCCCAATCCGCTCTGCCGAAATCGGTGATGACTCTGCCGCCATTGCCGAAGGAAGTGTCTAGACTACCGTCAAGGTTATAACGGACGATTGCGAAGTCTGTGGTGGAAGTGTTGACGGTGGCTTCCCCAGCGACGATTAATTTCCCGTTCGATTGAAGGACAACGCTACTTCCGAAGTCCTTACCGCTTATGTAGGTGATGACCTTACCGCCGCCCCCGAACGTCGGGTCAAGATCGCCCGGCGCGGCGTAGAAATCAGCCGACAGAAAAAAGACGAGCAAGAGTATTGCTGAAAGCGAACATAACTTTTTATAATTGGTTTTGTATAACATAATAATCTCCTTTTGATTACGGCAAATAAGCCGTTGGAACAGGCTTGTCGTTTGCCAAGCCAAATTGCACCGCAGAAAATCCGTTGGTGCTTTGCCGCAGATACCAAATGCCGTCTCGGAAAACTGCTGCTTCGGTCTTGCCGTCGCCGTCATAATCGGCGGGCGCGGGAATATCAGTCGGCAATCCAAATTGAAACGCCGTAAATCCGGTTTGCGAACCAAGCACATACCAAGTTCCGTCTCGATAAACGGCTTGGTCGGTTTTGCTGTCACCGTCGTAATCGGCAGGCACGAGTTTGTCGGTTGCCAAACCAAACTGAATTGCGGCTGCGCCGGCTCTGCTTTGCTGTAGATACCAGGTGCCGTTTGATGGGCGGAACACGGCATAATCGGCGCGTCCGTCGCCGTCGTAATCGCCGACAATGGGTTTGTCCTCGCCTGTTCCCAATTGGAAGGAAGTAAACTGATTGGTTGCCAGATTATAGACATACCAAACGCCGTTCGACGGTCGCCAGACGGCGATCTCGGCTTTGCCGTCGCCGTCAAAATCTGCCGGTTGCGGAATGTCTTCCGGCAAGCCGAAAGCGAATCCTAAAAACCTCAATTGGCTTCTTTGCAGATACCAGATACCGGCGCGGTAAACGGCGATGTCGGTTTTGCCATCGCCGTCGTAATCGGCGGGCGTGAGTTTGTCGGTTGCCAGACCGAACTGCACGGGATTAAATCCGCCTTGATTGCGGTTGAGATACCACGTTCGGTCGGACGGTCGGAAAACTGATAAATCAGCTCGCCCGTCGCCGTCAAAATCAAAACCTGAGTTGACCGGACTGCGAATGACGGTGACGGAATTCATCCCACCGGGAGTTTCAGGCACGCTGTCGGCGGTGAATAAATTCGGGATTAGTGTGCCGTATAACCTTATTTTGACGCGGTTATTTGTCCCCGGCGAGCCGATGGTAACGGGGGTCGAACGCGCTCCGAACGCGCCGAGGTCATGAACTTGATTGTTAGCCAACCGGCAGTTTCGCAGCGTGACGTTGACCGTATTATCCGACGTTCCGTTCGGGAACGAATAGTTCGCCCCGCCGAGTATGACCAGACCGCCCAGACCGTTCGGGTTAAAGCCGTTGTTGTTTTCAAAACTGCTCCCGATTGCCGTGAAACTGCTCGTGGCTCCATTTGCGGGAGCCATCCCGAGGCTTAGTCCGCCGCCTATTTGCGTACCGGTGCCGTTTTCAAAAAATCGGTCGCCCGAAGAAATGGCGGTAATGCTGCCGAAATTTGACCCGACGTTTTCAGCTATAAATCCGAAATAGTTGTTATACATTCGGTTGCCGCTCAGAGTGGCGAAGATGACCGCGCCGTTTGCGCCCGCATTATTAGTGAGCCGCAGACCCTGCCCCGTGTTTCTCCGGTTGCTGTGTAAATCGTTGTCAACGATTTCCGCCTCAATCCTCCGACCCGCCGCCGCCGCTCCGAAACTTCGGACATCAATTCCGCGCCAGTTATTCGTTGCGATGATGTGCGCGACGCGGATGTAAGCAGTTCCGGGCGAGACAATAGTGGTTTCGATTCCGGCGGCTCCGAGGAAGGAATTTTGGATTGTCAGCCATTCGACGACGTTTGTTCCTCTGCCCAGTCTGATTGCGCCGACACTATTTATCGGCGGCGCGCTGTATGAACTCGCCGGGAGGTTAATAGCGTCAATGACAACCGCTTCACGGTCACCCTGAACGCCCTGCAAAGACATATTTTCCTGAAGCTCAAGCCGACCGCCGTTCGGTCTGGCAACGCCGCCGGGCGCATTGACTGAAAGCATATAAACGCCGGGCGCGATAACAATTCGGTTGCCCGCGTTGTTCGGATTATTAACGGCTGCGTAAAGTTCCTCGATGTTGGCGACATCAACGACAGCCACACTCACGAAACTGAATTTTGTTGAATCGTCGCTAAACTTCGGTAAATCGGACGCATCGGAAATCGAAGAAAGATTGTTCTCAACCGATGTCGCCGATTGCGTCCGAATTGTTGTCGTAAATGCGGCTAATGTGAAAATTATTGATGTGACGACGACGACGAAAAGCCGCGTTGTGGTAAATTTTGTTCGTTTCATAAATGTCTCCAATTTTGTTTTCTAAATGTTTTGTCGGCTGTTATCAAAATAAATTTCTTTTGAAGATTTGTTTTGCGCCTTTATTTATTAGCGCGTCAAAATTGAGATAACTCCCTCAAAACTTTAAAGTTTTTTTATTTTTTTAAATGTATTGACTTATTTATCTGGTGAGCATATCTTTGCAGTTGACTTCAACCAATTTGTGAAATGAGCTTGAAATGTATCAGTCGGAAGATCCATCGAGAAGCATCACGAAGATGCTGCGCGCTTGGGGCGGCGGCAGCGGCGAAGCTCTGGAAGAACTGATGCCGTTGGTCTATGACGAACTGCATCGTCAAGCCGCCCGTTACCTGCGCCGTGAACGTCCGAACCACACGCTGCAAACAACCGCGCTGATTAACGAAGCCTATCTGAAACTGATTGACCAGCGTGAAGTAAATTGGGAAAGCCGCACGCATTTTTTCGCCATCGCCGCGCAAGCGATGCGGCGGATTCTGGTTGATTACGCCCGCAAAAAGCATCGCGGCAAACGCGGCGGCGCGCTCGATGCGTTATCGCTCGAACAAGCCGCGCTCGTCGCCTCCGATGAAAAAAGCGTTGATTTGATTGCCCTTGACGAAGCCCTGACGCGCCTTGCCGCCGAGGATGAACAGCAAGCCCGCATCGTCGAACTGCGTTATTTCAGCGGTCTGACCTTAGAAGAAACGGCAAAAGCCCTGCGGATTTCGCCCGCCACCGTTTCCCGCGATTGGGATATGGCGAAGGCTTGGCTGCACCGCGAACTGACGCTATAAAAAGTTCCAAGTTCCAAGTCGGTTCGTTACCGGGACTTGAAACTTGGAATTTGGAACTAAAAAAGTATGTCGGCACAATGGCAAGAGGTGAAGGAGATTTTCAGCGACGCAAAGCAACGCGGGCGCGACGAGCGCGAAGTGTTTCTCGACGAAGCGTGCGGCGATGATGATTTTTTGCGCCGCGAAGTTGAATCCCTGCTTTGCTCTTTTGACAACGCCGACGGCTTTCTGCAAAAACCCGCCGTCGGCGAAGTCGCCGAGGTTGTTTTAGCGGAGAATGCTCGTTTTGAAAAAGGCGCGCGTCTGAACCATTACCGAATCATTTCGCATTTGGGCGCGGGCGGAATGGGCGAAGTTTATCTCGCTGAAGACGAAAAACTCGACCGACGAGTCGCCGTTAAAATTCTTAATCAAGAATTTAGCCGTGACGAATCGAACTTGCAGCGATTCGTCCGTGAAGCGAAAGCCGCGTCCGCTTTGAACCATCCGAATATTCTGACGATTTACGAAATTGGCGAATCGGATGACGCGCATTACATCGTCAGCGAATACATCAAAGGCGTAACTCTGCGCGAAGTTTTACGGGAAAAATCTTTGAAACTCGCAGAAATTCTCGACATCGCTGTCCAAACCGCCAATGCGCTCGCCGCCGCTCACGAAGCGCATCTGGTTCACCGCGACATCAAACCGGAAAACATAATGGTTCGCCCCGACGGTTATGTGAAGATTCTGGATTTCGGTCTGGCAAAACTCATCGAGCAGAAAAACCAATCCATTTTCGGTTTGGAACAATCAACCATTAAACAGAATCAGACGGCGCAAGGCGTGATTCTCGGAACGGTCAATTATATGTCGCCCGAACAGGCGAAAGGCGAACAGGTTGACGAGCGCACCGATATTTTCAGTTTCGGCGTTTTGATTTATGAAATGATTGCGGGACGAACGCCGTTTGCGGGCGATTCCGTTTCGGAAACCTTCGCCAATTTGATAAACGCCGAGCCTCAACCATTTTCACGCTTTGCCGCAGATGTGCCGATTGAATTGCAGCGCATCGTAACCAAAATGCTACGGAAAAACAAAGACGAGCGTTATCAAACGATGAAAGAGGTTTTCACGGATTTGAAGGATTTGCGGGAAAATCTGACGCTCGATGAGAGATTGGAAAAATCGCATTCGTCCGAAAATGGAAACGCAAACGCGATTTTGCAGGCGACGACGGGCGGCACAAACCTGAACACCGCCGAAACGCAAAACATTCTTTCGCAGTCAATCAAACGGCATAAACCGCTCGCCGCGTTTGCGTTTGCGGCATTGCTCGTCGGCGCAATCGCTCTCAGTTATTATTTTTTCTACGCAGAAAAAACGGCTTCGGGCGCGGACGGCAAAAAATCAATCGCCGTTCTGCCTTTGAAACCCATCAACACGGCGAACCGCGACGAGATTTACGAAATCGGAATTGCCGATTCGTTGATTCTCAAACTCAGTTCGATGAAAGGATTCGTCGTCCGTCCTTTGAGCGCGACGCGCAAATATGCCGATGTTGGACAAGACCCGCTTGCTGCCGGACAGGAGCAAAAAGTTGATTACGTTCTGGCGTCGAATTACCAATTGGCGAACGGGAAAATCAAAATGACCGCGCAGCTTTTTAACGCAGTGACCGGGCAGATTGAAGAAACATATAAAAGCGAAAAAGAAACGGCAGACGTCTTTGCGATGCAGGACGCAATCGCGGGCGATGTTGGAAACATCCTGTTGGCGCGATTCGCCACCACCTCAAGTAGTCTGATGGCAAAGCGCGGGACAAATAATGAGGAAGCCTATCGGCTCTATCTGCAGGGAACGTATTTGTATGACAAACGAACTCCGGCGGACGCGCAGAAGGCGGTTGAGATTTTTGAGCAAGCCGTCCGGCTCGACCCGAATTACGCGCTGGCGTGGGCGGGCAAGGCTTACGCGCACCGCTCGGTTGCCAATTTTACACGCAGCGTTGATATTCACGAAGAACATCGAAAATCAATTGAAGCGATAAATAAAGCGTTGGCGTTGGACGCAAATCTGGCGGATGCTTACAGCGCGTTGTGCGAAAACAAAACGTATTACGAATATGATTTTGACGGCGCGGAACGAGCGTGCAGGCGCGCCATCGAACTAAATCCTGATTCGTCTCAGGCACATCAGAGTTATTCGCGTTTCCTGATGAGTCGCGGACGGCACGACGAAGCGATTGCCGAAATCAAGACAGCGATAGACCTTGAACCGACATCGCTTTTCAACCAGCGAAATTTCGGCGATTCCCTGCATTATGCCCGGCGTTATACGGAAGCCGTCGAGCAATACAAACGAATGATAGCGATGGATAAGAATTATGCCACGACTTACCAGTGGCTGAGTAACACATTGGCGTTGTCGGGCAAGGAATCGGAAGCCTTTGAATGGTTGATGAAAGGATTAGGTATAGGAAAAAGGGATGAAGAAAGCGTTCAGGCTATTCAGACAGCCTTTCAAACGTCGGGCTGGCAGGGCATTTTGCGCGAACGGGCAGAAAGATTTGAAAAAGGTAACGAGGCTTATTTTCACGGTGCGGCATACAACGCCCAAATCGGGAATAAGGATCAAGCGTTTGAATATCTGGAGAAATCGTTCGGGCGGCGCGAGTTGTGGATGAGTTATCTTCAAGTTGACCCGTGTTTTGATTCACTGCGCGAGGACCCGCGCTTTGATGAATTGGTCGGGCGCGTTGTATTGAAGTGAGATTAAGTGGTTAGTTTTGATTTACGGATTTGCCGCTAAATTTAATGAAAAGCAAAACTCTACACACTTTAGTTTTTCCCATCATTGTCAGCTTTTTATTAGCCGTTTCAGCGCCGTCTGCTTTCGCTCAATCGCAAGCCTTGAACGGGCAAATCGAAGGCACGGTGTCCGATGAAAATAACGCGGCGGGGTCGAATGTCATCATCACGGTTACGAACATTGAAACGGGTGCGACCAGAACTGTGACCACCGACGAGAGCGGCGTTTATCGCTTTCCGCTCCTTCCACTCGGAACTTACCGCATCACCGCCGAAGCCGCCAACTTTAAGAAACTCGTCCGCGAAGGCGTGACTTTGACCACCGGACAAACCGCGACGGTTGATTTGTCTTTGCCAGCCGGAGAAGTTCGGGAAGTCGTAACGGTTTCGTCTGATACTTCAATCGCCGACGCGGGCAAAACCGATGTGGGGCGCGTAATGAATACCCGCGAAGTGCAGAACCTTCCGCTTGTTCCGCGCAATCCTTATAATTTCGGGCTTCTGCAAGCCAACGTCACCGGTCGTCCGAGCCGTGGATTTGCATTTCCGAATTTTAATGTCAACGGCTATCTGCGGCGGGTTAATTTCCAACTCGACGGCAATACCAACACGACTTATGACCGCCGGATTCGCTTTTTGCACATTTCCGATACTTACGTCAGCGAGATTCAATTGGTGACGAACGGTTTTGCGGCGGAATTCGGCGACACGCCCGGAATGATTATGAATTTCGTGACGCCTTCGGGAACGAACGCGCTTCACGGCGCGGTCACGTATCGTTTTCGCCGTCCTCCTTTTTATTCGCGTCCGTTTTTTTATCCTTCACCGGAAGATGTGCCGGACAACAAAGCCGATAATTTTACCGCCACCGTCGGCGCGCCGATAATCCGTGACCGATGGCATTTTTTCTTCGGTTATGAATGGCAATATCGTGATGACCAGGCGGTTGCCGTGCGGCTTTTGACAATTCGACCGGAACACAAAGCGCAACTGATTGCTGCCGGTCTTTCGCCTTCGATTTTTCCGCCTGCCATTCCAAGCCTTGAACGCGGAGATTATTATATTTTTCGCTCCGACCTGCAAATAAACGAGCGCAATCGTCTGACGGCGCGTTTTAATCATTCCGACCTTAACTCCGCAAACTTTATTCCGGGCAGACTCAACACTTTAGAGCGCAGCGTTGATGCGACGAGTATTGACTATGCACTGGCGGTGCAGATCGCCTCATACACGCCGAAAATTTTCAACGAATTTCGCTTTCAATACGGTCAGCGCAGTCCGGGTTTTCGGAGAAACGAATTCTCCGGCACGGGACCTTCGATTGTAATTAACGGCGTGGCAAATTTTGGCTCGCCGACAAACGCCGATACGATTTTCCCGCCGCTCAGAATAATGCAGTTGCAAGACAATCTGACACGGACTTTCGGAACGCACGTCGTCAAATTCGGCGGCGGCTTCAGCATTCATAATTACACTGAACGTGCGGCGATCTTTAGCCAATACACATTTCCTTCGATTACCGCTTACATCAATGCACGCAACGGAACAAATCCGCGCGGTTACACCAGATATGCCGAAACTTTCGGCAACCCTGAAACTAAATACAAGGCGATTTACTGGAATTTCTTTGCGCAGGATGATTGGAAACTGACGCGCCGATTAAAGTTTAATTACGGTTTGCGATACGATTTTTATCAGATTCCCAAAGCCGACACGACTTCGCCTTTTCCGCTTTCGCGTAAATTTAATACCGACAAAAACGATTTCGCGCCGCGCTTCGGCGTCGTTTATGCTTTGCGCGAAGGAACGCGCCCGACAATTCTTCGTTTCGGCGCGGGAATTTATTACGACGCGCCGCTTTTATCAATCTACCGGGATGTAATAAAAATAAACGGGAATCCGGGATTTTCCAGTTACACTTTTACGCCGACGACACCGGGCGCACCTGATTTCCCGAATACTTTAAGCAATTTGCCTCCGGGCGCGGGTTTGCCGCAGCAAAATATTTACACGATTACGCCCGATTTTGAAACGATGCATGCGATTCACTCCAACATCCAACTCGAACAGGCTATTACGGAAAATCTTTCGTTCGCCATCGGTTATGTTCATTCCGCCGGTCGCCATATTCCGGTTTATCGCAATATCAATCCGATAAATCTTGTTCGCTTTTTGTCAGACGGGAGACCCGTTTTCGGCACAGACCGACTTGACGCGAGATTCGGAACAATAACGATAGCCGAATCCGGCGGAGTTTCCAGCTACGACGCTTTGGCTTTGCAATTGAAACAGCGGCTCTCACGCGGGCTTCAATTCAGCCTCAACTATACTCTTTCAAAGGCAATCAACGACACGCCCGACGGTGACATCGAGAATTTGTTTTTGTCAGACCCAACCAATCGGAATCTGGATAAAGGCTTCTCGTCCGCCGACCAACGCCACACTTTTGTGATGAGTCTGGTCGCCCGCCCGCAGTTTAATTTTGAAAACAAACCGCTTCGCTACCTTTTCAACAACAACCAATTCGGTATCGTCGCCACCGCCAACAGCGGCGAAACATTCAACATCATTTCCGGTCTTGACCTCAACCGCGACGGCATTGCGACTTCGGACCGACCCGTCGGCATAAGGCGCAATTCGGGAAAAACTCCGCCGCAATACAATGTTGATTTGCGCTACTCTCGTTTTTTCAATTTCACCGAACGATACCATCTGGAAGTCTTCAGCGAATTTACCAACCTTTTAAATATCAACAGTATTGTCCAGTTCAATAACGTAACAGTAACTACAAATGCTAACGGTGAATTTGTCGGCGGACTTCCCGATTTCAAGTCACGTAATCAATCAACTTCGCAGGACAGCCGCCAGTTTCAACTCGGCGTAAAATTTATTTTCTAAAATTGATGTCAAAAGACAAAGAACCGCCCTAGGTTTCGCGCCTCACCAAATAACAAAAACGATTAACAAATTACACGAAACTGAATTTTTACGTTCGGTATCCCGCGTGGTCGCCCGACGGAAATCAAATCGCTTACGAATATGCCGAAACGACGAGCAACATCCGGCTCGCTAATTTGAAACAATAGCGGCGGTTTATTTCGTGCTATAATCAAAGCGTTTTGGAGAAAAAATATGCTGCAAACAGTCGAAGCGGAAATTGATGTCAACGGTAAAATAGAATTACTCGAACCCGTGCGCGTGTCGAAAAAAAGCCGCGCGATTGTCACCGTTTTGGAAGAAACAAACGGTGATGCTGAAGAGAAGGGAAACTCGAAACAGATTTTGGAACTTTTGAGAAGTCCCGAATTAGTTAATCGGAAAAGTTATTCAGCCGAAGAAATCGAAGCCCAAATCGAAGAAGCGAAGATTTCATGGGAATGATTAAATCGGCATCAGACCTTATGCTATAATTTCAAGCGTGATGAAAAAGAAAGAAGAAAAAAATCAAAACACAAACGGTTCGCGCGATTATTCGCATCTGCCGCGAGCGCGTGATTTTAAGCTGCCCAAAAAATATCGCCCGAACTAAAAGAGGCGATGGAAGCGACACGCGAAGCGATGGAAGCATTGCGGCTTGAAGAAGGAAAATATGGCAGACATCCGCTCTTGAAATAATTGTCGCATTTAATTTTGTCAAATATAATTGGTCGGACGACGACAAAACGCTCGCCGTCATTCGCGGCGCATAGACGGCTGATATGATTTTACTCTCGCAAAAATTAGATAGGTCAGAACCGCTCGTTCGCGCAGACGGCTCTGACCCATTCGGCTAACGGTCGCATCGCGGTTTCATAAAATTGAGAAACACATAATTGGCGACATTACGCCCCGCCGATTGTCCCGCAGTCTGGTCAAACGTGAAATGGATTCCGCCATAGACGCGGCTTCGTTCTTCTTCGTTCGCCATTGCCGTAAAGCCCGGATACGAGCGCGTCGCGCCGCCCGCGCCTTCCCAAATATGTTCAAAACGAATGTCGTTGAGCAAGCGGCGCAAGCCGAAGAGATGACGAAAGATCAACTCTCCCGATGGCGATTGCGCCGCTTACCGCATTTATTGAGCATTGGCGGCGGCGACCGGAATGTCACTGCTCGCTCCGAATTGATGCGTCGTGAATTGTCCGTTTGAGCTTTGCACGATATACCACGTTCCATCGCGATAGACGGCAATATCAGTTTTGCCGTCGCCGTCGTAATCGCCCGGCACGGGTTTGTCCGTGTTCAAGCCCCACTGAACGGCGCGAACAGCGTTATCCGAACTTTGCAGAATATACCAGACGCCGTTTTGCCGAGTTTGGCGGAAAACGGCAAAGTCGGTTCGTCCGTCGCCGTCGTAATCGCCGGGAACGATTTTGTCTCCGTTTTGACCGAACGGCTGCGCCCGAAAAATGTTGCTGCCGCTCTGCATCACATACCAGGTGCCGTTTGACGGACGGAAAACGCTGAGGTCGGTGCGTCCGTCGCCGTCAAAGTCGGCGACTGTCGGCGTGGGCGTTCTGAGTCTTTCGCGGGTTGTGACATAAACGTCGTTTGACGGAACTCCGTTGGGGTCGAGTGTGCTGCCCGGACGGGTTGAACCGAAATACATCGTCAAACCGTCGAACGATAATGATGCCCGCGTTTCGCTCGCCGCGCTGTTAATCGGCGCGTCAAAGTGGAACGGCGCAGACCAACCGCTGCCTGTGTTGCTGCGGCTTGCCGTCCAGATGTCGTTTCCGCCGAGCGTTCCCGGACGGGGCGAATCGAAGACAATCTCGCGTCCGTCCGCCCGCACATTCGGGCGTTGATCGTCAAACTCGGTGTTCAGATTCGGAGCAAGCTGCGCCGGACCGGAGTTGACGCTGAAATAGATGTCCTGGTCTGTGCCGCCGGCGGTGTGTCCGCCCGGACGATTGCTTGAAAAATAGAGAATTGCCCGTCCGCCTTCATCTACAAAATATGACGGGCTGAAT
>JBPCPU010000090.1:0-4872 GCA_050998795.1 Pyrinomonadaceae bacterium
AAGGAAATTCGTTTGAACGGCGCAAAATTCGTCGTGCTGCATATGGCGGACGCGCGCAGCGTGCGGACGTTTGCCGAAATGCTCGACGAAATCCGCCGCGCTTTCCATCCGACGGAAACGGAATTTCAGGCGCACAAACCGCGAGCCGGAAAATGCGCGTCGTGCGGCGCGCCGATTCGATTGACACGGCTTTACGCAAACTGCTCGTATTGCGGTTCGCATTGCGAAGGAAATTGAGACGAAGAGGAGCGCAAGCGATGAAAACTTATTACATTTGTGCGGGGCTGATTTTTATTTTAATTTACGCCGTTTTCCATTTCGGTTTTCGCACGGGCGGCGAAACGCAGCTTTACCGCATCAACGACCGAATCGCTTTTGAAGTCGCAACGGATTACGACCAAACATACGGCAACGGCGTTTATATTCGCGGCTACAAAAAAACCAATCCGCTCGACTCCTTTTTGTGCGGCGCGTGTTCGGTTGACTACGACGAAACCGATATGCCGCAAGCCAATTACGTCAAAGGCGATTACGTTTATTCCGGCGTTCCGCAGCACGCGACGGCGAAAACCGACATCGTGAATTTGCGGACGGGCGAAACTTTAAATGTTAATGTTCCGGGCGATTCGCCGACAGTTGATTTGCAGAGTTTGCCCGAATACCGTGAGCGCGGGCTGGTCGCGGGTGAACAATACAAATTGAAACAGGATTACGTCAAAGCGAATTTCGAGCTGCTTTCGACTTATACGAGCCGCTGCATCTGGATTCATATCATCTTCGGCGTGCTTGCGTTTTTTTTTCTTGTTCCCGAAAATTGTCTTCGAGTTTCTCGAAATGGTCTTTAGGAACAACCCGGGCGACCCGATAAACTATCTTAATCAAAACTAATTTTCGAGCAATAGAATTTTTGTGAGAGCGAAGCGGTTTCGCTCTCTTTTTATTTGAGCGAAATAATTTTTCGCTTGGTAATATGCCGCCATTTCCGCGCCTCTCTTTAATTAAATGCGGGAAAGAAAACGAGTATGCCGCATAGAATTTATTTGAAGCAAAAAAAACAATGAGACTTATGAAAAACATTTTGAAACAAACAATTTTGACGACTTTGCTGGCGACAATCGCCTTCGTCGGCGCGGCGCGCGCGCAAACCGGAATAGCGGCGGCGACCGAAGGATGCGACGAATACGCAAAAGTTGATGCCGAACTAAACAAAGTCTATACGGATGTTTTGCGCGAATATGCAAAGGACAAAACTTTCATCGCTAAATTCAAACAGGCGCAGCGGGCTTGGCTGGCGTTCGCGGACGCGCATCTTGAATCGCTTTATCCAAACGGCGCGGCGGCTTACGGCAGCGTCAACCGCACTTGCCGCTGCGCGGTGAAAACGGATTTGACACGAGAGCGCGTCAAGCAGCTTCGGCAATGGCTCGACGGCACGCCGGAAGGCGACGTTTGCGGCGGAAGCATCAAGCGCAAAGATTCAGGAGACCAAGAGTAATTTTTTTTCGGGCTGATGCCAATATGTCCGAATCGTCGCGCTCTTAACCATTGCTGCCGGTTTATAAGGCAAAAGATTAACAGGAGACTTTATGAAAAACTTAACTTTAAATTTTTTAACCGAACGAAATTCACGACTGGATTTAGCGTGCGGCATTTTAATTTTGCTCGTTTTAGTTTTAGGTTGCAGCGACGGCGGCGATTCAAATTCAAGCGGCGAAACCGCGAAAAAGAGCGTTCCGCCCGCTTACATCGGCGTTTGGACCGGACAGGACGGCTCGACCGTAACGCTTCGCAACGACTCGACGGGCGATTATAAATCCGGCGGCAAATCGGTTAGCGGCGCGGCGGTGGAGATTGACGAAGCGGCGAAAGAGATTCGATTTTCGCTGCTCGGTTTCGATTCGGGTAAATACAAAATTGACCAAGCTCCGGCGGGGAATCGAATGAAACTCGACGGAATGGAATATCGCCGCACTGCCGGTTTTTCAACCGAAGATTCTGAAAATAAAACGGACGCGACGACGAGCGGCGAAGTCCCGACGGAAGACGAACTGCGTCCGATTGCAAGCAAAACCATTCAAGATTTTGATGATGCTTTGCAGCAAGGCGATTTCGCTGATTTTTATTCGACCGTTTCGGAAACGTGGCAAAGTCAGATTACCGCCGCCGAACTCGACAAAGCATTCGCTCCGATAGCGGCGCAGAAAAATAATTACAAGCTGAAAGCAGACGCGCCGCTCGTCTTTTCGTCGAAGCCCGCGCTCAAAGACGATGTTTTGGAAATTAACGGCGGTTATCAAAACGTCAAAGGCAAAAACATTCCTTTTCGGCTGAAATACATTAAAGAAAGCGACGATTGGAAGCTGCTCGGCATTCGTTTGAATCCATAGGCGGCTGGCATTAATCGAAAATTATTTTTCGATTAACGCCAATATCGTTTGCCTTTTCGCTTCTTACTAACTAAGCCAAAACAAATAAGGCGATTTTACAGGAGAAAAATCAGGAAAAACCAATATGAAATTATCAAAATCAACTTTAACTTTTATGACAATCTGCGCTTTCGCGCTTGTTTCGGCGGCGTGCGGAGGCGCGGCAACCGACACGGTAAAAACAAATTCAAACGGCGGCAACGTCGCTAAAACAGACGCGACGAAAAACGAGACGCAGACCAAATCTGCTTCGACCGTCAAGCAATCAACGCCGACCGAAGCGGGCGAATCATTTTACGCGGTGGTCAAAGCGAAAGACAAAGCGGCGTTCAAAAGTTTGATGTCGAAAGATTCGATGGAAATCTTAAACGCGGCAGCAAGCGAAAAGAAAATGACGATGGATGATTTGCTCGACAAAGAGTTTTTCATCAATGCAGCGATGCCAGCAAAGCTCGAACAGCGCGGCGAAAAAATCACGGGCGACAAAGCGACGACCGAGATAAAAGACGATAAAGGCGAATGGTCCCCGATGACGTTCGTTAAAGAAGGCGGTGTGTGGAAAGTTAGCTTGGAGTAAGGAAAGGCGATGAAGAAATTTTTAATTTTAACCGCGATGATGTGGGCGACGGCGATTATTTTCGCCGCGCCTGTGGCGGCACAAAATAAACAAACAAAAACTAACGCGCCTAAAACTGTAACGGAATTTTATTTGAAACTGCCCGCAAAATATTTGCAAATTCTCGAAGCGATTCCGAATCGTCGAAGTTTGATAAAAACCGAAGATACGGCAAATGGTTATCTGCGGCTCGAATCGAAAGATTGGGAAGGCTGGGGCGAAGTCGCGCTGTTCAAACGCGCGAACGGCAGTTACGTTGTTGCCGTAACCGAATACAGTTGCGCGCCCGTTTGCGACGGCAACTTAACTTTTCTCGATTACAAAAACGGCAAATGGAAAGAAATCGAGTTGCTTCCGCGTTACACGGTCGGCGATTTGCGAACCGCTTTTCACGGCGCGACCGGACGGCAGCCGGACGAAGACGAAATGAATGAACAGGTTTTTGAATTGCCGCGCAAAGGCAAAGAAATCACCTTGAAAATCGGCGGCGTTCCGGTGTTGGGTTTTCTATGGCAATCTGACGAATTCGTGTCGGGAATGATTTATCTGCGCGATGGCGGCGATAAGACAAATCAAAAATAAATTTTGATTAGTGAGAAAAGATGAAAAATAAAATTATCAAAACGATTGTCGTAATTTGCGCTTTGCTCGGCGGCGCAAGTTGGCAAATTGCGGCGCAGACGAAACAAGGAATTACCAAGCGTGTAACTTTAACCAACGCCAAACCGTGTATGATTTTAACGGGCGCGGTGCAGCCGAAAAACTTCGACACATACATTTTTCGCGCCCGCAAAGGTCAGACAATCGTCGTCGCGCCTTTTTATTACGGGCGCGAAACGAATCGTCCTGATGATGACGAACAAGGCAGTTCCGGTTTCGATTTCGTCTCGCCGGACGGCAAATCAATCGTTGACCCGCAAGACGTAATTTTCGAGGCGGCGCGGACGGGCGAATACAAAATTTTAATTCGTCCGGCGTATCGGCGCACGACCGGAAAATATGTTTTGAAATTGAGCGTAACGAACAAACAGCCGAAGATTACGGACGACCTCGACCAACCGCCGACTTGTCCGTAATGCGGAGATTAAAAATATGAAAAAAACGAATTTATCAATACTGGCGGCGATGCTGATTGTCGCTTTAACGGTTACAAATTTATCGGCGCAGACGCGCATTTCGTTTGCTCGCGGCAAAAGCTCGACAACCGTTTCTGGAACTTTGAGCAAACGCGGCAGCAGTAATTCAATCAGAAAATTCGTCGTCCGCGCCAAAGCCGGACAGCATTTGTCGGTCGTCGTGAAATCGCGCGGCGACAATGTTTATACGAATATGAGTGATGAGACCGGCGAGCGCGGACCGGATATGTATTACACGCTCGACGCGGAAGGCGACCATGAATTTGTTATCGAAAACGTCGGGACGCGGGCGGCGAAATTTACAATGATTGTGAAAATTCTCTAACGGAAACTTAAGGGGAAAAATTATGAGAGCGAAAATTTACAAATTGATATTTTTAATTTTGTTCGTTTTGGCAAGTGCCAATGCAAACTTAGTAGAGGCACAAAAGCAAGCCGTGCTGCCGTGCAAAGTGTTCGACCAGAGTAGAACTTTACTGAACGTGCGCTCAAAACCGAACGGCGGAAAAATCGTCAAAAAACTGAAAAACGGCACAAAGGTTTTCGTCTGGGAAGAAACCGGCGACACGCAAGACCGCGGCTGGTCGCTGATTCGCCTGACGCCGAAAGGCAAAAACATCGGCTGGGTTTTATTTGAACTGCTTGAATGCGAATGAATTGAAAATATTTTTTAAATTCTTTACGGCGTGGACAT
>JBPCPU010000130.1:0-6313 GCA_050998795.1 Pyrinomonadaceae bacterium
GTTATCGCCTGTTTCGCGGCAAAAATCATTGGAAAGACCAGAGCTATTTTCTGTGGGAACTTAACCAGGACCAACTATCACGCGCCTATTTTCCTTTGGGCGGAATGTTAAAAAGCGAAGTGCGCGACATTGCGCGTGAAGCGAATTTATATGTCGCCGAGAAACAGGAATCGCAGGAAATCTGCTTTGTTCCCGACGGCAAATACGCCGAATTTATTGACCGCTATCTAGATCACGGAAACCGTTCCGATGAATTGCCCGAAACGGGTGAAATCGTCAACGCGAAGGGCGAAAAAATCGGCGAACATTCCGGCATTCACCGCTACACAATCGGGCAACGGCGCGGTTTGGGAATCTCGCACGAAAAGCCTCTATACGTTACTCAAATCGCACGCGCTAAAACTCAAATTGTCGTAGGTTGTGCGGCAGAATTGGATTGTCTAGAATTCACCGCCAAAGGCGTAAATTGGGTTGCTTTCGATGAACCGTCCGAACCCGTTCACGCCGGAGTCAGAGTTCGCTATCGCCACGAACCTGCGCCTGCGACAATCTATGCTTTACCCGACAACCGCGCCCGCATCGTTTTTGACGAACCGCAACGCGCCATCACGCCCGGACAAGCGACGGTTTTCTACGACGGCGAAGAAGTTGTCGGCGGCGGTTGGATTGTGAGAGGATAAATTATGAGTTTTTCTAACGTAACAATTTTAACCGGAAAATTAGAAAGTCTTCCCGAAGAAGTTCGTGAGCGGGTAGCCGGGTATTTGAGTGAACATTTCGAGGAAATCAAAGATGAAGTGCGTTGGGACGAACAGTTTAAAAAATCATCCGACAGACTTGCGGAAATGGCGCGTCAAGCGCGAAAGGAAATTGCCGAAGGTAAAGCCGAAACGATGGATTATGAGAAATTATGAACTCGCTGACTTTGCCTTCTTTCTGGAAAGAATACTCACGCCTTAACGAGTCAACTAAATTACGCGCAAGAAAAATATATAAATTATGGCGCGAAAATCCGTCTCATCCGTCTTTACGTTTTAAGTGTATCAACACAAAAGAAAATATCTGGTCGGTGCGCGTTTCCAAAAACTTCCGCGCCATCGGCGTTTTGGACGGCAATACGGTAACGTGGTTTTGGATTGGCAATCACGACGATTATGAAAATTATTTCGGTTAAGTAATGGCTGTTTCAAACAAAGAAATTATCATAATTGCGGGCGGAAACGGTGTTGGAAAAACGACTTTCGCCCGCGCTTTTTTGCAGGAATATCCTGATTATGAATTCTTGACACTCTGCCACCTAAACCGAAGCGGTTATAGGTGGAGATTCTAAAGACACGCTTTGCCCAACGGCATACGTTATGTCTTTACGGGGTTGACCAGCCCGACTAAGTATTACTTTCGCGCTAACAATATCACGATGATTTTTGTATCCGCATTGAACACAAGTATGTTGCCTTTGGGCAAGAGTTTTTTCGACTCTCGCGCCGCAAATGCACGTTTGAGATGTGCCGTTCGGATTTACTTTTATCAGTTGTCTGCCAGCGTTTTCAGCTTTGTAGGTCAACTTTTGAAAAAAGCTATTCCAAGCGACATCGTGAATTTGTTTTGTCAGAATGCCTTTGCTCATTCCGAGAATGTTCAAGTTCTCAATCGCAATCAAATCGAAATCTTTGACCAGATTTGTCGAAAGTTTATGAGCAAAATCATTACGTTGATTTTTTATTTTTTCGTGAATCTGACGAAGTTTGGTAACTGCTTTTCTGCGAGAATGAGAGCCTGCGGAACGCGCTTTACGGGAAACGCTTCGACTGGCAACTCGCAAGGCTTTTTGGGAACTTTCAAAATACTTGAAATTCTCAATCTGCGTGCCGTCCGAAAGCGTCATAAACGATTCGATTCCGGCATCAATGCCGATTTGTTTTCCCGTTTTCGGCAACAATTCGTTTTCGGCTTCAACGGTGAAAATCGCAAACCAGCCGGAAACTTCACGCTTGATTGTCAAAGTTTTGACTTTTCCAATCATATTTCTCGAAAGACGGATTTTGACCTTTCCGATTTTCGACAGATACAAGCTGTTGCCGTCAAGACGAAAACCGCCTGTGGCTTGCGGAAACGTGAAAGAATCGTATCTGTTTTTGCCTTTGAAGCGTGGAAATCCGGCTTTTTCGCCGCGCTTGACTCTGCCGAAAAACGCCTTGAAAGTTTTGTCCAATCTTTTCAGTGCATCCTGCAAAACTTGCGAATAAACCGAGTTCAAATCATCTCGAATTTGTTTTATTTCGGGAAGTTGGTTTTGCTGGTCTTGATAGGAAATAGAAACGTGGTTGATAAGGTTCGCGTCAATTCTTTCCCGCAATCCCGAATTGTAAATCTCGCGGCACAAATCAAGAGTATGTTCGAGTTTTTGGCGAACTGTGCGAGAAGTTTTAAGTTTGAATTTGTAAGCCTTCACAATCCAAATTATAATGCGCGTTATGAGCAATAAGCAAGACTTGAAAGCCCTTTATCATTGCGTTTATAACCTGAATTATCATGCGCGTTGTTTGCACAAAATACAGAAACAAATGTATTGATTCGGTTATTTTGAAACGTCTCGGAGAAATCTTCAAAGCAACGCTTGAGAAATGGGAATGTGAACTTTTGGAGTTCAACGGCGAAGCTGACCACGTTCACCTTTTGATGTCGGTTAATCCAAAGGCGCGTCTTTCGGATTTGGTCAATAATCTCAAAACAGTTTCTTCCCGATTGATTCGCAAAGAGTTTACAGAACAACTTGCAGTTCATTATTGGAAGCCGGTGTTTTGGAGTCGTTCGTATTGCATTTTGACTTGTGGCGGTGCGCCTCTGTCGGTTATCAAACAATACATCGAAAATCAGGAAATACAAGAATAAGGAACGCCCTTCATCTGAAGCCCAAACGCCAAAGCGCGTTATGGATGGAGAATTGGGCTAATTCCCGTTAAAAGCCGATGAAATCGCTAAAAGTCTTTCGGCAGAAAATCCTTCGGAAAAGAAAATCAGCGCGGGAAAATTGTTTTTCAAAAAACTGAATGAAGCCGTCGCGCAAAATAAATCCTTGCTTATCGAAAGCACGCTTTCGGGACGTTATTTGCAAAAGTTCATAGAAAACCCGCAAGCCAGGGATTACCAAATCACAATCATTTTTCTTTTCGCCAAATCGTCCGAAATTTTGATTGAAAGAATCGTTGAGCGAGTTAAGAAAGGCGGGCATCACGTTCCCGACGAAGATGTGCGTAGAAGATTTCTGCGTGGCAAGCAGAATTTTTGGAAGATATACAAAACTTTAGCTGATAAATGGCTTTTGTATTACAATATGGAAGATAGTTTCCGACTTGTTGCGATAGGTGAAAAAAATAGCTCAGCTTTTATTGACGAAGATTTGTTTGAAAAATTTAGCGAAATTTAAGATGAAACAGAAAACAAAACTAAAGCCTGAAACTTACGAAAAAGCATTAGAATATCAACGCATCGGCAATCGCGCCGTCCGCCAGGCGCAAGAAGAAAACCATCGGCTCGGCTTACCGAACATCTATTGGCGCAATGGTAAAATCATTTACGAAATGCCTGATGGCGAAATTATTGTTAAAGAAATCCTACAAAACGAAAAGGAATAAATAATGGCAAAAGAAAAAAAGAGATTAAGTAAAAATGCGAAAGCAGCCTTAAAACTGTTGAATGATTCTAAACTTTTAGCGGCGGCAAAAACAATAAACGATTCAAAAACAGAGCAAAATTTTAAGCCGACTGACGCTGCGGCTAAAACAAGCACACCGATTAAAGTTAGACCGGAAAAGAAACGCGGCTAAAAGCCAAAACTCATTTTGTTTATTAGACAAAATCGCCAAACTGATTCTGCAAAACCGCCGCGATGGAAATTGCCGCAGTTTCCGCCCGCAAAATTCTGCCGCCGAATGTTACAATGTGGAAACCTTTTTCACGCGCCGCTTCAATTTCCGCATCTTCCCAACCACCTTCCGCGCCGACAATTGCAGCGATTTTTGCGCCGCCTTTGACGGTAGAAAAACTTTTGCCGCCTTTTTCCGCAAACAAAATTTTTTCGCCGTCAGCCGCTGCGATAAATTTTTCAAAATCAATCGGTGCTTCAATCAGCATTAACGCGGCGCGTCCGCATTGTTTGGTCGCTTCGACGATGATTTTTTGCCAGCGTTCCAACTTTCTTTCGCCATCTTTGAGTTTGACATCGGCGCGTTTTGTGTTGAGCGAAACGAACCGGGTAACGCCTAATTCAACCGCTTTCTGCACAACCAAATCAAACTTTTCGCCTTTCAAAAGCGCGACTGCCAGGGTTAAATCCAAACTCGATTCGGGCGCGGTCGGCAAAACTTCCTTGAGAATTTTTAGTCCTGTTTCTCTCTTTGAAATCTTTTCAATCGCGCACAAAAATTCTTTTCCGCCGCCGTTGAAAACGTGGATTTCTTCACCTTCGCGCAAACGCAAAACGTCGCGCAAATGTCTTGTTTCTTCAAGACTGAGCGTGATTTTTTGTTCGTTAAAATTTTCGACCGGAGCATAAAAGCGGCGCATAATTAAAAGCAATGAGATAAAAACTCAGGTATTCGTGAAGTTAAACGGGCAAATTTTCTTCGGTTATTTGAATTTTCTCAATGCGCCTTTCTGTTAATAAATTCTATTTCTTAGTTGAGCGTTGCGCCAGATTCATCAAATCTTCAGGCATCCATTTGCTCATATTCTTCGCTTCGGCTTCGGCAATACCATTATGACGATTGCGCCATTCTTTTTCCGGTGCGTCTTCGCGCATAGATTCCTTCGGGTAATTTTCGACCTGTTCAAGACTGATGATAATTCCGTGCGCGATTTCGTTCCAATCTTCGGTTTGAATGCCGCGCAGAACGACGGGCAAACCCGCCGTCCAATCTTCTTCGGGCGCGATATTGTCGTATTCGGGAATCGTCAAAAATGCGGGCAACGGAAAAGGTTTGCCGCTGAATTCGCTGACGATTTGCGATTTCACGTCTTTGTAAGACGCATTCGGATTTACTTTTCTCATCTCCAGTGCGCGGCGAAAAATGTCGGATACGGTTGCTTGATTGCTCATTTGTTTTTTCTCCAAAATTTCTATCAATAATTTACAGGGTTTATTTTTTTAACGCAAAGATGCCGAGCCGCAAAGAAATTTTACTAAAAATTGAAGAAAATACTTTGCGTCCTTGCGCCTTTGCGTTAAAATCTGGATTAAATGCGAAATTTAATTTATCAAACACATCTGTGGCTTGGCTTGTTCGTTTCGATTCCCGTTCTGGCGTGGGCGTTGAGCGGTTTTTTGTATGCTTTGCCGAATATGGTTGAAGGCGGCAGCGTTGAAAACATTGATTCATCGAGAGTTAAAATTGCGCCAAACGAAGCGATACAAAAGGCAAACGAACTCGCGGGGAAAATTTTGCCGACAACCGCGCTGACTTTGCTGATGAAAGACGGCAAACCCGTTTATCAATCAATCGGCGGACTCGGAGCGGATTCGATTTTTATTGATGCCGAAACGGGCGAAGCGCGGATGTCTGAACCGCCGACATTGAAAACACAATTTTTTCGGCAAGCACATTTTTATTATTTTGCAGGTTCGTGGCAAGTTGCGCTTTTGATTTTGTTTTCTCTTTTGGCGTGTTTTTCGGCTTTAACGGGAATTTATTTAAATTATATTCATTGGTTCGGCGGTCGCAGAAGACAATTCAAAAAGGAAAAGTCGCTCTTAAATTAGCAGAACGCTCTTTGATTCGGCAAATTCAAGTCAATTTTTGAAGTTCAATACTATCTTTTGCTTGTTTTTCGGCATCTGAAAAGATAGTCTTTCTCTATCAGGAGTTACAAATATGAAAAGCCTTTTTTTACTGGCAATTTTGCTTTTGAGTTCCACGTTTGCTTTCGCGCAAAGCGAGCAAGCACCGCTTCAGGAAAAGGAAATCAAATATAAAGATTGGACATATAAAAGTGTCCGCGATGATAAATCGGTAAATTTGCGCGAGTTTGCAAAAAATAAAAAACTCGTGATGGTCGTTTATTTCGCGCCGTGGTGTCCAAACTGGAAAAATGAAGCTCCGTTTGCCGAAAAACTTTACAAAAAATATAAAGCGAACGGTTTGGATGTTATCGGCGTTGGCGAATACGACACGGTGGCGGCAATGAAAATCAATCTCGATGACCAAAAGATTACTTTTCCGGTTGTTTATGAATCCGATTCAAAGGACGCGAAACAGAAAACTCCGCATTACGAATACCGCAAAACGGCGGGCGACACGCGCGGTTGGGGTTCGCC
>JBPCPU010000165.1:0-6332 GCA_050998795.1 Pyrinomonadaceae bacterium
GTTTGTCCGAAGCGATTCGTAAAAGTCCACAAACCGTTTTCCCGTTTTATTCTTCCGCCTTTTATTTCCAGACAAAAAATGCCTTCGCCCGGAGCCAGAACGACAAAATCAATCTCGCCGTATTGCCTCTTGATGTGACGAGAGAGACCGAGCGAATGAAGCACCGTGTAATTGCTCGCCGACGGGTCGTTTTTGAAAAATTCAAAAATCTTTTTCTCGGCTTGGCTTTTTATATCAGCCGACAGATACGGCGGAATCATTCGCGCCATTTTCGCGTTCCTTCTCCTTTAAAAGTCTGTTAGCTTTATGACCGGGAACTTCCGCCGCGAGCGAATCAACGCTTTCGACGCAAACGATGAATACCTTTCCGAGTCCCGAAACTTTAATTTCCACATCCGACTCCGATAATTCGTGCAAATCCCCTTTCACTCGTTTTTCAAGCAGTTTTGCAACCTGACGCGAAGCCTGTATATGCGCTCCTCTGACTTGACTGATTGCGTTCAGCACATTATCAAAATTTCGTTTTAATTGTTCGTCTTGAGCCGCTTCCGCAATCGCCAAAATGTCCGCGTCTTCGCCAGGCGCGATTTGATTTTCGTCGAATAACCAATTTTTTATGGTGAATTCGTTACGGTCGCAACCGAAATTTTTAAGCTCCGCTTTAACTTTTGAAAGCGATTTGCCGTTATTTTCAAAAATCTTTTGCAAAGCCTCGCGCCACCCTGAAGCCGTGGCTCTGAGTTCCGTTTTTCCGCTCCTTTGCAGCCCTAAATCAGCCATTTCCCTGATTATATTTCTGGAAGAACTTTCGCGGAAAAGCAAGAAATCTCCGGTCGAGATGTCTTTTACTTTCTTTTGCGGAATTCTTTCGACCTTTGTTTTTCCGCCGAGCAAATCGTTGATTACCGGAACGGAGTGGCTTTCGGTCAGGAAAGCAAAACTTCCTTGATTAAACATCACGCAGCGAGCGGAAACTTTTTGCCCGATTAAATCTTCGCCGATGCTTTTTAAAATTCTCTGTCGTTTGAATTCGTGCAGTTTGATTTCAAACTCTTCCAAAGCAGGCGGGCGCGGCGCGACTTCGACCGATGTTTCGGTTGCGGTTGTCGCCGTCAGTTTTTTACCGAATACCGAACGATTGCGAAAAGCCTGATTGTCAAACGCGCCGAAAAACCTTTTTTTAACCGAAATCGTCCATTCTTTTTCGTGAGAGTAATTCAAAACCACCAAGCGCGAACTCAAAGCGTCATCGAAAATCCGAAGCATCTGATTGCCTTTCAAGTAACCGCACAAAATGACGCAATCGTAATCGTCCTTCATCTTAAACGAACCGTTTTTCTCAAAAACGACTTTATCGCTCGGAAATCGTGCCGCTAAATAATCCTTTTCGGCTTGGAAGTCGGATTTGTTCAAAACAACACAAATTTTTTCGTATCCGCCGGACATTAATTTTCCGATTTCCGACCGCAGACGCGCGGGCTTTGAATTCTCGTCGGATAAACCGTCAACGCCTTGTTTCAATGATTTGACCGTCTCGGTAAGCAGTTCCAAAAATTCTGGTTGGATACTATTGCCAAAGGTTTGCAAATCGCTTTCGATTAGGGATAAGTCTTTTTCCGATTTACCAGAAATCAAATCCGTGATTGAGACAAGACGCGAAACGCGCAGAAAAAAACCGTATATTCGGTCAAGTATTTGAGAAGCGTGATAATCATCTTCGGTTATTTCGTCACGCAATCGCTTCAATAAATTAAACGCTTGTTCAAACGCGGGATTC
The DNA here is from genome assembly GCA_050998795.1 of Pyrinomonadaceae bacterium. Classification (GTDB taxonomy): domain Bacteria; phylum Acidobacteriota; class Blastocatellia; order Pyrinomonadales; family Pyrinomonadaceae. The sequence continues at coordinate 1,778 of JBPCPU010000165.1, forward strand.
GCGCATTCGACGACGTTCACGGCGAAGGAAGCAAAAGAAGCGATTTTTTTCTGGAGATTGTAAAACGGGCTTTCTTCCGTTTCCGAAAAATCTTGGTTGACGTGCGCCAAATCTGTCGAATTCCACGCCCAAAACCCGAAATCCTTTTTTTTCAGATATTGAATTCCGTCTTGGTCTTTGCCCGAAAGAACGAAAATCATCGGGATGTTTTTATTCAGCAAAGTTTCAAACGATGACAAATCTTTAAGATAAGAGCCTCCGTCAACGACTATCAAATCGGTTTTGTGCGAATTAACTTCGACGTATTCGCATACATCGGCGAAGTTAGAAGAAACCAACACAAGCGGTTCTTCGCGTCTGCCCGCGCTACCCCAAATTTTTACCTCTCCTTCTTCGCTTAGACTGCCCCAACCGAAAACATTCGACAGTTTTGAGCAAACGTCCGTGCTTGCCGATAAACTCAAATCGGAAACTTGTTCTCTCGCTTCGTGAATTCGTGAAACGAGAACTACGGAGGTATGAAACAAAGACGTATTACCGCGCAGTTTGGTGTCTAATATCGGGTCAATCACGCTGTTAATCGGATATTTGTCTCTTTTGGTCAACTGCCTGCTCGAAACGCTGTGTTGAACGCGAAATCGCTCGCTCGCGGGAACTTTCTGCACGCCGCCTTTATAATTGAAAACCATAAAAGGCACACCCGCAATCGTTTCTTCACCTTGATAAATATAATCAACGCCGTCAAGTAAAACCCTTTCGCCCGCAACCAAATCGGGCAAAGGCGGAAATCCCCGAATAAACTGTTTTTTTATTGCGGCAAGCGAAGCGGCGGCGGCAACGTGGCAAGCGACAGAATCCGAATGCGGAAAAATCATCGCCAATCTTCCGGTTTCGGAATCATCGTTGATAATATTAATTGCGGCAAATGAGCCGATGGCAAGCAACGGCGGCATCGGAAAATGATTCGTCGCTGCTTTGAACCCAAAATGGGCTTTCGCTAAAAAAGGATAAGTTTCGAGAATGTCTTTTTTGAGAGATAACCAATCCATATTATTAAGAATTTAGCGGAGTTATACGACAGAGATATTCAAATACCAATAATGTTATACTTTTTTTACGGCGATTCGGTCAAGATTTTTTTGCGTTTAACGATATGAAATCGCACGATTTACAAAGCAAAACCGTTAAGAACAAAAATATGCAAGCCGTAAAAAGTTCCGGTTCGCAAATCGAAATGATGCTAGGTAAGGCACTCTGGCAGAAAGGTTTCAGATACCGAAAGAACGACAAAACAGTTTTTGGAAAGCCTGATTTTACGCTGAAAAAATATAAAATCGCCGTTTTTGCCGACAGCGAATTTTGGCACGGAAAGGATTGGGAAACCGTCCGCAAACACGAACATAAAAGTAATGTCGAATTTTGGCATAAAAAAATCGAGCGAAATATGGAACGTGACCGAGAAGTAAATGAAAAATTAAAACAAGACGGTTGGATTGTGGTTCGGTTTTGGGGAAAAGATATAAAGAAAAATCTTGGTGAGTGCGTGGAAAAAGTAATAAACGCGGTCAATTCTCGCGCGTGAAATATAAGCGCGTTCACATTGCTGTCAGTGCCGGAGTTTTTCTCGTTTTTTGTTCTAGAAATTATTGTGCGCTGGATGTTGATTGGCAAACACGCGGCGCATTTTTCGTTCAAGCGGCAAGTTTAGTTTGTTTGATTCGCACGGCGATTTCTTCGGGTTCACCAATCGCTTCGATTTCTACAAATTTGTTGAAAACTAAAATGAATTTTCGATGATTGAAATTATGAATAGACGGAATATGAGGTTTCGTTTTTACACAATTTTGTTAATCATTTTATTTACATCTTTCTGTGAACGCCCGGAAAATCAACGAATGCCGCTATTTTGAAAGCGCAAAGACGGAGAAATTTTTCGATTTATGCCTGAATTATTGATTAAAAATATTGAGCAGAAAGTTTTGAACGGATTGAAAGCGCGGGCGAAGGGAAACAATCGTTCGCTGCAAAGCGAGATTGTGATTATTCTGACCGAAGCAGCAAATTTTAAACCTTCAAAGGATACGGAAATCGCCCGCTATATCAAAGATTCTTTGCGCGGGCGAAAGCACAGCGATAGTGCCGAACTTCTGCGCGAAGACCGGGCGAAAAGATAAACTATTGTCCGCGCAAACCGGCGTGATATAATCCGAAATTGAGGTGATTTGAAGATGACTTTAACCGTTGATGTGCCGAAAGAACTCGAATATAAACTTGAAATCGAAGCCGGGCGGAGCGGCGTTAGCCCGGACGAGTTTGTGCGGATTGTTCTGGAAGAAAAACTGAATCTAAATATGAGGAGACGCAATCTGCCGCTGTTTGAATCGAAAATTATCGCAGCGGACGTGCCGGTCAGAGATTTTTCGCGCGAACGCGAGTGGCTCGAAAAACACCGCGACGAATATGACGGTCAATGGGTTGTGCTTGACGGCGACCGGCTTGTCGCCGCCGGATTTGACGGTCAGGAAGTTGTTAAAAAAGCGCGTGAACCCGGCACAAACGGAGCGTATATAGTTTTCGTCGAAGGCAGCGACCGCCCGCCTTTTATCAGCGGAGGCGTTTGGTAAAAGTTTTTTCCTTCGGCTTAAACAATTACAAAACCGCACTTTATTTTAATTTCAACGTTGAATTGTAAAATTCAAATCAAGAACGAAAGTTTTTTATTCACTCTTTTATCAATCGCGAAATAAATTCCCGAACAACAGAATATCGAATACAAACAAAATAACCGATATTGCCGAATTTATTGAAGAACAAGGCTGCTTTTCGCTTAATGGAAGTCAAGAAAAATAATTATGATTAACAAAACTGAAAGGGAGAAATTGTATACGGGCTTTGGTTTATTTCAACTGGCATTTCGTGCGTATATAATTTCATTTTTGAAAGAAAGAGCCGGTGATGAATGGCTTGGCGATTTTGTGAAAACTTTGGGGAAAGACCAACGGCGTAATTGGGATAAAGATTTGCGAAGAGGTCTCAAACCCGAGGAGTTAATTGACTTTCATCACTTCAAATCCTTTGCGGAAGAATACAAAGATTTGTTAAAGACAGATTTTCCCGGTAAAAACCAGAGCCTGCCAACATGGTTGCTTGAAATAACTGAAGTGCGTCATAAAATCGCGCATCACAACGGCATCGAAGCAGATGAAGCGGCAAAAATCTGGATTCATCTGCGTACAATTGCAAAGTTTCTTGGAAAGAATGAACTTGAGCAAGAGATTCTAAACCTGGAAAAAAGCAAAAATGAGATGCAGCCTCAAGTCCCGGTTTTGGAAAAGGCTGAAATTAAACCGCCGCAACCTAAACCGGAATCAGAAAAAACTAAAATAGAAACATATTCACCAAAACAAAAAGTTAATTCTGTAAATTCCTCTCCTTTAGAATCGCTTGATATTGTCAATTGCGCCAATGCTGATTTCAGACGGACGGTGTTTGCTCATAATGTTTATCTTTGTCCCGCTAAAAGCGGTCCCTACAATCATAAGCAATGTAAATATATTGGAATCTATTGGGAGAAGCGGGTCGGAGCAGTTAGCGAAATAGAAGCGGTTATTGACATATATTCTGAAAGCGAGGCGACAGTTTATTGGATAAACGGAAATAAAAATGTCGAAGATTATATCGCCAGAGCAAAAGAAAAGGCTTTGTTGCTAAGACCGAATGATTTGCCAATTAGAGTTTTCTTACTGGAAAATCTTCATACAACCGATTTTATTAAAGATTCACCCAACGGAATGTTCGGAAGCAAAATTTATCGGAATGTGGAAGAACTAGAACCCGCAAACGCTGAGGATTTAGCTAAAAAACTTCGCGGTAAAAGTTATTCGGAATTCGGTTTATAAATCCAAAATATAATTTAACGACCGATTCAATTTATTCCTAAATAACGTCTGCAATTTATTTTATTCCGCCGTTAAAAGCCGCAGTTTTTCCTGTTCACTGGTCTCAGAACGCTAGTCGAAGCTATGCACTTTCAGTGCAAGACTTTAGTTGCTACACACTTCTAAAAGTGTTAGAAGTGAAATAATGAATGAACAAAGACGAGGGAGTCATACAGTTAGCCGTCTCAGTGTGCATATCGTATGGGTCACAAAATATCGTTATCAAGTTCTCAAGGGCGAGATTCAAAAGAGATGTCGGGAATTGATAATTCAAATTTGTGATTCCGAAGACATCAAAATCTTGAGTGGCGTAGAAAGCCTTGACCACGTTCATATGCACCTTGAGTATCCACCGTCGAAGTCAATCAGCGATATTGTCAAAAGATTAAAGGGCAGAACATCCCGCAGACTGCAAGATGAATATCCCGACATCAAAAAGCGATATTGGGGAAATCATTTTTGGGCAATCGGATATGGCGCGTGGTCAACCGGAAATATCACCGATGAACAAGTGCAAGAATACTTGGAGCATCACCGACAGCCGTCAAACAAGGATAGCGACCCAATAATTTTAGAATGAACTTGGACTTTCAGTCCTCCTAAAACCTATGCACTTC
>JBPCPU010000207.1:0-7318 GCA_050998795.1 Pyrinomonadaceae bacterium
TTTACACCGAACGCTATATGCTCACGCCGCAAAACAATCCCGAAGGCTACAAAAAGAATTCGGTCATCGGCGCGGCAAAGGATTTAAACGGCAAACTGTTGATAATTCACGGCGTAATGGACAACAATGTTCACCAGCAAAATCCTGAACAATTTATCTTTGAACTGCAAAAATCAGGAAAACAATTTGATTATATGCTTTATCCGACGCAACGCCACGGCGTTTCAAATCCGCAACAGGTCAGGCATCTTTATACAATGATGACCGATTACATTTTGAAGAATTTGTAAGACAAGTCAAACAGTTATAAATAAATTAGGCAGATTTTCACAGATTTATATTTCAGATTTTGTGAAATCTGCCTTATTTTTGTGAGAACCCGTGTTTAATTATTATTTGAAGAATTTATCTTAATTCCGCCGTTAGTCCTTATCACACGAATCGGCGCACCGCCACCGTCTCAAAAGCAAAAATGCTCTTTACAATTTAAAGTTTTGTCTGCAAACTTTGTTTCGCGCTTCGTAGTATATACAATACGCTTATGCCGAAAACAGATTGGTTGTTTGCCGCGCCGACATCCGCCACCAACAGCAAAGCGGAAACTTTGCTTTATCAATATCTTGTCCGATTGATTCGCAGCGAAGATATGTCTTTAAAGGAATCTTCGGAATTTTTCCGCGCTTTGATTGACAAAAATGCTAACCCCGCACAAATTGCGGGCGCGTTATGCGCGTTGACTGCCAAAGGCGAAACCTTTGAGGAACTCGCGGGAATGGCTCGCGTAATGCGCGAAAGTGCGGTGAAAATTACCTCGCGCCAGAAAAATTTTATTGATATGGCTGGCACGGGTTCGAGCCTTGCGAAAACTTTTAATGTGTCGACCGCCGCTGCTTTTGTCGCCGCCGGCGCGGGTTTGACGGTTGCCAAACACGCCAGCCGCGCCGTAACGAGCCGAACCGGAAGCGCAGATGTTTTGGGCAAATTGGGTATCAAAGTTTCGGGCGAACCGGGAGTCGCGCAAGCCTGTTTGAACGGCGCGGGAATATGTTTTATGTTTGCGCCGAAGTTTCATCCTTCCTTAAGGCGCGTCGGCGATGTTCGCCGCAGTCTCGGCATCCGCACTTGCTTAAATGTTTTAGGCGTTTTATCAAATCCGGCAAATGCGCCGAAACAACTTATCGGCGTTTGGCATCCGTCATTGGTTGAACCGATAGCGCAGGCACTTGCGCTGTTGGGAACGCAACACGCCTGGGTTGTTCACGGTTTGGACGGTTTGGACGAGATAACTTTGACGGGCGATACTTTTGTGGCGGAAGTGGTCGGCAATAAAATCAAGACATTCAGCATCTCGCCCGAAGATTTCGGTTTGCAGCGCGGAAAAATCGAACACCTGAAAGCCGAAACTCCCGACCAGAGCGCGAATATCATCAAAGAAGTTTTAGCCAGCAAACGCCGCGACGAAGCGCGTTCGCTTGTCATTTTAAACGCCGCCGCCGCGCTCGTCATCGGCGGAATCGCCAAAGAACCGATGCACGCCGCCCGTCTTGCCGAGCAAAGCATTGACAGCCATTCGGCACAGGTGAAATTAGAAAGATTGATTCAAACGACAAACAAGAAGTAAATCGTGAATCGTAAATCGTGAATTGTAATGTGAAAACCTGTTATCTATTCACGATTCACGATTCACGATTCACGATTTACACTATGATAAGTTGGCTTTACGGAACAATCGTTGAAGCGCGAAATTCGCTTTATAAAAAAGGCGTATTAAAATCATATTCGCTCGGCGTTCCGACCGTCAGCATCGGCAATATCACGGTTGGCGGAACAGGTAAAACACCGCTGGTCGCGTTTGTGGCGGAAGTTTTGGCTGAAAAAGGCGAAAGCGTGTGCATACTTTCACGCGGTTACGGGCGCGAAAATCCAAACAGCCGTGTTCTTGTTTCCGACGGCGAAAAAATTCTGGCAGACGTGAAAAGAGCAGGCGACGAACCGTTTGAACTTGCACGGAAACTTTTGGGAAAAGCTATTATTGTCGCCGACGCAAATCGTGTGTCGGCAGGCAATTGGGCGCGTGAAAAATTTGGAATTACGACGTTTGTGCTTGACGATGCGTTTCAGCATCGCAAAGTTAAACGCGATTTGGATATTGTCACGATTGACGCAACAAATCCGTTTGGCAATAAAAAACTGCTTCCGTCGGGAATCTTGCGCGAGTCTTTGGAAAATCTGAAACGCGCCGATGCAGTTGTCATTACGCGGGCAAATTTGAGTAAAGATATTTCAAATCTTAAATCACAAATTGAACAATTTAATCCGAATTGCCCGATTTTTGTTTCTAAAAACAAGATTTCGGGATTGATGAATTTAGAAGAATTTCCCGCAAAGGCGCAAAGGACAAAGGACAAAGAACAAAGGACAAAGGACAAATCATTAGCTTTTTGCGCGTTGGGCAATCCGAATAATTTTTTTGAACAATTAAGGCAGGAAAACTTTGACTTGGTTACTACGCAAACATTTCCCGACCATCATTTTTATACGCAAAACGACATTAAAAAAATTGAAAAAAATGCGCGGGCAAACGATGCGAAAGTTTTACTGACAACTGTGAAAGACGCGGTTAAATTGAAGGATTTACAGTTTAATTTGCCGTGCTTCGTAGTTAGAGGCGAGATGGTTTTCGATGATGAAAGTGGATTTCGTGATTTGTTAATGACAACTTTAGAGCAGATACGGATTGAATAAAAGGTTAATTATCTCCGTTCATTGTTCGCTTTGGCTATTGGCTGTTCGCTGTTTTCCGAAAAATAGTTAATAGCGAACAGTTGATAACGAATAGTTTTAGTCATCGAAAATTCGGCTGGCTCACATCTCCTTATACTGATATTAAATCCGCTCTGGGAAGCGTAAATAATTTGTAAAACCTATTCCGTGCAGTCGCCGCTTTCGTTCCAGTCGCAGGCAAACAAATTCGGCACATATTCTTTGGTTTGCACTCTGACATTTCTCCAAACCAATGACTTGCCGTAAGTTTCTTTTGTCCAGCCAAGTCTTTTGCGGTTGAGCCAAACGAATTCATACGCCTCTTTTTCGTCCGCGCCTTTTAAGTGCTGCGCTTCGTGCAGAAGAATTGCGGCGCGTTCCGTGTCGTCGAGCGTATCGGTGAAAAATTCGGGATAAATCGTCATTATTTCAATCGGGAAATTGGTGGCGGCATAAGCGTTTTCAAATTTTGTCGAAGCGTTGAGCCAATTGTCGTTGGCACGATAACTCGTCAGATAATCGAGCAGAAAAACTTCCCTGGAAAAACCTTTTTCGCCCAGTATCTTAACAGCGTTTGCGACACTTTTTTTCTCGTTGTAGCCGAGAGATTTCGAGGTGAAAATCAATGAAAGATAAAAACCGAGCAAAGTAAGAAAGCAAACGGCGATGCAGATAATCGCCCGCCGGAAAATTTTTGATTTCGGGTGTAACCTTTTCACGCCGCCATCAGGCAAAGTCGAAACTTCAATCAGACAGCCGCGGCAGCGAACGCACTCTTTCGAGTGTGAAAAATTCACCATTTGGCATTTCGGACATCTTTTTTTCATTAATTTTGAGATTGGAATGGTATGAGATAAGACATTATTTATAGAAAAGTGCAAATCGTTTTTCTTTCCAAATTTTATTTTTTAACGCGAAAAGAAACTTAAAAAACTTTTTTTGCATCAAACTCTCAAGTTGCCAAAACCTATTATAGAAGATTAAAATTTTCAATCAAGTTTTTTGTTTATTTTTTGTTTATTTAAGGAGTAAAAAGTGAGATATATCAACTCCGCAATTTTTTTAATTGCAGTTTTATTTTTAGCAAATTCGGCGATTTTCGCGCAGGAAACCGAGTTAAAAGTTGTTGACGAAGTCGTCGCGCAGGTCAACGACGGCGTGATAACGCTTTCGCGGGTTAAACGCGAAATGAAAGACATCATTGAAACATCCGTTCTCGAAGGCAGACCCCGCGAACAGGCAAAAACGGAAGTCGAAGGCAAACAAGGCGAACTTATCGCCAACATTATCAACGAAGAACTTCTTTTGCAAAAGGGCAAAGAACTCGGGATTGAATCCGATATTGAAGGACAAATCAACCAGCGACTTGCCGGAATTATGAAACAGCAAAACATCAAATCGCTTGATGTTCTGTATAAAGAAATGGAGAAAAACGGAATTAATCCGCAGGAACTCCGCGAGGTTTGGCGTAAGCAAATTACCAGAGATTCAGTTCTGCAAAAGGAAGTTGACTCAAAACTTTATTTCGGTTGGACGGCAAAAGAAATCAAAAGCTATTTTGAGGCAAATAAAGCAAAATTTACCAAACCCGAAACCATTACCATCAGCGAAATTTTTCTGAGTTTTGCCGGACGCGACGAAACGGCAGTCAGAGAAAAAGCTAAACAAATTGTCGCTCAAGCACGAAGCGGCGTTGATTTTACCAAACTTGTGATAGAAAATTCCGAGCGTCCCGACGTGGCAACGACAAAAGGTAAAGGCGGAACGATTAATATCAAAGAATTGGACGAAAAATTTGCTAAACCGCTGCAGAATGTTAAAGTCGGCGGCGTGAGCGACCCGATTGAACTTGTCGAAGGAATGGAAATCTTGCGTGTTGACGACCGAACGAAAGCCAGCAGCGAGTCGTTTTTTGACGAAAGCGAAGTGCGAAAAGCAATGACTTACGAAAAACTTCCCGAAGAACGCAAAAAATATCTGGCAACTTTACGCGGCGCGGCGTATATAAAAATCAACGATAAATATCGTCCGCTGGTTGCACCGATTTTATTCACCGAAGAAAGAAAAGTTGAAACCAAGAAAAGCGAGAAATAAGTGATAGGTGATAGGTGATAGGTGATAGGTGATAGGTGATAAGTGGAAAAACTAACCACGCATCACCTATCACCTATCACTTAAAAGAATGCGTCTTGACCTTTTTCTAAAAGCCAGCCGTTTGATTTTGCGCCGAAGTTTGGCGCAAAAGTTTTGTGATGCCGGATTGGTGAAAATAAACGGCTTGACGGCAAAATCTTCGCGTGAAATAAAGCCGGATGATAAAATCGAAATCAAGCGGCACAATCGCTTGACGAAAGTAAAAGTCCTCGAAGTTCCCGCCAAAAAACAGATTTCCCGCCAGGATGCCGATAAACTTTATGAAGTTATTTCGGAAGAAATTTTAGAAGAAGAAACGCCATTTGAGTTAAATTTATCCGGCGATTAAACCGGGTATTTAAATCTATTTATCATCAACCGAAACAGGCGGCAGCAGAAAAAGTCCGAGCAGAAAGAAAATCACGGCGAAAAATTGAATATAGCCGGTTCCGGCGGAAAAACGCGGCAAATCAAAAAGAAAGGTGAAAAATTCCTGCGTCGGATTTTCCAAAATGTCGCGCCACCAACTTTCGCTTGCAGGCGCGGTCAGATAAGCCAAAATCAGATATTTAGAAACGAAGGCAAGCGCAAAAACACTTCCCAAACTCTGTAAAAGCCGTTTGCCTTGAAATTCGACAAACAGATTATTCCACAACGTCCAGAAAAAACAGAACGCGAAAACCCAGAACGGCAAGCCTTTTTCCGGCAAAAGTGAATTAAAAATTTGAGTCGAAGCAAAAAAAAGCGTGAGCAAAACCGTCGCGTTAGCGATGTTCTTGAGCGTTGAAAAACTCTCCGAAAACCAGCCTTCGAGTTTCAGCAAACCTGCGCGAAAAAACAGAACAAGTAAAATTGTCGCAAATATCAAACAAATAAGCGGCGGTTTCAGGAAAATTAACGCGCTGTCCACTGCGTTTAATCGCAAACCGCCGAGCAACGCAACAGTCAGAAAAATCAAGGGCAAAAAGATGTATTGTAAGTAAGATTTTTGGTTTTCGGTCTTTGGTTTTTGGTTTTTGGTTTTTGGAAAAGAAATTTGTTTTTCATCCTTCGTTTTTATTTCCGCGTCGGTCGGGATTTCCAACAACTCGCCGTCAACGAATGACAAATCTTCAATCTCCGCATCTTGCCGTGTTATAACTTCTTCTTGCCTTTTGACCTCTTCCATCTATTTTTTGCCTTTTTACTTTTTATTTTTTTACTTCCTTTCGCGTAAAACCTTGAATGGGTTAAAATCGCTTGCCGTAACTTTCAAACCTTCTTCAAATTCATTTTTCAGTTCGACGGGCGTTTTTAATTTCAAATCTTCGTCGTCAGATTTGAAATTTTTATCAAGCACGATGACTTTATCAATTTCCTCTAAGCCTTTTTTGAAAAGTTCGTTGTCATTATAAACTTTGCCGAAACCTTGTCTGTAAAAACTATACACAATATAAAATTGCGTTTTCGCGTCGCGTCTTTCAGGATCGGCTCGCTGAAAATAATCACGCGCCGCGATGAAATTATCCTGGCGAAACGCCTTTAAGCCTTCATTGAATTTTTCCCGGTCAACTTCGTAAGTGTTCGTTATAACCTGCGCTTTGGTTGTAACATTTTCGATGGTCGTCTGTGCCTTAGCCGGAACTTCGGTTAAAGATTTTGGCTCGACCGAGTAAATCCACGCGATAAACACGGCATAAAACATCGCCAGAAAAATCCCTGAAATTTGAATATGTTTATCTTTCATTGTTATAATGTTTTCATCTTTAATGATACACGATTTAAGAGGAAAATATTATGAAAAAAATTATAGGCTTAATGATTTTAAGTTTGGCATTTGTCGGTGCGGGTTTTGCTCAGGAGAAAATGGACAAAATGAAGCCCACCGATGCCGATAAAGTAGCAACTTTCGATGCCGACGGAATGTTGAAACGCGGTGCGGCGATTGGCAAAGTTGATAAAGTTTCGCTGGCGAAAGTTTTGAAAAATCCGAACAAATACGCCGGTAAAAATGTTTTGGTTAAAGGCGTGATTGTGCGTTCCTGCAAAATGGAAGGCTGCTGGATGGAACTTGCTCCGAGCAAAGATGCTCAATCGGTGCGCGTGAAATTTAAAGACCACGCCTTTTTTATTCCGCTTGATTCGGCGGGAATGAACGCGAAAGCCGAAGGCGTTTTCAGTATCAAAACTCTGAGCAAAAAAGAAGTTGACCATCTGGTGAACGAAGACGGCGCGAAATTTAATAATGTTAATAAAGACGGAACTGTGACGGAAATTTCGTTTGAAGCGACAGGTGTCGAGTTGAGCAAATGATATTAGAAACCGGGAGCGTGGGCATCTTGCCCGCGAACGCAGATGCGCGACCAAAAATTTCCGCTCAAAGATATTTAAATCGTTTTTGAACGCTTCCGTGTTCCTTGCGGGACAGATGCCCGCGCTCGAG
>JBPCPU010000198.1:0-4348 GCA_050998795.1 Pyrinomonadaceae bacterium
GTGCTTTCGCTTTTTCGATATTAAAATCCTGCACCGATTTTAATTCGGGATTATAAGCGGGAAAATCGGGCGGCAGCATCGAAAACGCCGGAATGCGCGTTCCGAGCATTACTTTACTGCAAAAAGGCTCGCGGTCAACGGCGTGCGAAAGCGACTGTCTGAGTTTCAGATTATCAAACGGCGGTCGCAGGCAATCGAAAGACAGATATTGAATCTGAAAATTGTTGAATGTATGCAGGTATTTTTCCAACTCATTGTCGTTAATAACCTGCGCGAGTTCCTGCGGCTGCAAAATCGGGATGTAATCAATTTCCTTGTTCAGCCAGGAATTAAACCAACCGATAGCGGGCGCACCGACAATCTGAATCAATCTTTGAATGCCGACTTTGTGCGCTCCGTTATAATATGGATTTGCGTCCCATTCGAGCCGTTGGTTATGCTCCCAACTAAGCAATCGCATCGGACCCGACGAGACAAAATTTTCCGCCGTGTCCGCCCAATGTTCGGGATTATTTTCGGCTTTATGGCGCGGCGCGGGAACAGCCGCTTGATACGCCATCAGCGCGGGAAGATGCGGAATCGCGCCGTTTTCGCTGTGAATGCGAACCGTTCTGTCGTCCAACGCTTCTACGCCGATGTCTTCCGCTTTTCCTTTTCCTTCTTTAAATGCCTGAACGCCTTTCACGTCGTAAAAAAACCAAGTCCACGGATTATCCAATTGCGGCGAAGCCAAATGCCGAAACGTAAAAACCCAATCGTGCGCCGTAATCGGCACGCCGTCGCTCCAACGCGCATCTTTGCGAATTGTAAAATCCCAGTATTCGACCGTTTCGTTGGCTTGCCAGCTTTCCGCCATCGCCGGAACGAGATTTTGGTTTTGGTCGCGCCTGAGAAGCGGTTCGCCGCCCCAATTTATCGCCACGCCCGCGCCGTAAATGTCCCGCGCAATATCGAGATGACTCGGCTCGGCGGCAGATTCATACAAAATTTGTTTCTCCAAAGGCGCGGCATCGGCGGGCAGAATTCGACCTTGCGGTGTAGTAATCAACTCGCCCGATTTATTAATAATTTCGCTTTTTTGCGAAGCATCCGGCGTATTTTTACAACCTGTTAAATTTTTACCGACCAGAACCGCGCTTGCCAGTTGAAGCAATTCGCGGCGCGTGATTTTGCTCATTAAATATTGCTTTGCTGAAAGTTGAATTTATTAAAACCTTGGCGAGGGAAAATTCTAACATTTGTTTAATAAAACAGAAAATCGTGAATAGAGGACAATCTATTCACGATTCACTACTTACGATTTACGAAGGCTTATTTCTTCGGTCTTTCGTTCGCTTTCAAAACACTTTTTTTAGAAACCTGTTTCGGATTTGAAGTAATCAAAAACGCTTCTTTAACTAAAATTCCGTTGAATGTGCAATTTGTTATTCGCGCCTTGCCGTGTTCGACACCAATAAGATTCAGATTCTGAACAAACTTATCTGAAGGCGGCAAAATAACAATTTTGGAAAGCATTATTTGCTCGGTTTTTTCCAAACTCGAATATATTTTTGAGGTGACCAAATCGAGTGCTTCCTTTTCGTTTCGTTCAATCCAATCAGCGGAGATAACCACATCCCATCTGCCTATCGAGTCTTCGCGCTCAATCAGCGCGAAAAGCGTAAAGTTTCCCTTTTCGGCTGAAAGCTCAATTTCTATCCGGCGAAACTTTTCCGCCACTTCCGACATTGTAATTTCCGCTACTTCAAACATTTTTTTCTTCCTTACATCAAAGCCTTAACGATTATTTTAGCAGATTTAATCATTCTTTGTGCATCGGCTTGCTTGATTGTGCCGACGACCGAATAACGGGTTTCCGGCTCCCATTTGACAACTACCGACCAATCAGCCAAAAACTTCGTTTTTATTTTGATTTCTTGTCCCGATAAACTCAAGAGCAAATCCAACCGATGAGTCCTGAAACTCTGCAAACCTTCAAATTCACGTTTAGATGAAGGGAAACCCGACCAACTCAATGTTCGGCAGATTCTCGCTTTGAGCGATAGTTCAATTGAATAACCGCAAAGATAAACCGCACCATCGTAACGCCCTCCGTTTGATAAAACTTCAGCGTCTTTAATCCGAGCCGACGCAATTTTCTTTAACTCTTTCGTCGAAATCATTTTTATTTCTTCGGTCGCTCATTCGCCTTCAAAACTCTTTTCCGCAGGCGAATCGCTTTTGGCGTCGTTTCGACAAGTTCATCGTCGGCGATAAACTCCAACGCTTCTTCAAGCGATAAATCTTTGACGGGAACAAGCCGCATCGCTTCGTCGGTGGAAGTTGTCCGCATATTGGTTAGCTTTTTCTCTTTGATGGCGTTCACGTCGAGGTCAACGGCGCGGGCGTTTTCGCCGATGAGCATTCCTTCATAAACTTTGGTTTGCGGACGCGAAAAAAAGTTCCGCCGATTTTTGTTTTGTTCGGACATCGCATCGGTTTGGAAACTGTTGTGAAATATGTTTTGCAATGCCACCGAAATATCGTCTGCCCGAAACGACAAGATTAGCGTATAAATTGGCTTCGTATCGAAAGCGTTAAAATCATATATTGCTTTTTAGTCAATTTATTCCTTAATTTCTTGTTGCTCAAAGTTGCCGTCTGAGTTTTCCTCATCAACATTTCCCGACCATTCAATCGGCGGCAAGACGTTAGCTTTTTTGTTGCCGCTAACGTCTCGATAAAGGTTTGTCAGCTCGCGGAATTTTGGAGTTCCTTTTAATCCAAGAGAGAACGCTATCAGCGATGCCAAAAGTTTCCTTTCTTTTTTACTGCCGATGATGTTGCGAGTGTCAGGATTCCAAATGACATTGACCCAAGGCTCTTCGTCAATGTTCATCGAAACATTAGCCATCATTGCGTCAATCGTGTCATCAATAGATTTGCCTTGAATGCCCGCCAATTTCAAAACTTCGGCGACAACATATTGACCGACGGGACGAGCAAACACATTTCCGCCCGCAATCGGTTTGCCTTCGTCATCTAAAATCGGCTGCCCGCTTGAGTCAGTTCGCAAACGAAGGTCGCCGGGCGTTTTCTTTCCGCTCAAAACGTCGTCAAAACCTGAACATTTTTCCAACATCCGCATCCAAATTTTTTCCAAGAATGAATAGTAAGCGTCTATATCTTGATAAGAACGCCGAAACTGTTTGAACCCTTTATTGATTTCGAGACCGCCATCGAATGCACCAAGCAGAATTTCATTCGTTTCGTAGAAGGCGGCTAATGTTGTAATGATAGGGTCATG
Organism: Pyrinomonadaceae bacterium; assembly: GCA_050998795.1. Classification (GTDB taxonomy): domain Bacteria; phylum Acidobacteriota; class Blastocatellia; order Pyrinomonadales; family Pyrinomonadaceae. The sequence goes on from JBPCPU010000198.1 coordinate 3,287, forward strand.
CTTTTTGCTTTTTGGAGAAATCTGCTTTGAGCCTGTCACACCTGACAAGACAAGTTTTTTCAGGTCTTGATTCTCTTTAACCAATTCTCGTGTTACGATGGCAACACTATCGTCTTCGTCAATGGCAATATTCATCGCGGCTGAGGTAGGCTTGGCGCGACGGTTGAGCGTCGAAAACAAACGGCGTGTTCTCTGCAATCCTTTCTTGGTTTCTTCGTGTTTGAGAATGATGACTGTGATTTCTTCTTTAGCTAAATCGGGTTCGAGTTTGATTGCTAGTTGAATAGAATAGAGCCGATGCTGTCCATCCAAAGCGTAATAAGTTTGACTGCCATCAAAGCGCAATAAGCCAAAGCCGTAACTTGACTTGTCAACTTCATCATCAAGTAAATGGTGTTCGCTGACATTCACAGGTGAGAACTCAGGTTCTCCGCCATAAACGGCAACAACCAACGCACCGTAAAATCTTTGCGGTTCATTCAACAGATATGGCACCATCTCTTTTTGAACACGGTCTTCTAAATCGCGTTGGATTAGTTTGTCCAAATCTTTGTTAGGGTGAATTTCATCTACAAGTCTGCATTCACGCGCAATCTTTCCAAGTTTCATCACGGTAACGTAGTAAATCCAATCGCCCATCTGCGCTCTCAAAGCGGGAATATAATCAGGCATCTTATTTCTCTCCTTTTATTCAAATGCTTTACCCCAAAATCTTTCTCTATCGAAACCTTTTTTGTTACAAGGCGGCTTGCAACACATCAGCAAATGTTCTTCGACTGTATCAACATAAACCCTCGGCAATACAATCCACCAAAACAGCAACCGTTCTTTGTATTTATTGAGAGTTACTACTATTTCCTCACGACCTTTCGGATTTCTAATTTCTGATAAATAATCCTCGTATCTTTCCGAAAGATATTGATTCGGTGCTTTGCCAATATAAAGCGGTAAATGAATTTTTGCAGGGAAAGGTTCTCCCAAGTCAACAGAGAAACAATAAACTCCGTGCTTTTTCGGAATTAAGATTTTCGTCGCTGAAATAAATTTGTGTCCACCGTCCCA
>JBPCPU010000269.1:0-12000 GCA_050998795.1 Pyrinomonadaceae bacterium
TCCATCGCCGCGTATCGCGCAATGGAAAGCGAAGGTTTTGCTCAACCAGATTTTGTTGCCGGACACAGTTTAGGAGAATATTCGGCTTTGGTTGCGGCGGGCGCGATGAGTTTTGCCGACGCAGTAAAAATCGTCCGCAAACGTGGGGAATATATGCAAGCCGCTGTGCCGTTTGGAGTCGGCGCGATGGCGGCGATTTTAGGTTTACCGCTTGAAACGGTTGAAATTGCTTGCGAAGAAGCCGCTGAAGGTCAGGTTTGCAGTCCGGCGAATATCAATTCGCCGTCGCAGATTGTAATTGCGGGAAACGCGGAAGCGATTGACCGCGCGTGTGAATTGTTGAAGGAACGCGGCGCGAAACGTGCGATAAAATTGAATGTTTCCGCGCCTTTTCACTGCGCTTTGATACTGCCCGCGCAGGAAAAATTGGCAGAAGATTTAGCCAAAATTGATTTTCAGGATTTAACATTTCCGATAATGGAAAATGTTTCTGCCGAAAAGAATACGCAAGGCGAAAGAGTGAAAACGGCTTTAGTAGAACAAGTTTCAAAACCTGTGCGCTGGGCGCAATCAGTAGAAAATTTGATAATCGAAGGCGTTAAAACATTCGTCGAAGTTGGCGCGGGAAAAATTTTATCAGGTTTGGTTAGACAAATTAACCGCAATGTGCGCAGTTTGAATGTCGAAAATTCAGAAAGTTTGAAAAACAGTCTGGAAAGTCTGGAAAGTCTAGGAAGTCAGGAAGGTTAATCGGTTTCCAGACTTTCCAGACTTCCTAGACTAAAATAATAACAGGAGAAAATAATGTCAGAAGTCCAAGAAAAAATAAAACAAATTATTGTTGACGAATTAGGTGTAGATGAAGCGGAAGTTACTGAAAACGCACGCTTTATCGAAGATTTGGGCGCGGATTCTTTGGATTTGGTCGAACTCGTAATGCGATTTGAAGAGGAATTCGATATTGAAATCCCCGACGAAGACGCGGAAAAAATTCAAGCCGTTCGTGATGCTTACGCCTACGTTGAGCAGCATAAACAAGATTAAATTAACGGTAAATGGTAAATGATAAATAGTTTTGAAATTAGCTAACCATTTACCACTTACCATTTACCATTAGAATTATGAAACGTCGTGTTGTAGTAACCGGATTTGGATTAGTTACGCCGTGCGGAAACGATGTCGAAACCACCTGGGCGGCAATGCTTCGCGGTGAGAGCGGCGCGGATTATATCAAAAAATTCGACACGGAAAGATACTCGGTCAAGTTTGCTTGCGAGGTCAAGGATTTTGACCCGTTAAATTTTCTTGACAAAAAAGAAGCACGTCGGATGGGCGCGTTCACACATTTTGCTATTGCTGCGTCGGACGAGGCAATCAAACACAGTGGTCTGAAAATTGATGATTCCAATGCCGATATGGTTGGGACATATATCAGTTCGGGAATCGGTGATTTTTGGGCGATTGAACGTGAACACGACAAAATGCTGGCAAGCGGACCCGACCGCGTTTCGCCGTTTTTTATTCCGTCGGCAATTGTCAATTTAGCGTCGGGAAATGTTTCGATTCGGCACGGCGCGAAAGGTCCGAATACGGCAACGGCAACGGCTTGCGCGGCTGGCGCACACGCCATCGGCGATAGTTTCAGAATAATCGAACGCGGCGACGCCGATGCGATGATTTGCGGCGGCGCGGAGAGTGCAATTACGCCGATGTCGGTCGCCGGTTTTGCTTCGATGCGTGCGCTTTCGACGCGCAACGACGACCCGAAACACGCTTCGCGCCCGTTTGATTTGAAACGTGAAGGTTTTGTCTGCGGCGAAGGCGCGGGAATCGTTATTTTAGAAGGGCTTGATTTTGCTCAGGCACGTGGCGCAAAAATCTATGCAGAAATTGTCGGCTACGGAATGAGCGGCGATGCTTTTCACATTACCGCGCCCGACGAAACAGGTTCTGGACCACGGCGCGTAATGCTCAAAGCAATTAAAGATGCCGGAATTTCGCCCGAACAAATCGGCTATATCAACGCGCACGGAACTTCTACAACTTATAACGATAAGTTTGAAACAATGGCGATAAAACAAGCCTTTGGCGAACACGCATACAAACTCGCGGTCAGTTCAACTAAATCAATGACCGGACACGCGCTCGGCGCGGCTGGCGGAATTGAAGCGGTTTTTTCGGTTTTGGCTTTAGACAATCAAATTTTGCCGCCCACAATCAATTACGAATTTCCCGACCCGGATTGCGATTTGGATTATGTGCCGAATGAAACTCGTAAAGCGGAGATTGAATTCGCGCTTTCCAATAGTTTCGGTTTCGGCGGCACAAATGCGTGTTTGATTTTCAAGCGATATAATGAGTAGCAAATTATGAATACGCCGACGACAACCGAAGTTCAAGTTGCGAATACGCCGATAGTTTATCCTGAAACAATTGTCGAGCGAGAAGTTTATTATCCGGTTGAAATTGAAGGTGAAATGGGCGAAACAGCCATCCATTACAAGTTAAATTCTCTGCTTTTTAATCTTTTAGAGGCGTTTTTCGCTTCTCGAAAAGACGTATTGATTGGCGCGAATTTAATGATTTATTACGACGAGGGAAACTCGAAAAAATGGCTTGCGCCCGATGTTTTCGTTTGTTTCGCGGTTGAAAATAAACTTCGCCGCACGTTCAAAACCTGGGAAGAAGGTGTGTTTCCACAGGTCGTTTTTGAAGTTGCCTCGGACAGCACGTTTGAAAATGACCTCGGCGGCAAGCGTTTGGAATATGCTCGGCTCGGCGTTGAAGAGTATTATTTACTCGACCCGGAACGTCAATATCTGCCGTCGCCTTTGATGGCTTTTCGCCGTGAAAACGGACTTTTGCTGTTGGTTCAGGTTGAAAACAATCGAGTGCTTTCGCCGCTTCTGAATTTGGAAATAGTTGATACAAGCAAATCTTTTCGCTTGTTCAATCCGCAAGAGCAGAAGTTTTTACAAGCGATTTTGACGGGCGAAGAATAAATTTACAGGGAATGTATATTTCGGCAAGACGGCGAATTTTTTATCGGTTATTTGAATATTTTTCCCAATGTATGAAACACAAGGTTATTCAAAAGAATAATTGACCGAAAATCCAAAGATTTATTGAGAGATATTGAATAGGGCGAAATTCCTTATACTAAAAAAGTATGAAAATTATTGTTTTAATGAAGCAAGTCGCTAACAAAGATGCGGTTTTGCGCGTTAGCAGCGACGAAAAATGGATTGACGAATCGAATATCTCACACCAGACAAATGAATCGGACGGTTACGCGCTCGAAGAATCGTTGCGGATGAAGGAAGCGAAAGGCGAAGGCGAGGTTATAGTTTGCACGCTCGGTGCGCCGTCAGCGAAAACTGTCATTAAAGACGCTCTGGCACGCGGCGCAGACCGTGGAATTCACATTATAGTTGACGAACCGAACAAACTTTCGCCGTTTCAGATTGCGAAAACAATTGCCGACGCAATTAAAGATGAAAACGCCGATTTGATTTTCACCGGATTGCAATCGGATGATGCAAGTTACGGACAAACGGGCGTGATTTTAGCTGAACTTTTGGGAATTCCGCACGCGACGATTGTTATTGAAGTTGACCACGCGAGTTTGAACGGAAGTTTGCGTATCAAACGCGAACTCGAAAGCGGCTGGTATCAATGGTTTAAATATCAGTTGCCCGCGCTTTTGACGATTCAATCGGGAATTTCACAAATTCGCTACGCGAGTTTGAAAGGCATTATGGCGGCGAAGAAAAAGGAAATCAGAGACGTTACGCCGCCGGACGAAAGTTTCGGCTCAAAGCAGAAAATCGAAAAAGTTTATCTTCCGTTAAAATTAAAACAGACTCAGATGTTAGGAAACGGCGATGTGAGAGCCGGCGCGGTCGAATTGGTTGAGAAATTGAAAACGGAAGTTCGTGTATTATAAGAGCTATGGATGCAGTTTTGGAAAAAACTCAGGCAGTCGTTCTGCACAACATTAGTTGGAATTCCTACAAAAAAATTACCGACACTTTGCAGAATGAAACACCGGCGCACTTTACTTTTGACAGAGGTAATTTGGAAATTATGGTTCTTTCGCTCAAACACGAAAACCTGAAAAAGATTCTGGCGATGCTGTTTGAAAGACTTACCGAAATCCTCGAAATAGAAATTTTTGCGGGTGGTTCAACTACTTTTCAGCGCGAAGATTTGGAAAGAGGTTTCGAGCCTGACGAGTGTTATTACATCCGTAATGCTGAATTGATGCGCGGAAAGGAAACGGTTAATTTGGAGTTTGACCCGCCGCCGGATTTAACTATTGAAATTGATATAAAACATTCTTCGCTCAATCGAATGAACATTTTTGCGGCAATCGGGATTCCCGAAGTATGGCATTACGACGATAAAAATTTAACAATCTATTTGCTTAAAGGAAAAAATTATCGGGAATCTACGGAAAGTTTAGCTTTACCGAAAGTTTCGAGCATTGAACTGGTAAAGCTAATTGAAACGGGCAAAAATTCTACGCGCAAAGAGTTTTTATTGCAGATTGCAAATTATACGGAAAAACTAAAAGGTTAAAATTTATGATTTTAGTATTCATCGAACACAAAGATTGTGCTTTAAACAAAACTTCACTAGAGGCGATTACCGCCGCGCAACGTATCGGAAAAGATTTGGGATTAAAAGTTTCCGCCGTGATTCCGTGCGATAAGGATTGCGCTCTGGCACAGGAGATTTCACAATACAATCTCGAAAAAGTTATCGTAGCGAAAAACGAAAAACTCGGTATTTATACGCCCGACGCTTACGCCGACGCTTGGGAAGAGATTATTAAAAAGGAAAATCCGCAATATGTCGTGATGGCGCACACATATCAAGTGCGCGATTTCGCGCCGAAAGTTGCGGCGCGTTTTGGCAAGGAAGTTGTCGCCGACTGCATTCGCTATAAAGTCGAAAGCGGAAAATTACTTTTGACGCGCCGCATTTTCTTAGGAAAATTAGACGCTGATGTAACGGTTGAAGGCGATGCGCCTTATTTTATTACGTTTCAATCGGGCGCGTTTCGCGGCGACAATGCCGAAAAAGGAGGAAACGCGCCAATTGAAACGATTGAAGTTAACGTCGGAGACGTGAGAATGGAAGCCGAAGAACCGTTTCAGGAAGCAAAAGCGACGGTTGATTTGTCAAAGTCAAGCATTATTGTCGCCATCGGTCGCGGCATCAAATCGCAGGAAAATATCGCAAAAGCGCAGGAATTAGCCGACATACTCGGCGCGGATTTAGCGGCATCACGCCCGATTTGCGATGCGGAATGGCTGCCGATTGACCGTCAAATCGGTTCATCCGGTCAAACCGTCGCGCCGAAAGTTTATATTGCTCTCGGAATTTCCGGCGCGATTCAGCACATTGTCGGAATGAAAAACGCGGGTACGATTATTGCAATTAACAAAGATGCGGAAGCACCGATTTTCGATATTGCCGATTACGGTATTGTCGGTGATATTTTTGACGCGATGCCCGTTTTGGTTGAGGAAATCAAAAAAGCGAAGGGTTAGTTTTTTATTGCAGAGAAAGAAATTTTTGTTAAATCAGAGCAAGTTTTTATTTTATAAAATCCAAAATCCAAAAGAAATTGACAGGAACAATAGGATAAATAACGTCAGTTCGGGATAAGCCGTCGAAGACGGCGAGATAATTGTAGCCCATAGCGCAAGCTGTGGGAATGAATTAAGCCGTGAAACTAAGCTATCGAAGATAGCGATATAAGTTTATGCTGCCGTTTTCAACGGCTTTGCGTGAATTTACTCAACTTTTCCCATAGCTTGCGCTATGGGCTACAAATATGCGCGTCGGTTTCTCCGACTTAAAAATGAATTTCTTATCCCAAACTGACGTTAAATAGGGATAAAAAATTCTCTTTGTTTTAATATCCTTGTATATCCTGTTATCCCTGTCAATTTTCTTCATTGTCTTTCAATTCCCTGAAATTTGCTCTAATTTTCAAAATCCGTAATAAATTCGACAAGTGCTTTTTCCCAATTTGGCAAAGGAGAAAGCCCAAACTTTTGACTGAAAAGACAAGCCAGACGCGAAAACTGCGGGCGCGGCGCGGGACGTTTCAAATCTTTTGTCAAAACGCTCTCAAGTAAGTTTTCATTGAGTCCATTAATCTCGCAAACTTTCCGCGCAAAACCCAAATAACTTGTGCCTTCGCCCGCATTTGTAACGTGATAAACGGCGGGCAAATCGAGTTCGACGAGTTCACGAAGCCGACGCGCTAAATCTTTCGCGGAAGTCGGCGTTCCAAAGGAATCAGAAATTGCTTTGACTGGTTTTCCTTCTGCCAGAAGTTTAGGCAGAACACTCATAAAATTCGTGCCGCCGCTGCCGTAAATCCAACCTGAACGCACGATTATTGAACGCGCGTAGGCGTTTCGGGCGCGAATCTCGCCTTCGAGTTTTGATTTGGCATAAACGCTCTGCGGATTCGGCGTATCGCGCTGCGTATAAAAATCATCTTTCGTTCCGTCAAAAATAAAATCAGTGGAAATAGTTACAAAAGCGCAGTCAATTTTCTTTGATGCCAACGCCAAATTTTCAACGCCGAATGTGTTTGTCTTGTAACAAACTTCCTGATTCGTTTCCGCGCCGTCAACATCCGTAAAAGCGGCGCAATTTATTACCGCATCCGGCTTTTTATCTTGTAAAAATTCTTGAACTTGTCCGGTGTTTGCAATATTTAGTTCTTGGCGTGTCAATGCCGCAACTTCGTCGCCGATTGTACGGCAATATTCAATCACTGCTCTTGCAACCATTCCGTTTGCGCCCGTGATTAAAACTCTCATTTATTTCCGACTTCCATTCTGTATTGATTTTTATAATAATCACGATATGCGCCGTTTCTGATACGATTTACCCAATCCTGATTTTCCTGATACCAGCGAATCGTTTTTTGCAAACCTTCTTCCCAAGTCGTTTGCGGTTTCCAACCGAGTTCGGTTTCAACTTTGGTCGCATCAATTGCATAACGTCTGTCGTGTCCGAGCCGGTCAGTTACAAATTCGATAAGCGAATGCGGTTTGCCGAGCGCGTCGAGAATTGATTTGACGACTTCGAGATTTTGCCGTTCATTTCTTGCGCCGATATTGTAGCTTTCGCCCGACTTCCCTTTTTTATAGGCAAGCCAAATAGCGCGGCAGTGATCTTCGACAAAAATCCAATCGCGGGTGTACTTCCCGTCGCCGTATAAAGGCAAAGGCTCATTATTCATTGCATTTGCAATTACTAAAGGAATCAGTTTTTCGGGAAATTGCCGCTCGCCGTAATTGTTTCCGCAACGGGTGATAATCGTGTCAACGCCGAAAGTTTCGTGCGCGGCGCGGACAAAATGTTCGGCGGCGGCTTTAGATGCGGCATACGGCGAATTCGGTTGAATCGGCGATTCTTCGGTAAAAAACAATTTGTCGTCTTCTGGCAAACTTCCCTGCACTTCGTCGGTCGAAATCTGCACAAAACGACGCACATTTTTTGCCCGCGCTGCGTCCAGCAAAATCTGTGTTCCGAGTATATTCGTCAAAACAAACTCGCTCGCCGAATTAATACTGCGGTCAACGTGCGATTCGGCGGCGAAGTTGAAAATCGCTTCACAATTTTCAGGCAAAGCGTCGGACACTTCAGCGCGATTTGTGATGTCGCCTTTGACGAATTTATAGCGCGTTTCATCCAAATCTTGGAGATTATCCAAATTTCCCGCGTAGGTCAGCGCGTCAAAATTGATAATTTCAAGGTCGGAAGTTTCCTGCAAAATCAACCGCACAAAAGCCGAACCAATAAAACCCGCGCCGCCGGTTACAAATATTGTTTTCATAACTGATTGTTCAATTACGAATTTCAAATTACGAATTACGATAGTTGGTTAATGAACAAATTCGTAATTTGAAATTCGTAATTCGTAATTTACTTATTGAGTTGCCGCATTTGTTTGAGTAAAACGTCCGCGTATTTTTTTGGTGAATTGATATTTTTCAAAACAATTTTCCCTTCGGTTTCGCCCGCGTTTTCAATAATTAAATCCCCAAAACCAAGCATTCTTTGCGAAACTGTCGCCGAAACGGTTACATCCTGAATCGTGCGGAGCGGCACATTGCGAGTGGTTCGTGAGATTAGACCTTCGTCAATCTCAATTTTCGCGTCGGTCAGCGTATAACGCACTAATTTTTGTTTGAAATGAAAAAACGTCGGTATCAAAAGTAAAGAAAGTCCGGCGAAAATGGAAAACCACCAGGGAATGTCCAAACCAATGAGTTTTCCTACATAATAAAGCAGAAAAACCAACAAAAATGCGCCTAAAACCGCCAAGCCGTAACCGACTTTGACAAACATTAACGTCGGACGAATCGAAAAAATTTGCGTTTCTTCGTCGTCATCGCTTAATTTATTTCCAATCGAACGCGCCAACCTTGTTTCTTCTTCGGCTTCGAGAAGTGTGCCGCATTTTTGACAATAAACTGCTGTGTCCGAATTATTCGCGCCGCATTTTGTGCAAAACATAAAGATTCAAGATTCAAGATTCAAGATTTAAGATTCAAGATTTAAGATTTAAGATTTAAGATTTCAATTTTGAATCTTAAATCCTAAATCTTGAATTTTATGCAATCATACAGTAATCGGAAATTTCACACAAAAAAAAGCGGCTGGAAATTTCCAACCGCAAGTCTTTTTAGACCAAAGGAGAAGAAGGACTACGCAAGAAACTTTTAATTTTATTGGTTGACAAGCCGCAGTTTGCCGTTCGGCGTGCGAATAGTCAATACATTCGGCTCATACGCGGTGAGCGGAGCAGATTCTATCTTTTCAAGCTCTTTTGCTTCTTTTTTGGAAACTTTAAGAGCCACGTTTGGTAAATTTGGATTGATAATCGAGTTATATCGTTCGGAAATTCGGCGCACATATTCCTGCGTTTCACGATACGGCGGAACTTGATTGCGGTATTTCATCACCGCGCCTTCGCCCGCATTGTAACCTGCAAGCGCCAGCACCACATCGCCGTTGAACATATCAAGCAGCCAGCGCATATATTTTATGCCGCCTTCAATGTTTTGCTTCGGATTATAAATATCCGTTACTCCCAATCTTCTGGCGGTTGCCGGCATTAACTGCATAAGACCGCTTGCACCTTTGTATGATGTTGCTTTTGTTTTAAATGAAGATTCCTGGTGCATTTGAGCGTAAATTAGCAGCGGGTCAATATCATAGCGTTTGCTTGAATCAAGAATATATGAATCAATTTTTTTGTCGCCGGTCGTAAAATTGCCCATACTTCTTTCCCTCGCCATCGTTATTCTCTTAGAACCCGCTACCCGAACTTTATTATTACTGCTCACACCTTCACCAACAGCCATACTTTGTCCGGTTTTCCTGACCAATTTTTTATTTTTGGTTTCGACAATCGGCGCAGTCATCGGCGTAACAATTTTAACGCCTTTCGCCGTATCAAAATTGTCGAAAACTTTGGAACGAGTTTGCGCGGTTGTTGAAATAGTCAAAAGACAAAAAACAAAGATAGACAACAAGGATTTATTCATATCTCAAATTCCCGGATTTGCCGGGTAATCGTCAGGTGATTTTGCAATCACTAAAGGTCGGGGTATAGTATTGATTTTTGTTTGATTTGCTCGAAAGTTTATGAGCGTCCATTTAAAGAAAAAGTGTAAAAGTAGATGTATTCCAGAAATCTTGAACAGATTTAAACATTTTTTTGCAAAACTAAATTCTACAATTTCCGTTAGTTCGTCTACGAATTTTTCTGAATTTGTCTAAAACTTCTTTTCACACTTCAATCTTTGGCAAACATCATTTATCTTTAGATTATGCTGTATTTGTCGCAAATTCTCGGTCGTCCGGTTTTCGATGCCGAGGGCGAAAAGATTGCCGTCATAAAGGATGTGATTGTGCGTTATGGCGAGGAAGACTATCCGCCGGTTATCGGTTTAGTCGCCCGCTATCGCCGCCGCAATTTTTTTATGCCGCAATCAAAAATTTTCGCGCTTGATAAAAACGGAGCCGGAATGAATTCGGTAATTCTTGATTTGCGACCGTTCACGCGGCGCGAAGGCGAAGTTTTACTGGCAAAGGACGTTTTGGATAATCAACTGATTGACGTTGACGGCAAGCGCGTCGTGCGCGTCAACGACGTGCAGATTATCGAAGTCGGCAAACGCTGGCGCGTAACCGGCGCGGATGTTAGTCTACAGGGATTTTTGCGTCGTTTGATGCCTGTCGGTTTTTATGGAAGCAGCCGCGTTGTCGAAGTGCTTGATTGGGCGGATGTCGGCTATTTGGCAACCGATAAATCAAGCGTTGCCGTGCAGTTAAAATCTTCAAAGGATAAACTTTCGCGGCTTCATCCGGTCGAAATCGCGCAGCTTGCCGAAACCTTGTCGCCAATTCACCGCACGGAAATTGTCGAATCTCTGGACAACGAAATCGCCGCCGACACTCTGGAAGAAATGTCCACGGAAAATCAGGCGCGAATCCTTGAAGAAATGGACGAAGAACGCGCCGCCGACCTTTTGGAAGAAATGTCGCCCGACGACGCGGTTGATGTTTTGGGCGAAATGGACGAAGACAAGGCGCAGGAACTTTTTGATTTGATGGAAGACGACGAAAAAGCCGACATCGCCGAACTGATGCCGTTCGGACACGACACGGCGGGCGGTTTAATGACGACGGAATTTGTTACATTCCCGAAAGATTTGACCGTTAGCCAGGCGATTGCGCGCCTACGCGAAACGGCGGAAACGCCTAATATGATTTATTACCTTTATGTCGTCGAAGAAGAAAATTCGTGGAAACTTGCCGGGCTGATTTCTCTGCGAAGTTTGATTTTAGCCGACCCGACTTTTCAGCTTGCACAGGTGATGCGCGATAAATTTCAGTTTGCTCATCCGAATGATTCGGCGGAAGAAGTCGCGCAAACAATTGCCGAGTATAATCTTCTCGCCTTACCTGTAATTGACGATGAAGGCGATATTGCCGGAATCGTCACGGTTGACGACGCGATGGAAATTTTGCTGCCGAAAAATTTAAATAAACGTCTGCCGCGCCTTTTCGGTTAATGAGTGCGTCTGTTCATTGAAGGAGTTCCAGCACGACATCGAATAAATCTTTAATTTTTCCAACGGTCAGGAATTCATTGCTTAATTTCATTCGGGCAATCCGACGCGGCGCAGCAAATCTTGAAATCGCGGGTCGTCCCGCAGGTTATCGAGGCGCGGGTCAACTTTGATAAGAACGAGTTCGCCTTCGCGCTCTTCGTATAATTTCTCCAAAATGGCAAATGCTTTGTCCTTATTGCCGAGTTCGGCGCAGAATGTCGCCACGAGATACCCATGCAGGTCAAGCGGCGAATTATCGGTAGTTGCGTCGCGCAAAAAGCCTTGCCAGCCGCCTTTTTCGAAACTCTTTTTCATGGCTTCGGCGCGTTGATGCGAGCCGGTAATCTCGTTGATTTTAACCGACTCGGCGATTCTCGCAGCGTAATCGCCTTTCATCTCGTAATTAAAGGCAAGATAGCGATGCGCCGGAAAATAATTCGCGTCCAGATTAACGACTTTTTTCAAATGCGCGATTGATTCGTCGTAACGCCGCGCAAAAAATAATGCTTCGCCATAAGTGGAATTGGCTTCGAGCGACATCGGGTCTAGCTCCATCGCCCGTCGAATTTCGGCTAATGCTTCTTCGTGCCTGCCTAAACTGCTGAGAAGCTGCCCGCGCCACAGATGCGCTTCCGCGTAATTCGGATTCAGTTCGAGGGCGCGTTGGTATTCGCGCTCCGCGCCCGCAAAATCGTAATCAGCCACTGATAAAATGCTGCCGAGCGTGGCGTGCGCTTCGGGCAGTTGGTCATCAAGCGACAAGGCTTTAACCGCGTATTCACGCGCCATCTGCTTGTAATTTTGCCGCGGTATGTCTCTAAAAGCGGTCAGCCTGCCCGTA